>JBBQEF010000312.1:0-6647 GCA_038320445.1 Mycobacteriales bacterium
CGGCCGCCTGCGAGGGCGTCGGCCACGTCGGGAGAGGTCCGGACCAGGGACCGGGAGACGGCGTCGGGCATGTGGGGCATCATGTAGGACATGGCCACGCAGGTGCTGCCCGACGTCGAGACCCGCCCAGAGGGCACCGACAGCACGGGCACGGACGAGCCCAAGATGTTCCACTACGTCAAGAAGAACAAGATCGCCGAGAGCGCGGTGCTGGGCAACCTCGTGCAGGCGCTCTGCGGCGAGACCTTCCCGGTGACGCGCGCGCCCAAGCCGGGCTCGCCGGTCTGCCCGGACTGCAAGAAGATCTACGAGGGCCTCCGGCCCGGCGGCGAGGACTGAGGCGCGCGGTCCGCGGGGGCAGCGGTCCATGAGCGGGTTGCGGGGATGGGTGTACGACCGTCTCATCGTCGGGATGACCGCCGACTGGTACCGCGAGGTACTGGACCGGCTGCCTGCGGGCGCCCGCGTCCTGGACGTCGGCATCGGCACGGGCGCCGCGATGTCCCGGTGCGCCGAGATCGTCCGGGACAAGGACCTGACCGTGGTCGGGTTGGACATCGACGCCGACTACGTGCGGCGCTGCCGTCGTGAGCTGGCCCGTGCGGGCCTGTCGGAGCGGGTGGAGACCCACCTGGCCTCGGTGTACGACCACGAGGGCGGCCCGTATGACGCGGTGTACTTCAGCGCCAGCCTGATGCTGCTGCCCGATCCGGCCGCGGCCATCACGCACGTGGCCACGCAGCTCGCCCCCGGCGGGCGGGTGTTCGCCACGCAGACGTTCCAGCGCAGGCGCTCGCGGCTGATGGAGCGGGCCAAGCCCATGATCCGGCACGTCACCACGATCGACTTCGGCCGCGTCACCTACGAGGACGACTTCCGCGCCTGTATGGCCGCGGCCGGCGTCGAGCTGATGGAGCTGTACACGATGAGCGCCACCAGGTACCTCGCCCACCAGCTGGCGGTGGCCCGCGCCCCCGACGCCGACGCCCTGCACGGCCGCGCCGCGGCCTAGCCGGTGGGAGCGGCTCAGCGCTCCAGCAGGAAGGCGTCGATCACCGGGGCCAGCGCCTTCGCCTCGGTCAGCAAGGCCAGGTGGCCGCCCTGGTAGAGGTGCAGCCTGCCGTTCGGGATGCCTCTGGCCATGATCTTCGCGTTGATCACGGGGATGATCGGGTCGTCGTCGCCCGCGACGATCAGCGTCGGCTGCCGGATCAGGCCGAGCGCAGGCAGGCTGCTCCATCCGGCGCCGGCCAGCAGCTGGTAGTAGTAGCCGCGGCTGGGACCCTTGCGCGTGAAGGCGTGCAGCACCTGCGCCGCGGCCTCGGGATGGGTGCGCATGGTGCCGCCGTAGATCTCCCCGGCGATCCGGCGCGCGTAGTCGGGGTCCTGGTGGCGGCGGGGCGTGAGCATCTTCGCGAGAACGTGCGGTCGCCCGGGCACCATCAGCGAGCCGGTGCCCGTGGCGGCCAGGATCAGCTTGCGGGTCTGCTTGCGCTGCGACACCGCGAACTGCTGCGCGAGCCCACCGCCCCACGAGAACCCCATCACGTCGACGCGCTCGTGGCCGAGCCTGCGCACCAGCGTGCCGACGAGCGGCGCGAGCGTCGACATGTGGTAGGGGACCAGCGGCACGGGCGAGCCTCCGATCCCCGGTACGTCGAAGCGGATCACCTCGATGCCGGGCGGCAGGTGGTCGACGAACGGCTGCAGCAGCTCCAGGCTCGCGCCGATGCCGTTGAGCAGCAGCAACGGCGTGCGGGCCGGGCCGGGCCCGGTCGCCCGGCGCACCGACACGCGCAGCCGCCTGCGGCGGACGACCGTCTCGAAGGTGTCGTCCTCGACGGAGGAGGCGGTCACCTCGCCGCCTCCCCGGGAAAGATCACGTCGGCGGTCACGGGGCGAACACGTACTCGCCCGGCGCCGGGGCCATGGCGTGCAGCCCGCGCCCGCCCAGCTCCGGTGGGGCGTCCTGCTGGCGACCACTGTGCTCCGCCAGCCAGGCGGCGTGGTCGGGCCACCACGACCCCGCCACGGTCGTGGCCGCGCTCAGCCAGCCCTCGGCCGACGGAGGGGTCGGCGCCGCGGCGCCGTCGGGTGCGACGCGGAAGCTGGCCTTGGGATTGCCGGGCGGGTTGACCATCGACGCGATGTGGCCGCTGGTCGAGAGCACGAACCGGCTCTCCCCTCCCAGCAGTTGCGTGGTGCGGTAGCACGACTGCCAGGCGCAGAGATGGTCGGCGATGCCGGCGATCACGTAGCTCGGGCGATCCACCTTCGAGAGGTCGACCGGGGTGCCGAGCATGGTCGCCGCGCCGGGGGTGACCAGGGCGTTGCGCAGCGCGATGTCGATGAAGTCGCGATGCAGGCCGGCCGTCATGCGGGTGGTGTCGGCGTTCCAGAACAGGATGTCGAACGCCTTGGGCGGCCGGCCGCGCAGATAGTTGTTGACCCAGTAGGACCAGATCAGGTCGTTGGGCCGGAGCCACGCGAAGACCTCGGCGAGCGTCCGGCCGTCGAGATAGCCCTTCTTCGCCGACGCCGCGACCGCGCTGCGAGCCGTCTCGGGGTCCATCAACGCGCCGGTGGTGCCGGCCTTCTCCTGGTCCAGCACCGTCACGGCGAAGGTCAGGGACCGCACCCGCTCCTGCGCGCCGATCGCGGCGAGGTGTGCCACCACCATGGAGGTGATCATGCCGCCGGAGCAGAACGCCATCAGCGACGTCGACGACGTGCGGCTGATCGTCTCGCAGGCGTCCATCGCGTCGAGGACGGCCCGGCCGTAGGTGTCGAGGTCCCACCCGGCATGGTCGGCGTCGGGGTTGCGCCACGACATGAGGAACACCTGTTGGCCGTGCGCCACCAGGTTCTCGACGATGCTGCGGCCCGGCGCGAGGTCGGCCACGTAGAACTTGTTGATCGTCGGCGGCACCACGAGCAGCGGGATCTCCCGCACCGTCTCGGTGGCGGGCAGGTACTGGATGAGCTCGAAGACCGGTGTGCGCAGCACCACGGCGCCGGGGGTGGCGGCCACGTCCTCGCCGACGGTGAACGCATCCGGCTCCACCATGGACGGCACGCGCGGGGCGGTGGACAGGTCGGCGATCAGCCGCCGGGTACCGCGGACGATGCTCGCACCGCGGGTGTCGGCGGCGGCCCGCCAGGCCAGGGGGTTGAGCAGGCTGTTGCTGGGCGCCAGCGCGTCGGAGAGGTTGCCGACGGCGAACTGGACGCGCTCGTGGTCGGTCCACTCCAGGCCCGCGTCCTGCACGAGCTCACCGGCGGTGCCGCTCGCGGCGATGTGGGCCTGCACGACGCGGCGCAGCAGCGGGTTCGTCGACCAGGCCGGGTCGACGTAGCGCTTGTCCTTGGCGTGGGGAGCCACGTCCGAGCTGCCGACGCCGATGCGGGCGAGCTCGGCGGCCAGCCCGACGCCGCGGCGCGCGACCGTGACGGGCTTGCCGGCCAGCGCCGCGGCCATCCGCAGCCCGGACGAGGCGGGCAGCATCCGGCGCAGGGGGCCGAGCGCTCCGTCGGTCAGGAGCATGTCCAGCCCGGTGGCGACGTCGACGTCGGGCTCGGGGGTGGTCGGCGGACTGCTCACGAGGCTCCTCTGCTCCGGCGGCGATCGGTGTCAGCTTGAGTGGCGCGGGGACGATCGGGCAACTCCTGGTCCTCAGCATGGACCACGCGCGCAGCGGCGGGTCGTCCCGGGCCGTCGATGCGGTGCCGTTATCCTGAGCGCCCCGGCCGGAGGTGCCCGGGCGCCCCCCGCCAGTCGAGACGTCAGGGAGTCGTGTGTCCCAGGCTCAGCCGATCGCGCCTGCCTCCCGCCCGCTGCGGGCCTGGCAGCGCAGCGCGCTCGCCCGCTACCTGGCCGCATCCCCGCAGGACTTCCTGGCCGTCGCGACGCCCGGCGCGGGCAAGACGGCGTTCGCGCTGCGCGTGGCGTCGGAGCTGCTGGCCGACCGCGTGATCGACCGGATCACCGTCGTCACCCCCACCGAGCACCTGAAGTCCCAGTGGTCGCTGGCCGCGGCGCAGGTCGGCATCGCGATCGACCCGGACTTCCGCAACTCCACCGGTGCCACCTCGTCGGACTACACCGGCATCGCCGTCACCTACGCCGGCGTCGCGGCGCACCCGCTGCTGCACCGGGCGCGTACCGAGAACCGGCGCACCCTGGTGGTGCTCGACGAGGTGCACCACACCGGCGACGCCCGCTCCTGGGGCGATGCCGTCAAGGAGGCGTTCGAGCCCGCCACCCGCCGCCTGACGCTCACCGGCACCCCGTTCCGCAGCGACGACAACCCGATCCCGTTCATCGACTACCTGCCCGACGCCGAAGGTGCCCTGCGCAGCCGTGCCGACCACTCCTACGGCTACTCCGAGGCGCTCGCGGACGGCGTCGTGCGGCCGGTGGTGTTCCTCGCCTACTCGGGGGTCTCCAGCTGGCGCACGAGCGCGGGGGAGGAGATCACGGCCCGGCTGGGCGAGCCGATGACCGGGGAGCAGACCGGCCGGGCCTGGCGCACCGCGCTCGACCCGGGCGGTGAGTGGATCCCGGCCGTCCTGCGCGCGGCCGACAAGCGCCTGACCGGCCACCGCTCGGGGGGCATGCCCGACGCCGGGGGGCTGGTCATCGCCACCGACCAGACCACCGCCCGCGCGTACGCCGCGATCCTCACCGACGTCACCGGCACGCCACCCGTCGTCGTGCTCTCCGACGAGGCGGGCGCGTCGGCGCGGATCGCGCGGTTCGCGTCGTCGGACGACCGCTGGATGGTCGCTGTCCGAATGGTCAGTGAGGGCGTCGACGTGCCGCGCCTCGCCGTCGGCGTCTACGCCACGAGCGCGTCCACCCCGCTGTTCTTCGCCCAGGCCGTCGGCCGGTTCGTGCGGTCGCGACGGCCGGGGGAGACGGCGTCGGTGTTCGTTCCGAGCGTCCCGGTGCTGCTGGGGCTGGCGAGCGAGCTGGAGGCGCAGCGCGACCACGTCCTCGGCAAACCGCACCGCGCCGACGAGCAGTGGGACGACGAGCTGCTGGCTGCTGCCCAGGCCCGGCGGGACGAGCCGGGGGAGGAGGAGAAGGCGTTCACCGCGCTCGAGGCCCACGCCGAACTCGACCAGCTGATCTACGAGGGCACCTCGTTCTCCGCCGACGAGGAGGACTACCTGGGCCTTCCCGGCCTGTTGGAGCCCGACCAGGTGCGCACCCTGCTGTCGCAGCGGCAGAAGGACTGGCTCACCCGCTCCCAGCGCAAGGCGGCGGCCGCAGCCCCCCCGGTCGCGCCCGCGCAACGCCCTCAGCTCTCGGTGCGGGAGCAGATCTCCACGCTCCGCAAGGAGCTGAACACCCTGGTCGCGATGCACAACCACCGTACGAACAAGCCCCACGGCATGATCCACAACGAGCTGCGGGTGCAGTGCGGTGGCCCACCGACGGCGATGGCGAGCATCGAGCAGCTCGAAGAGCGCATCGCCGTCCTCCGCACCTGGCGCTGACGCGGGGGTGGCCGACGGGTCGGCCCGGCAGACGACGGCGGGGCGGGGACCATGTGGTCCTCGCCCCGCCGTGAGAGTTGGAATGGCCGGCTTCCGCCGGCCCGGTCAACTGCCCGTCTGCACGTCCGCCTGCACCTCGCGGAGCTTCTCGGCGTGCGCCTTCGCGTGATGACCGCAGAACAGCAGCTCGCCGCCCTTCGGCAGGACGGCACGGACCTTCGCCGCCGCCCCGCAGCGGTCACAGCGGTCGGCAAGGGTCAACTCGGGCCGGGTCAGGGTTCCTGGCTGCATAGCGGTCTCCCTCCGTTCGACTCCGGGGCACGTGCCCCGAGGCCGTTAGCTGTGACGACCGCTCTCGCGGTACGTCCACTCTCCCAGACGTTCAGCACCCCCGCATGTGTTCCCGCGGCGCGTCGCGACGAACGTCACTTCGGCCCGGTAACGATCGCCGAACGGTGGCCTCCGTGCTGTGGAACCATACAGATTCAGTTGACTACAAGTGAATTCTGCGGTGCGTGCCGGGTCACCGCAAGGTGTGGATTGTTAACACTCTCCGCGGGATGATTACTCTGTGCAGTCATGACGACCAGTGTGGGCAGCCGGGTTCCGGCTCCGTTGCTGTTCGTCGTCGGAGGCGTCTCGATGTACGTCGGGGCGGCCCTCGCCGTCGGCTTGTTCGATCTTCTGTCGCCGTCCGCTGTCGCCGTGTTGCGCCTGGTGGGTGCCGGTGTGGTGCTCGTCGCCTGGCGCCGTCCCGGACGGGACGCGTGGCGCGGCAGGCGGCTGGGCCGGGCCGTCGCGTTCGGGCTGGCCACCGCGCTCATGAACGTCGCGTTCTACGAGGCGATCGCGGAGCTGCCGCTCGGCACGGCAGTGGCCATCGAGTTCTGCGGACCGGTGGCGGTCGCCGCGGTGGCCTCGCGGCGGGCCCGGGACGTCGCGGCCGTGGTGCTGGCGGCGGCCGGCGTCGTGCTCATCGCGGATGTGCGCTGGTCAGGCAGTCCATCGGGGGTCATGTGGGCGCTTGCGGCGGCGGCGATGTGGGCCGCGTACATCGTGCTCGGGAAGCGCGTCGCGGGTGCGGGCAACGGTCTCGACGACATGTCGGTCGGTTTCGTCGTGGCTGCCGCGGTGCTCTCGCCGCT
>JBBQEF010000313.1:0-6571 GCA_038320445.1 Mycobacteriales bacterium
ATCCCGGCGGGCCGCATCCCGGTGCTCCTGGCCGCCGCCACCGTCGGCTACCCGTGGCGCAGGCTGGTACCGGCCGCTGCGGTCGCGTGCCTGCTCTGGGCGCTCGCCTACACGGTCCTCGGTATCGTCAGCGGCGGGCTCTTCGACTCGCCGTTGATCGCCGCGCTGCTCGCCACCGTGCTGGTCCTGCTCGTCGGGGCGGCTGGGGTCATGAGCGATGACGAGCGCGACGCGCCGGCGGCGGGGCCGGCGGCGGGGGCCGCGAACGGCGGCGTGAACGGTGAGGGTGGGGAGGGGTGCCAGTTCCCGACCGGGCCGGGGCTCGCGTGTGGGCGGCCGATCGAGCGCACCGGGTTGCCGGGGGCGCCGTCGCGGTACTGCGACCTGCCCGGGCACAACCGGGCCAAGGCGTTCGCCGCTCGCCGCGCATTCCAGCTCGCCGCCGCCGGCGTCGGCCCGACCGGGTCCGGCGGGGCGGGGGAGCCCGATGTGGTGCCGGTGCGGCCGGTGACCGACGGGCGGGCGTCGTTCGGGGTGCTGCTGGCCCAGTTCGGCGACATCGCCGCGCAGACTCAGCAGGCCCTCGACGCGCAGCAGCGCCAGTTGGGCGCGATCCTGGACCGGGCTAGCGAGGTCGCCCGGACTGTCGCCGATCCGGAGGCGGCCGCGTACGAGGTCGACCAGGTGCAGCGCGAGACCTCCGTGCGGATCGCCGAGGCCCACGGCGCGCAGGCCGCCGCGGAGCGCGAGGCCCGCGAGCAGCGCCGCCGCGCCGACACCGAGGCCGAACAGCGGGCCCAGGCCGACGACGCCGCCGAGAACGCACTACGCGAGGTCGAGACGGTGCGCGCGGAGAGCGCCGAGACCATCGCCCGGATCACCGCCGACACCGACGCCGCGATCGCCGAGCAGCAGGCGCGCGCCGCCGCTGCGGTCGCCGCCGAGACCGCCGCCCACGACCAGCTGGACCGGGTCCAGGCCGAGGCTGCCGAGCAGATCGCCGCCGCCCGCGCGCAGGCCGAGCAGCACCGCGTCGAGGTCGAGGCCGAGCGGGACCGGGTGCTGGCCGAACGCACCGCCCAGATGCGCCGGGAGATGGAGCAGGCCCGGGCCGACGCCGATGCCCGGGTGGCCGCCGCGGAGCAGGCCGCCCGCGACGCCGGCAGTGAGGCCCGCACGCAGATCCTGGCCGCCCAGCAGCAGACCGCCGACGCCGGCAGCGCGCAGACCCGGGCCGAGGCCGACCGGGCCGCCGCCGACCGGCGCGCCACCGAGGACCGGGCCACCCTCGACCGGGTCCGGGCCGAGCTCGAGCAGCTCCGCGACGACCACCACCAGGAACTCACCGCCGCCCGCCGAGAAGCCGCGCAGGAGCGGGCCGCGCTGCGCCGCGAGGCCAGCGAACAGCTCACCGCGGTCCTGGCCCGGTTCGACACCACACCCAACACCACGCCCAACACCACGCCCAACACCGTGGCCGCCACCGAGAACCCGCCGCTGAGCAGGCGCGGCCACGCGAAGCCGGCCGGTGAGTAGTCACCACATCGGATGGTGATCCCGCGACGGCATCCACCGACTGGCTACGCTGCCACGATGCCCACAGCCACACACCCTGATGGGGCGTTTCGGGTGGTGGTGGCCGTTCCGCCCGGGATCGTGCGGTTGAGCTGGGCGCCGGGGCTGTGCATCACCGGTCCGCTCGCGGTCGCGGCGCGGGTGGCGGTCGATAACCTCAACGGTGACCGGCCGCGGCCGCTGCTGGTGCAGATGACCGGTGTCGATACCCCGACGCGCGAGGCGCGTGCACAGTTCGGGTACCGCTGCACCGCGCCCCGGATCGCGCTACTGGGCGAGTCCGCGGTCGACCGGATCCGGGCGATTTTCGCCCCTCCGGGCGGTGGCGGCTTCGCGGCGCCGACACAGTTCTTCACCAGCGAGGTTGCCGCGCTGGCGTGGTTGCTCGACACCGCATCGGACGTCGGAATGGATCTCCCCAGCCTAGGGCCATGATCGATGAAGCGGCCGGTCCGCTGCGCGGTCAAGATCGTCGCCAGCTCCACCCCAGCCGCAGTAGACGATCGCTGAGCGGGATTTGTGTGTGTGACGTGTCACGATCGCGAACGTGGCTGTGCGAACGAAGCGTGGAACCATAACATCCACTATCACTCGATACTCCTGCGCGCCGTCCCAGCGAACGCTCAGTCGGCCCTGGACGTCGGCTGCGGTGAAGCCACCCTCACCCGGGAACTCGTGCGGCGCGTGCCAACCGTCGTCGGTATCGACACCGACCAGCGCAGCATCGACGAAGCGAAGAGGCAGGTCGGCACGGCAGGCGCCGTCTACGTGGTCGGAGATTTCCTCGCCCACCCGTTCAACGCCCACCCGTTCAACGCCCACCCGTTCAACGCCGAATCGTTCGACTTCATCGCATCTGTAGCGATGCTGCACCACATGGACGCGACCGTCGCCCTCACGCGGATGCGCGCCCTACTGCGTCCCGGCGGTTCGTTGGCGGTGCTCGGTCTCGCGCGCAGCGACTCGCTGCGAGACCTGCCCTACGAGGCTGCCGGTGTTCTTGCCCATCGAGTGCACTCCCTGACAAGAGAGCACTGGGAACACCCGTCACCCAAGGTCTGGCCGCCACCCGAGACCTATACCGGTATGCGGCGCTTGGCCGACGATCTCCTGCCTGGGGCTCGATTTCGCCGGCACGCGCTGTGGCGATACTCGATCGTCTGGTCCAAACCCGCGAGTGTCGGTTGACGATCGGCACCCGCGACAGCACGCGCACACGACCGTTCCCGTAAGAGGATCCGTCTGCGGGACGGTTCTGGGTTTTCTAGTGCAGAAAGTTGTTGATCAGGTCGTGGTGATGACCTCGACGCCCCAATCGCGGTAGGTCTCGGGGGTAGTGGTGAGCACGGGTCGCCCGGTGGGCCAGTCGGCTGTCGGGCGGGCGGCGGTGATGGCCTGCCCGTCGCGCCAGTCCACGCCGGCGGCGATGAAGCTGCCGACCGCGGCCGCGGCGGGGTAGTCGAGGTCGATGACCTGCAGCGCGGGCAGCACCCCGATGTGGTCGGCCAAACCGGGCCTCTCGGCCACGGCCGCCGCCACGCACAACGCAGGCGCGAAGATGTAGCGACCCGGGCGCGCATGGGCCTGCGACACCAACCCCGACAGCATCCGGCTACCCGCGCCCAGCGCAAGCAGTGCGGTGTGGTCGAACACCACCGCCACCAACGCGGAGCTCACCCCGGCGCCCCACCCTGCACACCGCGGGACGACAACGGCGTCCGGCCTTCCTCCAACTCGCACCAGAACCGTTCCCCGGCCGCGGCGTCCTCGCCGTCGAGATCGGGACACAGATGCTCGCGCAGGTACGCGGTGGCGGCGGTGTGGCGGGTGGCGAGCTCTTCCTGGGTCGGTGTCTGCGCCGCCAACTCGCTGACCAGGTCCCGGATCGTCGCGCCCCGCTGTGCGGCGAGCACCGCCAGGCGATCGCGCACCGAGCTGTCGACCTTGATGGTCGTGTCCGTCATGACATCGAGTATACCGACAGAATACCTTCATGGGTGGAAGGGCTCGCCGCGTGGCTCGTACGGATGTGGCCCGATCCCATCGATGTGCCGCAAGCGATCGCTGCTCGGGCAGGTTTCGGGCCCGCGTTCGGACACCGACCCGAGCCGCTGGCGCGATCGGCTACCCCCGCTCGAGAAGCGGAGTCGGAGGACGGGAAGTCTGGCGGGAGCTCTCGCACCTTTGGGCACCAGCGTACTGCTCAGAATGCTGTCGCAAGCCACGCTGCGGCCGCCGCTGCGGCGATCAAGGCCACATTCAGGCCGATGAACTTCGCCTCGCCACGCCGCAGGTGCAGGCCGGTCGCCAGGAGCTGCAGGATGACGAAGCCCACGGCGGCCGCGAAGGCGAGAAACGGCGCGATCCCGGTCAACGGTGGTAGGACGAGTCCGGCCACTCCGAGGAGCTCGATGACACCGATGAGCCGGACCACCGGCATCGGGATGGTGTCGACCCAGCCCATCATGGGTGCCAGCTGGTCCTGGCTCTGCGTGATCTTCTTCCCACCGGCATACAGATAGAACAGGGCCAGCAGTCCCGCAACGACCGAGTAGGCGATGACCACCGCGGGACCTCCCCGAGTGACGACCAAGCAACGGCGGCCGCGCCATCCGCGGGATCCTGGAGCGCGTCGGCGACCCGTGGATCCTGCTGGTTGTGGCGACCCTTACAGCGAGCGCGTGCGCTCGACCACACTGCTGCCGCGGGCTCACCCACGGCCGACGGCCCTCGCGCGCCCGGCGGTCATGGCGGTGGTGCTCGCCGGGTGCGCCGGATGAGCACCTGGCCGGTGCCACGAGTTAGGGCGCGTACTCGGTCGATGCTTCGGTGGCGTAGCGGGCCATGATCGCATCGACGTCGCTGCTTGTCGGGGGGCCTGCAGCGGACGCGTCGCGCAGGTCGCGGAAGTACTGCACATAGTGGTCCGGGGTGAAGGTGGTGAGCAGGACCGCTGGCTCGTCACCGGGGTTGGCGAAGGTGTGCGGGGCGCCCGTGGGCACCATGACGAATGTTCCCGCGCGCGCGTCGTGGTCCTGGTCGCCGATGGTGAAGCGCACGGTTCCCGACACCACGTAGAACCCTTCGTCGTGCTGGGCGTGGCGGTGCTGGGGCGGTCCAGCGGTGCGCGGGGCGAGTGTGCCCTCTGCGACACCGAGTCGGTGGGCGGTGGTGCTGCCGTTCTCCAGAATGCGCATCTGGACCGCCGGTCCCAACAGGAACGTTTCGCCCTCGCCCGGTCCGACGATCGACACCTCAACCACGATGATCTCCTCACGAATATCGGCTGCCGTACCGTGTTCGCCGCGACAGGCGCACGGGAAACGTGGCCAGTCGCCGCGCCGGGGGGGCTGCTGTCGCGGTCCCCGTCCCACCTCCCCAGTCCAGCGCGATCCGGGGCGCGGGTCCAATACTTGTTCTGCAGCTGCGATGCTCTACGGCTATCGTCGCTGGTGATGGACTTCCGTCTCCTACGCTACTTCGTGATGGTCGCTGACGAACGCCACTTCGGCCGCGCGGCGGCCCGGCTGCACATCACACAGCCGTCGCTCAGCCGCGCGGTCAAACAGCTCGAGAACGACCTCGGGGCCGTGCTGCTAGATCGATCACCCGCCGGGGCCACACTGACCGCGGCAGGTGCCGCGCTGTACGACGAAGCCCGCACGCTGCTCGATCAGGTCGAGCACGCCCGGGCCCGGGTGGCCACGGCAGTCGGGACCGCCACGCTGACCATCGGCACCCTGGCCGATACCGTCGAGCAGGCCGGAGCCCCGCTCGCCACGGCCTTCCGTGATCGCCATCCGGGGGTTGTCGTCCGCATCCGCGAGTCCGACTTCACTGATCCCACTACCGGCCTGCGGGCCGGCCTCGTCGACGTCGCGCTCACCCGCGCACCGTTCGACGTCACCGGAATCCACACACACCTGCTGCGCTCCGATCCGGTCGGAGCGGTGCTGCGTACCGACGACCCCCTCGCCGATCGGGCAGTACTGCACCTCGACGATCTCGCCGGACGGCGCTGGTTCAGGTTTCCCGACGGCACCGACCCGGTCTGGAGCACCTACTGGGCCGGCGGCTCGGACACCCGACGCGACGGGCCCATCGTCCGCACTGCCCACGAGTGCCTGCAAGCGGTCCGGTGGAACGGAACCGTCGGACTGATCCCGCTCGGCCACGACCTCCCCGACGGGCTCACCGCGGTCGAACTCGCCGACCAGCCACCCAGCCAACTCGTCGTCGCCTGGAGCAACAACGACACCAGCCCCCTCGTCCGCTCATTCATCACCATCGCGGCCGCCCTCCACCGACCCGCGAGGGGCCCCACCTAGATACACGTACACAGGCGGCCGGGGGGCTGGAACGATCCCGTAAGCCGAACCCCCACCGGGACACTCGCACCGCATCCGCTCGGGGAAGATCGCTGCTGCTCACCGATTCCCGTAAGACCCGCCCGGTGAAATGCCCGATGAGGGGGTGCTAACCGGGACACTGGCGCGGTGAGCGGACTGCTGATCGGCTACGCCCGGGTCTCCACCGACGAACAAGACCTCACCGCGCAACGCGACGCCCTCACCGCGCTCGGTGTCTCGCCCGACCGGATCTACGTCGACCACGGGCTCACCGGAACCAACCGGGCCCGGCCCGGGCTACGCGAGGCGATGGCCGCGTGCCGCGGCGGCGATGTCCTGGTCGTCACCAAGCTCGACCGGCTCGCCCGGTCGCTCCCGGATGCTCGCGACAGTGTCGCCGAGCTCAGCGCCCGCGAGGTCAAGCTCAGCCTCGGCGGGTCGGTCCACGATCCGACCGATCCGGTCGGACGGCTGTTGTTCAACGTGCTGGCCATGGTCGCAGAGTTCGAGTCCGACTTGATCAAGATGCGGACCCGGGAAGGGATGGAGGTGGCCCGGGCGAAGGGCCGGCTGCGGGGGAAGAAGCCCAAGCTCAGCCCACGCCAGGAAGCCCACCTCGTCGCCCTGCATCAGCTGGGCGGGCACAC
>JBBQEF010000314.1:0-6550 GCA_038320445.1 Mycobacteriales bacterium
CGAAGAATTCCGCGCCCATATTCGCTGGCCCTTCGGCTGCGTGACGCGGGGGTAGCTGGTGCGTTGATCGCCGAGTGCCTCGACATCGAGCTCGAGGCGCTGGAGCCGATGCTGAGGCTGGCCGAAGCGAAGCTCGCGGCCATGGAAAAAAACACGAACGAATAGCTGTCAGTTCCCTACCCTTGGCTCATGAGTCTCGATTGGCCACTGACCGGACGGGGGGAAGAGCTCCGTTTCATCAACGCCGTCGTCACCGGATCGAGTGACCGCCGCGGCATTGTGCTCGCCGGGGCCGCCGGCGTCGGCAAGACAAGGTTGGCGCGCGAAAGCATCGCGGCCGCACAACGTCAGCGGCAACTCACCCGCTGGGTCGCGGCCACACGTTCGGCACGAGCCCTACCGTTGGGCGCGTTCGCCAGCGTAAGGAAGTTGAGCGGCGGGGACCCGCTCCATCTGATGCGTGAGGTCATGGACGGCCTGCTGGAGGGCTCCAAGGGGTCACGGGTCCTCGTGGCCGTCGACGATGCGCATCTCCTTGATGAACAGTCCGCGTTTCTGGTCAACCAGCTGGCGATGCAGGGCCAGGCGACGGTCGTGCTGACGGTGCGCAGCGGCGAGCCAGCGCCTGACTCGGTGACCGCGTTGTGGAAGGACGGTCAGCTGGCTCGGTTAGAGCTCCAGCCGTTGTCGGCCGAGGAGACGGCGACCCTACTGACCAGTGTGCTCAACGGGCCAATCGACGAGGCGGCGTCGCGGAGGATGTGGTCTCTGACTCGCGGCAACGTCTTGTATCTGCGCCACCTGCTGGACGAGGAGCTCGCCGCGAACCGGTGGCGCTTGATCGATGGCGTGTGGCAGTGGATTGGTGAGACCGTGCTGTCCCCCGGTCTGGTCGAACTGGTCGATACCCAGATGGGTGGTCTGTCCGAGTCCGTCGGTGCCGTGTTGGATCTACTGGCTATGGGCGAGCCTCTGCCGGTTTCCCTGCTCAGTAAGCTCGTCGACCCATCGGCGGTCGAGACGGCCGAGTCGGATCGACTCGTCAGCATCACCCGACGCGGGACGGAACTCGAGGCCCGGCTGGCTCACCCGCTCTATGGGGAGGCGCGCCGAGCCAGAACCGGTCAGTTACGCGCACGCCGACTACGAGGTCTGCTAGCACAGGCGTTGGCCATCAGCGGAGACGAGCGTGCACAAGACACGCTGCGCCGGGCGGTGCTGACGCTGGAATCCGACCTCCCGCCCGATCCGACTGTCCTCAATGAGGGTGCCCGCGCGGCCTTGAAACTGCTCGATGTGCCACTCGCCGAAAAGCTCCTCCGGGCGGCGGTACTGGCAGGCGGTGGACGGGGCACGCAGGTGGCGCACGCCTACGCGCTGTCGATGCTGAACCGCGGGCGGGAGACCGAGGCGATCTTGGCGCCCCTTGCGGATCTCGAACCGGACGAGCTTGCCCGCGTGCAGCTCACGATCGTGCGGGCCTGCAACCTGTTCTGGGATCTCGGACGGCCGGACCAAGCCATGGCCGTCCTCAATGAGGCCCGACGCACTCTCGCCAATGCCAATGCCAATGCCAATGCCAATGCCGACGCCCTCGTCACGCTCGACGCGCTCAAACTGACATTTGATTGCCTGCTCGGCCGCAGCACTGCCGCAACGCCAACCATGAGACGGGTACTCGAATCTCCTCGACTGGACGACCGGGTAACGATCCTGGCAACGATCGGGCTGCTCGTGGCACTGGGCTGCGGGGGCGCCGCCGACGAAGTCACCACTGTTGCTGCGCGCGGGTATGCGATCACGGAACGATCCGTCAACGCCGCCTTCCTCCGATTCGGGCTGGGCGACGTCCACCTGCTGGCACTGCAACTCGCCGGCTACCTGTCGGAGGCCACCACCATCGCCATCCGGCTGCGCCACTCAAACGCTGAGCTGCCCGGAATGCCACAGTTGACCACCGCATTCCTTGCCGGACACGCCGCTCTCGGCGCCGGTGACCTGCCGGCTGCCCGGACGTGGCTACAGCAGGCGCTCAACGGGTTCATCGCCGCGAACGAGACGATCGGTTGGACCTTTCACTGCCTCGTCCGCCTCACCCAGACGCTGGCCATGGCCGGCGAGGGTGATGCCGCATCCCAAGCGCTGGAGCAACTCGAGCAGCGCCGATGCCCTGCGTTCGGGTTCCTCGCCGCTGACGTGCTGCTGGCCCACGCCTGGGTCGCCGCAGCACAGGGCGCAGTCAGCGAAGCCGTCCAACTGGCCACGACGGCAGCAGAGAAAGCCGTCGCCCTTGGTCAACCCGCCTACGAGGTCCTGGCCCTGCAAACGGCGGCCCGCCTCGGCGATCACACCGGCGCCGACCGGCTGGCCGAGCTCGCCACCCAGGTCGACGGGCCCCGCGCGCCCGCAGCTGCAGCCCATGCCGCCGCCCTCGCTGCGCACGACGGCGACGCACTCCACGCCGCCTCCCACCTACTCGAACAGATGGGTGACCGGCTCGCCGCCGCCGACGCGGCAGCACACGCCGCCACCGCCTACACCCGACAAGGCCGACGCGGCCCCGCGCTAACGGCAACGGCCACCGCGGAACGACTCGCCTCGGCATGCGGGGGCGCCCGAACCCCCGCCCTACGCGAGGCGCTCCAACCATCACCCCTGACCACCCGCGAACGCGAGATCGTCACCCTCGCCGCCCAAGGCTTGTCCAACCGGGCAATCGCCGAACGATTGGTCGTCTCGGTCCGCACCGTCGAAGGCCACCTCTACCGCTCGGCCGCCAAACTCGGAGGCACCACTCGCAACCAGTTTCACGACTTCCTCACCTGAGGTGACGCGATCTGGTCGCGGTCAACAGAAGGTCGACCCCCGCTGACAGAAGGCTCCGGCGTCTGGCTCGGATGGGCGAGTGAACGCCGTCCCTGGCCCGGGCATCCACAGTGCGACTCTTGGCAATGGTGGACATCTGCGGAAGCCACGGGTGTGCGTCAAACTGGGCGGTATGCCGCACGTTTCCCCCGCGGTTGGGCCGGCCCGGATGTCCGGAGCTCGTGCAATACGGCTCAGCCCCGTCGCCCAACGGAGGGTGCCAGCCACACGGGATGGCTGGACCCCGCCGCCGCCCAAAGGACGCCCCGGGATCGCCATTGCCGTGTGCCATGTGTAGCGGTGACTGGACCGGGTGCCGAACGACAGAGTGCATTTGTGGCATCTTCGCGCCCGACCCGCCGACCGCCCTGCTTCGTGCTGGGTCCGGGGTGTGGCCAGCCTCCTCGCCGTGCGCCAACCCGCTTCCGGGGGTACGTTCCACGAAGACTCGAGACCCCACGGAGGTAGCTGATGACGCGTAAGCCAGTTCGAGCGACCGGAGCCCGCAGGCAGCGCAGGAGTTGGCTCCCGGCAACCGCGGCCGCGCTGGCGGTGGGTGTCCTCACCGTCTCCCCGGCCTTGGCAGGCACGACAGGCTCGTCGACCGGCACGGTCACCCCTCCGGCCGTGCTCACCGTGGGTCAGATCGCCCGACAGGACGTCCCCGCCCTCCCGGGTTCGGAGCCCGACACCCTGGTCGAGCCCGACGTCGCCGTCTCGCCTCTCGACCCGGACGTGGCCGTGGCCGCCGCTCACGACGGCCGTTACGCGACGGGTGGGGCGGTGGGGATCGAGACGAGCTGGACGCACGACGGCGGTCGCA
Organism: Mycobacteriales bacterium; assembly: GCA_038320445.1. Lineage (GTDB taxonomy): Bacteria > Actinomycetota > Actinomycetes > Mycobacteriales > Pseudonocardiaceae > Pseudonocardia. The sequence goes on from JBBQEF010000314.1 coordinate 3,689, forward strand.
CCTGGCATCACCAGCCGTTGCCGGGGATCACCTCCGCCACCGGTGGCCCGAGCACGTGGCCGCGAGCCAGCGACCCGGTCGTCGCCTTCGACGCCGCGGGGGCCGTCTACGTCTCCACCCTCGTCATCAGCGCCGGCTGCGACAGCGCGGTGCTCGTCTCGCGCAGCACCGACGGCGGTCGGACATTCGCGGCGCCGACGACGGCACACCGCAGCCGGACCTGCACGGTCTCGGACGACAAGAACTGGCTCGTCGTCGACACCGGCGCGACGAGCCCACACCGAGGCCGCATCTACCAGTTCTGGACCCCCTTCCTCAGTGACGCCTCCTCCGGTGCGTCCCTCGGCTCGCCGCAGTGGCTCGTCACCTCCGACGACCACGGCCGCACCTGGACCGCCCCCGTCGCCGTCAGCCCACGACACGCCAACACCCAGAACTCGCAGCCGATGATCCAGCCCGACGGCACGCTCATCGACTCCTACCTCGACTTCGGGTCGGCCGCCGCGGACGAGGGACCGGAGGTAGCCGGGGTCCGCGGCTCGGCCCGGCCGGCGTCGCCGTCGCCGCGGGCCCCAGCGGTGGTGACCCGACTCCTCACCCGTATCTCCCGGGACGGCGGCCGGACCTGGACCGCCGGTGGGACCATCACCCGCGACCTGGGCGGCGGCCCGGCGGGCATCCGCTGCTGCCTCACGTCCGCGACGGCGGACCCCGTCACCGGCCGGCTCCATGCCGTCTGGAACGCCGTCGACGGCAGCAAGGTCAAACTCTCGAGCTCGAGCGACGGGGTGCACTGGTCGACACCGGTCCTGGTCAACCGGCCCGACCCGACGCTGACCGGCGTCAACGCCGACGTCTCCGCCTACGACGGCAAGGTCTCGGTCTCCTACGGCCTCACGAACGTCGACACCTCGGCCGGCCGCTTCGCCCGACAGTTCGTCGCGACCTCCCGCAGTGCGGGGCGGGCCTTCGGCACGCCCGTCGCCCTCGGCCAACGCAGCAACTACGCCTACGCCGCGTTCGCGCGGGGCATCTTCCCCGGAGACTACATCGGCACGGCGATGAGCCACGGCCGCCTATACGCGGTATGGGCGCTCTCGAGCACGCCCCCCACCCCGGGCGCCACTTACCACCAGGTGATCTACGGCGCCAGCCTCGACCTCACCGGGATGGTCCGCGCAACCGGCTGAGGACGCCAAGGGAGCTAAGCCCTGTAACCAACTCGCGGCTCAGCCTTGTCATTGGGGAGCCGGCTCGAACTGGACAGCTAGAGCGTTCAGCCACCCCGCGGCTGAGGGGCACCCTCTGCAAGACGGGACGCGAGCGCGGCGCGGTTTGCTACGGACAGCTTTCGATAGACCCGCGAGAGGTGGAACTCCACCGTGCGAATCGACAAAAGCAGCGTCGCGGCGACCTCCTTGTTCCCCTTACTCTCGGCGACGAGCACCGCGATCTGCAGCTCCTGCGGAGTGAGCTGTGCGTTAGAGGGTCGCACTCGCGGCTACCGTTGTTGCCCTGTGCTGTCTCCTTACCGCACGCCGATTGGCGGCGGTGTGACACATCGGTCCTGGGGTGAGCCCTTTGACACTGTGCTCGTGGATATGCCGGTTAGACCTTCGTGGCTCAGCCGGCTGGTCGGGCGAGTACCGTGATGACCAGCATCAGGAGCGCAAGGAATCCGTAGCCGACCTTTCGCCGTAGGCCGCTCGCGGTACGCAGTGCGATCACGGCTTGGATCGCGTAGTAGGCCGCGAAGGCGCGCGAGGCGACGGCCACGATGGTCAGGGTGGGCGCGGTGGCGGCCAGGGCGATCGCGGCTGCCCCACTGATCGTGAAGGCACGCGGCCCCCGGAACCAGCCGCTCAGGCCGCGCAGGTTGCCGTCAGCAGCCGCGGTGTCGGCGATTGCTGCACTCAGCTGGCTCAGCAGCGCAGACAGGACCAGGGGCAGCGCTAGCGACGGTGCGACGCGAGACGTGATGTCCAGGAGGGTCTTGTCGGGTCCGGCGCCGGTGCCCAGCCCCATCGTGGGCGTGGCAACCGCCACGAACCCGACATAGATCGACGAAGCGATCAGCTGGGCCAGGCGCGATGCACTGACCCGGGTCTCGGAGTCGTACTCAGCGCGTAGGTAGCGCACGGTCTCGAAGCCCTGGACGGTGATCACGATCCCTCCAAGCACGAGCAAGGCATCTGTCGGACCAACGGGCGGCGACGGCGGCAGGCTCAGGTCGCCATTCATCACGGCAATCCCGTCATGGAATACGAGGGCGGCACCGAGCACGGTGGTCAAGGCGAGCACTACGAGCAGCGACACCCGGTCCAGTCGGTCAAGCCCATCGAAGCCTCGCAGCGCCCCGATCGTGGTGATCACCGCCGCGGTCGCGCACGCGATGACACGCTCGGCCAGACCGGACCCGTTCGAGTTCAAGAACCCGACGACGTACTCCGACATGATCCTGAGGTACAGCGCTACCGAGATCACGTAGGCCACGACAATGACGAGGTCGGCTAGCTTGCCCATGCGAACGGTCGCGTCGTCGAGCGCGCCGCTGTTCTCGAGCTGCTCCACGACCCTCACGTTGTGCCGGATCACGGTGCCGAGCAACCAGGCCACAGCGCAGATGCCGATCGCCCCGAACACCGACCAGGACCCGAGCGTGCGCTCCAGCACCGGGACGATGATCAGCAGACCAGAGCCGAGAATCGACGCGAGAGGGGTGACCGAAGCGGTGATGACCCGATAGCGGCTGCTGGAGGTCGATGACACCGACACATTGGACCAGTCCCGCCGTCCACCACCCACTCCGGGGCGCCGCAAGATCACCCTGATCCTCGAGTGCCGATCAGAATGCCGCTGAAT
>JBBQEF010000315.1:0-6547 GCA_038320445.1 Mycobacteriales bacterium
CCCCAGCGGGCCATGTCGGCGGCGAAGGCGGCCCGCAGCGTAGGCGTGAGCGTCGGGACCTCGCCGCCGGAGCGGACGCCGTCGAAGAGGTGCCCCGTGACGGTGGGCTGCCCGCCCACGAAGGCGTGCCCGTCTGCCGCCGGGCCGATGAAGTAGCCACCGGGCATCGCGTAGGCCATCCCGGCGGCCTGCTGCCAGATCATCGGAGCGGTGCTCTGCGGGCCCGGGAAGGGCAGCACCAGCACGCTGCCGCCGGGACAGGCCAGGTCGGTGGCCGCGCGGGTGGTGAAGAACGCGGGCACGGCGGGAGCGTCCTTGCCGGCCAGCGGCGCCGGTGCGAGCGGGAGCAGCGCGACGGCCGCCGTGACCGTGGCCGCCACCCGCACCGCGCGGCCCTGCCGGAACGCCTCGTCCAGCGCGAAGGCGAGCCCGGCCCCCGCCAGGCCGGCCGTGAACAGCGCGAACCGGTTGGCGAGCACGTGCTCGAAACCGGGCAGGTCGCTGAGCAGCCGCCACGGCAGCGGGATGCCGGTGACCGTCCCGTCGACCATCAGCCCGTCGCCGAGCGCGAGCACCCCCACCAGCAGCGCCACCAGGAGGACGGCGCGGATGCGGAGGACCCGCCGCAACGCCACCAGCCCGAGCGCACTGACCAGCAACAGCGGCCAGCCCAGGAAGGCGGTGCGCTCCTCCGGGCCGCCGGCGAACGCGGCCGACCGGGCGATCGCCGACTCCGGAGCCAGCGCCTGCTGCGCCGTCGGCACGACGTAGTTGGCCAGGTCCGCGGAGAAGTAGGCGGTGGCGAACGGGCTGCCAGCCTGGGGCAGCGGGCCCCACAGCTGGAACGCGAGCGGCCCGCCTGCCACCAGGAGGAACACGCCCAGCGCGAGCAGCGCCCGCGCGGCCACCACCCGGGCCCGCACGACGGCGAGCCGGGGCCGGGACGCAGCGAGCACCACCAGCAGCAGCGCGACCACGACGCCGGTGCCGAACAGCACCTCCTCGCCGATCAGCACCTGCGCACCGGCGACCAGGCCCAGCAGCACCGCAGTGCGCCGCGTCGGGTGCTCCTCGACCATCAGGCGCACCGCGAGCAGCACCAGCACCGGAACCGCGGCGTCGAGCACCAGGTCGGGGTGGCCGAGCGCCTGCGCGGTCATCGCCGGGGAGAAGCCGAACACGGCCCCGCCGAACGCCGCGGGCACGGTGTGGACGGCGAGCGCGCGCAGGCACAGGTACGCGGCGGCCGCCGAGCCGGCCAGCCCGAGCGTGGTGATCACCGTGACGGTGCCCAGGCCACCGAACGCGTACGTGACGGGCGCGAGCAGCAGGCCGGGCAGCGGCATGCCGTTGTTCCACATCAGGTTGACGCCGGCCGGATGGTTCAGCAGATCGCTGTACAGCGGCAGGCGACCGCCCACCAGCGCGTGCGGCGTGGCGCTGAACAGCCAGGAGAACAGCACCGCGTCGGGTTCGTTCACGGCGGTCGTCCGGGCCCCCAGGGGCGTCCACCACGACCACGTGACCACGAGCGCCGCCAGCAGGTAACCGGTGAGCACGACCGGCGTCGGCCAGCACGTCCGGGCCGGGGCCCCGGCGGGGCTCGTGACGATCATCCGACCGGCAGTGCCTCGCGCCGCTCCCGCGCGGCCAGCGGATCAGGCAGGGCGAGGAACACGACGAACAGCACCACCAGCAGGGCCGCACGGCCCCACACCCCCACCGTGACGGCCTGCGCGGCCAGGCCTGCGGAGATGTCGGAACCCGGCCCGGTCTTGAGCGCGTAGAACCAGCGGAACACGCCGATGCCCATCACGGCGTCGACCACGAGGTAGCCGGCGATCCACCGCCACGGCACGGCCAGCAGCACGAAGAACGGCAGGAGCCACAGCGTGTACTGCGGCGAGTGGACCTTGTGCAGCACCAGGAAGCCGCACAGCATCGCCGCGCTGACCCCCACCCACGGGTACAGGCCGGTGCGGTGCCACCGCCACCAGCCGACGGCCGCCGCCAGCGCGAACGACGCCAGCACCAGCGTCGGCGAGAGCCAGTTGACCCAGTGCTGGAACGCCGCGTTGCCGGGCTCGGAATCGGGCCGGAAGCCCCAGAACCAGATGGAGTTGGTGGTGAGATCGACCTTGCGCATCTGCTGGAACGTGAACGAGGCCCGCCAGCCCTGGTAGCCGACCAGCGCGAACGGCAGGTTCACCAGCACCACGGTGACCGCCGCGGCCGCCGCCACCCGGACCGCGCCCCACCAGTGCAGCCGGCCGGGCCGCGACATCGTGAGGACGTAGAGCGCCAGCGGCAGCACGAACGCGCCCGGGTACAGCTTGAGGGCGAAGCCCAGCCCGAGCAGCACCGACGCCACGACGGCGCGATCGGCCAGCGGCCGTGTGGTGCGCCACTCGTGCACGACGAAGACCGCGGCCACCGCGCAGGCGACCACGGGCAGGTCCCAGTTGTGGAACGCGTAGAGCACCAGCGGTGGCCCGAGCGCCCAGAGCAGCGCGCGCCAGCGGGCGAGCCTGCCGAGCATCCAGCCGGTCAGCAGCCCGAACGGCGCCATCAGCAGCGCGGAGTAGAGGAGGAACTCGCCGTCGTTGTGGGCGAACAGCGCACCCGCCCACATGAGCAGGCCGCTGAGCACGGGGTACTCGACGGTGCCGCCCTCCAGCACGCCGTCGGGGGTGATGGAGCCGTGCAGGTAGGGGAACACGTGCTCGTCGATGTCGCGCCCGAGCCACAGGTACTGGATGTCGGAGTAGCAGACGTCGCGATCGACGCGCAGCGTGTAATCGGGCCCGCTGCGGCCCTCGGCATCGAACTCCGGGCCCACGCAACGGGCCTTGTTGGCGTAGCCCAGCAGGAGCGTGACGCCGGTGAGGACCGCGAGCACCGCGAGCATCAGCGCCGCGGGCGAGGGACGGCGCCGCGGGCGCGACGGTGGCAGCGGCGCGGCCTCGGGCTCCGCCGTCCGCGTCACGACCGGCATCTCATGACCCGAGCTGCTCACGCCGAGCAGTGCCGTCGGTGGCCGGCTCCCCGGTCGGTGTCCCGACGGAGCCGAGCCGTTCGCGCAGGAACGAGATGTCGCCGGCCTGGCCCTCGGCGGGCGTCTCGACGATCACGGGCGCGCCGGCCGCCGCGCACACGGCGGCCAGAGCCTCCGGGTCGATGGTGCCCTTGCCGATGTTCGCGTGCCGGTCGCGCGTGGAGCCGAACTCGTCACGGGAGTCGTTGAGGTGCACGAGATCGATGCGCCCGGTGATGGCCATGGCCCGCTCGACGACGTCGACCAGCTCGAGCCCCGCCGCGAACGCGTGGCAGGTGTCGAGACAGAACCCGACACCGAACTCGCCGACCGCGTCCCAGAGCCGGGCCAGCGCCTCGAGGCTGCGGGCCATGGCGTTCTCGCCGCCCGCGGTGTTCTCGATGAGGACCGGCACGGCGAACCCGCCCTCGCCCTCCTGGCGCTCCACGAACTTGCGCCAGTTGTCGAAGCCCTTCGCGGCGTCCTCGCCCTGCGTGACGTGGCCGCCGTGGACGACGAGCCCGATCGCCCCGACCTCGGCGGCGACCTCCGCGTGCTGCACGACGAGCTTTCGCGACGGGATGCGGATCCGGTTGTTCAGTGAGGCCAGGTTCACCACGTAGGGCGAGTGCACGACGACGGCGACATCACCCGCACGCAGCTCCTCGGCCTGCGGGTGCGACGGCGGCTTCTTCCACCCCTGCGGATCGGCCAGGAACATCTGGACGATGTCGGCGCCGCGTTCGGCCGCCGCGACGACCGGGTCGTCCTCGCGCACATGGGCCCCGATGAGCATGGGTCTGAGAGTAGTGGCGCCCCCCGACACTCCCGAGCCCCGCCGTACCCGGCGTGGCGGCGGATCCCGGTGAGCCGGGAGCGACGATCGGCTGGACCGTCCGAACGCGGCTCCCGACCCGTCCGGCGCCACCGGGCGTACACAGATGCACATGCCCGCGCGCTCGTGCCCCGCCCGCCCGCGGGCCGGCTCGTTCACGCTGGTAGCCTGGCCTTTCGCACACCGACCGGTGTCCCCCTGGATGCCGTTGTCGCACCCCTGCTCTTCACTGTGGCGGTCCGATTCTGTCGGTGTGCGGTGAGAACCTCCTGTCGCGGATCCCCCGCGGCCGATTCCAGTCCATAGGAGGTGAGTGGTTCTCATGCGTCATTACGAGCTGATGGTCATCCTCGACCCCAGTCTGGACGAGCGCACTGTGACGCCGTCCCTGGAGCAGTTCCTCACTGTCGTCAAGAGCGATGGAGGTTCCGTCGAGAAGATCGAGGTGTGGGGCAAGCGCCGCCTCGCCTACGAGATCCTCAAGCACGCGGAGGGCATCTACGCGGTGCTCGAGGTCGCGTGCGAGCCGGCCACCATCACGGAGCTGGACCGCCAGCTCGGGCTCAACGAGTCCGTGCTGCGCACCAAGGTCCTGCGTCGCGAGCCGAAGAAGGCGCCCGCCGTCAAGGCGCCTGCCACCGCCGCGAGCTGAGGCCGTCATGGCAGGCGAAACCATCGTCACCGTGGTCGGCAACCTCACCGCCGATCCGGAGCTGAGGTTCACCCCGTCGGGCGCCGCGGTCGCCAACTTCACGGTGGCGGCCACGCCGCGCACCTTCGACCGCCAGTCGGGCGAGTGGAAGGACGGCGAGGCGCTGTTCATGCGCTGCAACGTGTGGCGGCAGGCGGCGGAGAACGTCGCCGAGACGCTCACGCGCGGCATGCGGGTCATGGTCAGCGGCCGGCTCAAGCAGCGGTCCTTCGAGACCCGCGAAGGTGAGAAGCGCACCGTCGTGGAGCTCGAGGTCGACGAGGTCGGCCCGTCGCTGAAGTACGCCACCGCCAAGGTCAACAAGGTCAGCCGGAGCGGTGGCGGCGATTTCGGTGGCAGTGGTGGCGGCGGCGGCGGAGGCGGCTTCGGCGGGGGCGGCGGCACCAACAGCGGCCCCTCCGGCGGATCGGGTGGTCAGAACGACGACCCGTGGGGCTCCGCCCCGGCCGCCGGCAGCGGTCCGGCCGCCGACGACGAGCCCCCCTTCTAACCCCACACCCTTACTTTCGATCCAGGAGTACCCACAATGGCCAAGCCCGTCCTGCGCAAGCCCAAGAAGAAGGTGTGCGCGTTCTGCAAGGACAAGGGACAGGACATCGACTACAAGGACACCGGCCTGCTGCGGAAGTTCATCTCCGACCGCGGCAAGATCCGGGCCCGCCGGGTCACCGGCAACTGCCGCCAGCACCAGCGTGACGTCGCGGTCGCAGTGAAGAACAGCCGCGAGGTCGCCCTGCTGCCCTACACCTCCACCGCGCGATAAGGGGCTGGGTCACATGAAGCTCATCCTCACCGCCGACGTGCCCAACCTGGGCGCCCCCGGCGAGATCGTCGAGGTCAAGGACGGATACGGCCGCAACTACCTGCTGCCGCGCAAGATGGCCATCGTCGCCACCCGTGGCGCCGAGAAGCAGGTCGCGGCCATCACGCGGGCCCAGAAGTCGCGTCAGATCCGCGACCTCGGCCACGCCAAGGAGGTCGCCGGCACGCTGGGCGATCTGAAGATCGTAATCAAGGCCAAGGCGGCGGGCGACTCCGGGCGCCTGTTCGGTTCGGTCACGGCGGCCGACGTCGTCGAGGCGGTTCGCGCCGCGGGCGGCCCGCCGCTCGACAAGCGGGCCGTCGAGGTGTCGTCGCAGATCAAGACGGTCGGCAGCCACCCGGTCACGGTGCGGCTGCACCCCGAGGTCACCACCGAGTTCGCGGTGAGCGTCGTCGCAAGCTGATCCATTCGTCACGCACAGTGACAAGGGCGGGACCTGGGCTTCGAGCCCGGGTCCCGCCCTTTGTTCATGGTCGCCACCGGCCGGGAGGACGTTGCCGGCAGCAGGGGCGGACACGCTGCAGGTTGCGCGGGCGTCGCTCGGCGACCACTCCGATGCGCCCGACGGCCGACGACGCCGCTCATCGCCGACACGCCGGGCACGTGCCCGTCGGCGTGTCGTGGAAGCAAAGTTGTCCACAACCACCTATAGGCCACTGAGCTGCGATGATACGTCTCAGATCGTAGTTATCCACACGGCGTCCACAGGTCGGTTCCTCGGGTGTCCTGGGCGGATGGTGATCCGTCCCCAGTCCGTCCCCAGGACGGTGCACAGGGTCGTTCGACAACCGTGGTGCGGGTCCCTAACGTCGCCGCGCGAGGCACGAGGACCCGACCGCGGTGACGACAGTCGTTCACCGGGGCGTTGCTCCGAAGTGGCGCGAGCATATCGAACCTTTGTTCGATACACTGGCAACGGGGGTGACGCTGAGTATGGCCCAACCTGATGATCGGCGACCTGACGAACGCGGATCGGCAGCGGCACGTCCGCGCTCGGTCCGGCCGGCCGAGGCCGAGCCGGCCGGGGGTGCGTTCGACCGGCAGCCGCCGCAGGACCTCACGGCCGAGCAGTCGGTGCTCGGCGGGATGCTGCTGAGCAAGGACGCCATCGCCGACGTGGTCGAGGTGCTGCGCCCCGACGAT
>JBBQEF010000316.1:0-6433 GCA_038320445.1 Mycobacteriales bacterium
CCGCGGTCGACAACCCGGTCGTCACGGCCGACGGGCGGGTGCAGAGCAACGGCAACTTCCACGGCGCCCCGGTCGGCTACGTGCTCGACTTCCTCGCCATCGCCGTCGCGGACCTGGCCTCGATGAGCGAGCGGCGCACCGACCGGTTCCTCGACGTCTCGCGCTCGGCCGGGCTGCCGGCGTTCCTCGCCGACGACCCCGGCGTCGACTCCGGCCACATGATCGCCCAGTACACGCAGGCCGCGATCGTGTCCGAGCTCAAACGCCTCGCGGTGCCCGCGTCGGTGGACTCGATACCGTCGAGCGCGATGCAGGAGGACCACGTCTCCATGGGCTGGTCGGCGGCGCGCAAGCTGCGCACGGCCGTCGACGGGCTGGGGCGTGTGGTCGCGATCGAGCTGCTCACCGCGGCCCGCGCGCTCGACCTGCGCGCGCCACTGCACGCAGCCCCGGCGACAGCGGCCGTGGTGGCCGGCCTGCGCGAGCACACCCCCGGCCCCGGCACCGACCGGTACCTGGCCCCCGAGATCGAGGCGGCGCTCGCCTACGTCACGTCAGGCGGGGCGCTGGCCGCCGCCGAGGCCGTCACCGGACCACTCGTCTAGGAGAGATCATCATGGAAGGCGCACGACCCGTCCGCGCCCCGCGCGGCACCACGCTCACCGCCCGTTCGTGGCAGACCGAGGCCCCGCTGCGGATGCTGCAGAACAACCTCGACCCCGAGGTCGCCGAGCGGCCCGACGACCTCGTCGTCTACGGCGGCACCGGCCGCGCCGCGCGCGACTGGCGCTCGTTCGACGCGATGGTCCGCACGCTCACGACGCTGGCCGACGACGAGACGATGCTCGTGCAGTCCGGCAAGCCGGTCGGGGTGCTGCGCACGCACGAGTGGGCGCCGCGGGTGCTGATCGCCAACTCCAACCTGGTCGGCGACTGGTCCACCTGGCCGGAGTTCCGGCGGCTGGAGAAGCTCGGCCTGACCATGTACGGGCAGATGACCGCCGGCTCGTGGATCTACATCGGCACCCAGGGCATCCTGCAGGGCACCTACGAGACGTTCGCCGCGGTCGCCGCGAAACGGTTCGGAGGGACGCTCGCCGGCACGCTCACCGTCACCGGCGGGTGCGGCGGCATGGGCGGGGCGCAGCCGCTGGCCGTCACGCTCAACGGCGGCGTCTGCCTCGTGGTCGACGTCGACGGCACGCGCCTGGCCCGCCGCGTCGAGCACCGCTACCTCGACGAGCTGGCGCCCTCGCTGGACGCCGCGCTGGCGATCTGCGGCGCAGCGCGCAGGGAGGGCCGCGCGTGGTCGGTCGGCGTCGTCGGCAACTGCGCCGAGGTGCTCCCCGAGCTGCTGCGCCGCGGCGTCGAGGTGGACATCGTCACCGACCAGACCTCCGCGCACGACCCGTTGTCCTACCTGCCCGCCGGCGTGGAGCTCGACGACTGGGCGGACTTCGCGGCCGCCAAGCCCGAGGAGTTCACCGACCGGGCGCGCGAGTCGATGGCGCGCCACGTCGAGGCGATGGTCGGGTTCCAGGACGCCGGCTCCGAGGTGTTCGACTACGGCAACTCCATCCGCGACGAGGCCCGCCACGGCGGCTACGACCGCGCGTTCGCGTTCCCCGGGTTCGTGCCCGCCTACATCCGGCCGCTGTTCTGCGAGGGCAAGGGCCCGTTCCGCTGGGTGGCGCTCTCGGGTGACCCGGCCGACATCCGCGCCACCGACGAGGCCGTCCTCGACCTCTTCCCCGACCACGACCACCTGCACCGGTGGATCCGCGCCGCCCAGGAGCGGGTGGCGTTCCAGGGCCTGCCCGCCCGGATCTGCTGGCTCGGCCAGGGCGAGCGGGACAGGGCCGGCCTGCGGTTCAACGAGATGGTGGCCTCGGGCGCGGTCTCGGCGCCGATCGTGATCGGCCGCGACCACCTCGACACCGGCTCGGTGGCCTCCCCCTACCGGGAGACCGAGGCGATGGCCGACGGCTCTGACGCCATCGCCGACTGGCCGCTGCTCAACGCGCTGACCGCGGCGTCGTCGGGGGCGAGCTGGGTGTCGATCCACCACGGCGGCGGCGTCGGCATCGGCCGGTCCCTGCACGCGGGGCAGGTCACCGTGGCCGACGGCACGGAGCTGGCGGCCAGGAAGATCGAGCGCGTGCTCACCAACGACCCCGCCATGGGCGTCCTGCGCCACGCGGACGCGGGCTACGACACGGCAGTGGAGACGGCCGTGGAGCAGGGCCTGCGCCTGCCGATGCAGGAGCAGGGGTGAGCGGCGCCTGCTGCGACGGGGAGGAGCGGGCGTGAGCTTCGGCGCCATGTGGAGCGATCTCGCGCCCGTCGGGCTCGACCCGCGCAGCGGCGGGTATCGGCGTCACGCGTGGACCGCCGAGGACGCGACGCTGCGCGAGTGGTTCGGCGGGGAGGCGGCCCGGCGGGGGCTGGACCTCGTCACCGACCGGGCCGGCAACCAGTGGGCATGGTGGGGCGATCCCGACGCCGACGGTCCGGGCGTCGTCCTCGGCTCGCACCTGGACTCCGTACCCGACGGCGGTGCCTTCGACGGGCCGCTGGGTGTCGTGTCGGCGTTCGCGGCGGTGGATGCGTTGCGGGACAAGGGCTTCCGGCCGTCCCGCCCCCTCGCGGTCACGCACTTCGGTGACGAGGACGGCGCCCGGTTCGGCATCGCGTGCGCCGGGTCGCGGATCCTGACCGGGGCGCTGGACCCACGGCCCCTGCGCGACGCCGACGGCATCACCATGGGCGAGGCCGCCGGGCGCGACCTCGCCGCCGATCCCGAGACGCTGCGGCGGATCGGCACCTTCGTCGAGCTGCACGTGGAACAGGGGCGCGGGCTCGCCGACCTCGGCCGCGCGGTGGCCGTGGGCTCGGCGATCCGCCCGCACGGGCGCTGGCGACTCGACCTGCCCGGCGAGGCCAACCACGCGGGCACCACGCTCCTCGCCGACCGCGACGACCCGATGCTCGTGTTCGCCGAGGTGGTGCTCGCCGCGCGGGCGGCCGCGGAGCGCCACGACGCCGTCGCGACGTGCGGGAAGGTGCGCATCACCCCCAACGGGGTGAACGCGATCCCGTCGCTGGTCACGGCCTGGCTGGACGCCCGCGGTGACGACGAGGCCCGGGTCCGGGCGGTGGTCGCCGACCTCACCGCGCTCGTGGAGAAGAACAGGGGCAGGGTCACCGAGGAGTCGTGGACGGCGACCACCCCGTTCCCCGCCGGGCTCGCGGGCCGGCTGGCCGCGCTGCTCGACGACGCCCCCGTGCTGGCGACGGGCGCCGGGCACGACGCGGGCGTCCTCGCTGCGGCGGGTGTTCCGACGGCGATGCTGTTCGTGCGCAACCCGACGGGGGTGTCGCACTCCCCCGCGGAGTGCGCCGACCTTGCCGACTGCCTCGCCGGGGTCGACGCGCTGGCCGCGGTGGCCGAGGAGCTGGCACGGTGAGCGCTCCGCCCGGACCCCCGGCCCGTGATCAGCGGTTCGGTACCGGGAGCGGCGCCGAGCGCGGATCCGCGTCCCCGGCCGGGGATCATGGCCGGCGCTACTGGGCCGCGCAGGCCCTCCTGCCTGGTGGTCTTTCCGCGGACGTGACCGTGACCGTCGCGGCCGGGCGGATCGTCTCCGTCGAGGCCGGCACGCGGCCCGACGGCGCCGTGCGGCTGCCCGGCGTGCTGCTCCCCGGGTTCGCGAACGCCCACAGCCACGCGTTCCACCGGGCCCTGCGCGGACGCACGCACGACCGGGGCGGCACGTTCTGGACGTGGCGGGAGCGGATGTACGCGGTGGCGGCCCGGCTCGACCCGGACACCTACCTGTCCCTCGCCCGAGCCACCTACGCCGAGATGGCGCTGGCCGGCGTCACCGCCGTGGCGGAGTTCCACTACCTGCACCACGCGCCGGGCGGCCACCCCTACGCGGACCCGCACGCGATGGACCACGCGCTGCGCCAGGCCGCGGCCGACGCCGGGATCCGCCTGACGCTGCTCGACGCCTGCTACCTCGCCGGCGGGTTCGACACCGGGCTCGACGACGTGCAGCGCCGGTTCGCCGACCGCGACGCCGACGCGTGGGCGGCGCGGGCCACCCGCGCCGACGGGGCGGCGGTGCACTCGGTGCGGGCCGTGCCGCGCGAGGCGCTGAAGGTCGTCGCGACGGCGGCCGCCGGCCGTCCCCTGCACGTCCACCTCTCCGAGCAGCCGGCCGAGAACGCCGCGTGCCTCGCCCGCTACGGGCTCACGCCGACCGGGCTGCTCGCCGCCGAGGGCGTCCTGTCCCCCGCGGCCACCGCCGTGCACGCGACCCACCTCACCGGCGACGACATCGCGCTGCTGGCCGCCACCGGCACCGGCGTGTGCCTGTGCCCCACCACCGAGCGCGACCTCGCCGACGGCATCGGTCCCGCTCGGCTGCTCCATCACGCCGGGGTGCCGCTGTCGCTGGGCAGCGACCAGCACGCCGTCACCGACCTGATCGAGGAGGCCCGCGCGATGGAGATGGACGAGCGCCTGGCAACGGGCGAGCGCGGCCGCTTCACGCCCGACGCTCTGCTGGCCGCCCTCACCGCCCATGCCGCTCTCGGCCGCCCCGACGCCGGGCGGCTGGAGCCCGGCGCGCCCGCCGACCTGGTGGCGGTGCGCACCGACACCGTCCGCACGGCCGGCTGCGCGCCGGCCCAGATCGTGCTCGCCGCCACCGCTGCCGACGTGGACACGGTGCTGGTGGACGGCGAGGTGATCGTCGAGGGCGGCCGGCACCGGCTGGGCGACGTCGGCGCGCTGCTGCGCGACGCGATCGCTCCGCTCTGGGAGGACCGGTGACGCGTGCGTCACGTGGCGGCAGGGACGCGGTGAGCACGCTCGTCACCGGCATCGCCGAGCTCGTCACCCAGGATCGCGCGCTCGGCGTCCTCACCGACGCCGCGCTCGTGCACGCCGACGGCGTCGTCCAGTGGGTGGGCCCGGCCGCCTCGGCCCCGGCCGCGGACCACCGGCTCGACCTCGGCGGACGGGCGGTCGTGCCGGGGTTCGTCGACTCCCACGCCCACCTCGTCTTCGCGGGCGACCGGTCGGCCGAGTTCGCCGCGCGGATGGCCGGGGAGCGCTACGACGGCGGGGGAATCGCGTCCACGGTCGCCGCCACCCGGGCGGCCACCGACGACGCGCTGCGGGCGTTGCTGGCCCGGCGCGTGGCGGAGATGCGCGCGCAGGGCACCACCACCGTCGAGATCAAGAGCGGCTACGGGCTCACCGTCGACGACGAGCGGCGCGCCCTCGCCCTCGCCGCCGAGGTGACGCCGGAGACCACGTTCCTCGGTGCGCACGTCGTGCCCGCGGGCGCCGTGCGCGACGCCTACGTGCGACTCGTCGCGGGCGAGATGCTCGCGGCGTGCGCCCCGCACGCCCGGTGGATCGACGTCTTCTGCGAGCCCGCGAGCCCGCACGCCTTCGACGCCGACGAGGCCCGCACGGTGCTGCTCGCCGGACGCGCCGCCGGGCTGGGGCTCCGCGTGCACGGCAACCAACTCGCGCCCGGCCCGGGCGTCGCGCTCGCCGTGGAGCTGGGCGCGGCCAGCGTGGACCACTGCACCCACCTGAGCAGCGCCGACGTGGATGCGCTGGCGAGCGGCGACACCGTCGCGACGCTCCTGCCGGGGGTCGAGTTCTCCACCCGTTCGCCCTACCCGGACGCCCGGCGCCTGCTCGACGCCGGGGTCGCCGTCGCGCTGGCCACCGACTGCAACCCGGGCACGTGCTTCTCCTCGTCGATGCCGCTGATGATCGCGCTGGCCGTCCGGGAGATGGGGATGACGCCGGGTGAGGCGCTGTGGGCGGCGACGGCGGGAGCAGCACGGGCGTTGCGCCGCACCGACATCGGCGTGATCGCACCCGGTTTCCGCGCCGACCTGACGGTCCTGGACGCCCCGAGCCACCTCCACCTCGCCTACCGCCCCGGCGTCCCGATCGCACAGGCCCTCTGACCCCACTCCACACCGCCACTCCACGCCCCCACTCCACACCGCCACGGGCCCGCGCGATGTGCTCGGGGAGGGCGGCGGGGGTGGTTCGGAGGCGCCGTGTACGGGAGGGTGGTCCCATGTCGGCCCCGGACGTCCTCGCTGTCGCCTCCCGTCCCTCCACCGCCGGGAGCGTCGCGACCGCGGGGAGCATCGCCGTCGCGGGCAGCGTCGCGACCGCGGGCAGCATCGCCGTCGCGGGCAGCGTCGCGACCGCCGGCAGCGTCGCGGTGGCCGGGAGCATCGCCACCGCGGGCAGCGCGGCGGTCGCGGGCAGCGTGGCGACCGCGGGCAGCGTCAGCATCCTGGGCTGCGTCCTGACCTGGCTGAGCATCGGCCTGCGCGCCTGCCTGGGCTGCTTGGGCTGCATCAACTGCACACGGTGCGTCGGCTGCAT
>JBBQEF010000317.1:0-6428 GCA_038320445.1 Mycobacteriales bacterium
GGCCGACGGCCGCCACTCCCTGCAGGTCGCGACGTACTGGAGGTAGCGGGTCGGGGGTGAACGTGCAGATCATGACCGCCGGCTCGTCGGCGGGGTTGGCGAAGGCGTGCGGTGCACGTAGGTCGAGGTCGACGAGCCGTCTCCGCCGCCGTCGGTGTGCACGGCGTAGGCGTACGCGATGGCGAACCCGAAGTTGCGCTCCACCCAGGTCAGGGTGGTGTGTTGCAGCCAGTGGGTGGAGATCTGCCGGACGGCCACCCAGGGCAGCTCGTTGCCCAGTCGGGTCCACGGTGGTCGTAGCGCCGCCGGGTGATCGGACGGCCTGAGGCATAGCGCAGCAGCTGGTCAGACCGGTCGGCGGGCCGGTCCGTGGTGTGGTGGCGCAGGTGGGTCATGGGCGTCGGGGACATCGGTTGCCAGCGCACGGTGCCGCCCTTCTCCCGCAGGAAGATCAGGCACTGGTCCGGGTCGAGGTCCTGCGGTCGCAGCCCGAGGTCGCCGGCGCGGCGGCAGGCGGTCTCGATGTGCAGGCACAGCTGGAGGGTGTCCGGCGCCGGGTCGTTGCCGGTGGTAGCGGCAGCGTGGTGGATCTCGGCGAGCCGGTCGCCAGGGACGGCCCGGCGGGTGCTGGGCAGCCGGCGCGGTTTGGCGACCTTGCGGGCCGGGTTGTCGCCCGGGTCGATAAGGCCGTCGTCCTCGGCGTGGCGGTAGAGGCAGCGCAGGGCACTGATCAGGTGCTCGGCTGCGCTACGGCCGCCACGGTTGCTTCGGCGGGCCACCACGTTCGCCTTCGTCTCCTCGACGAGCTGCCGGACGGTGGTGCTGATCTCGTCGAGACGCCGGTCCGGCCAGCGCTCGACGATCCGGTTCCAGTAGTAGCCGTACACCCGGCGGGTGCCCTCGCCGACTGCTTCTAGTCGGCGAACGTGGGCACCGCGGCCCGGGGCCGTGACGTGGCGAGCAGGTCGGCAGCGGAGATGCCCATCCGGTCGAGCAGCAGCCGCGCGGCGTCGAGTTCGGCCTGCCGTCCGTTGCCGGTTGTGGTCACGTTCATACCGTGGCTCCCTCGGCGATGGCGGCGTGGTGGACGGCGAGCAGCGCGGTGAGTGCCGCGGGTGGGTGCAGAAGGAGCCGACCGGCGCCGGGTTCGGCGACGAGCAGGACCCCATCACCGGTCGTGAGATGACAGGCCCGGCGCACACCGATCGGCAGGCGCAGGTACCCGTCGTTGCCGACGCGGACCGATGGGTCCGGACCGGGGACGGCGAGCACGGACCCGGCAGTCAGGGTGAGCGCCACTGCCTGACCCGGGCCCCAGGCGAGCGCGGAGCGCGGCGCGGTCGGCGACGCGGCGCTACCGGTCGAGCGCGGCCAGGCCGTACCGCAGGTCTCGTGCCGGGCTGGGCGGCGGCGCTAACGAAGGCCGGTGGGCTCGTCGTCCTGACCGCGATACTCGCCCCACCTGGCCGCACCGTGCATCCTCGTGACCGGGCTCATGGGCGCGCTACCGCTGCTGGCCGCGATCCCGGTGCTCGCCGTGGCGGCCCCGGAGACCCGGCAGCGGCGGCTGGAGGACGCTGCGACCGACCGTGGTGACCGGGTCGGTTCGGACCTCGCGACGGGTACCGGGCGAGGTCGCTGACGCGGATCGCGCCGGAGCTCCTCGCCCGCAGGCGCGCCCGCTTCGAGCTCGTCCGCCGCGACGCGAGCCTCGGCCCGGAGATGCGTCCCCCGGCCGCGGTCGGCGTTCGGCTGCATCGGCTGATGCGAAATGTCACCAGCACGGTAGTGACGGCAGACGCCAGCACGGGTGACACGCTGCGCCGATCGTTGAGGCATGAACCCGACCAGCTTGGCGGCCGCCGTGCCGTCGCCGCTCGCGGCGACCACCGCTCCTGCCATCGAACTCGCCTCCGTGACCCGCCACTTCGGTGCGGTGACCGCGGTGGACGAGCTGTCCCTCACCGTCAACCCGGGCGAGGTCGTCGCCCTCCTCGGCCCGAACGGCGCGGGCAAGACCACCACCATCGACCTGTTGCTCGGCCTCGGCAGGCCCGATTCCGGCCGCGTCGCGATCCTGGGCAAGCCGCCCGCCGAGGCCATCGCGGAAGGTCTCGTCAGCGCTGTCATGCAGACCGGTGGGCTGCTCAAGGACCTGTCGGTGGCCGAGACCGTCCGCTATGTCGCGGCACTGCACGCCAGCACGGTCCCGGTGGCCGAGGTGCTGGACCGGGCCGGACTGACCGAGCGCGCGAACCGCCGCGTCGGCAAGTGCTCCGGTGGCGAGCAGCAGCGGCTGCGATTCGCCCTGGCGTTGCTTCCCGACCCGGCCCTGCTCGTCCTGGACGAGCCGACCACCGGGATGGACGTCGAGGGTCGCCGGACGTTCTGGGCGTCGATGCGCGAGGTCGCCAGCCGGGGCCGGACGATCGTGTTCGCCACGCACTACCTGACCGAGGCCGACGAGTTCGCCGACCGCATCGTGATGCTCCGCGCGGGTCGCGTCGTGGCCGACGGCGGCACCGAGCACATCAAGGCCATGGTGACCGGCCGGATGGTCCGGGCGACTCTGCCCGGCGCCGCCGACCGGGCCGTCGCCGCCGCCATCTACGCCGTCCCGGGCGTCCGCGACGTCCAGGTGCACGGCGATTCCGTCACGGTGGTCACTGACGACGCCGACGGCGCCGCCCGCTACCTGCTCACCCGCACCGCCGCCCGGGACCTCCAGGTCACCTCGCGGTCCCTCGACGACGCCTTCGTCGCCCTCGCCACCCAGGAGAAGCCATGACCACGTCCGCCGCCGTTCCCGCCCCCGCCCCGACCGCCCCGCGCAGGCGGCCGCCGTTCCTGCCCCTGCCGGTGCTCGCGCTGGAGCTGCACCGCCTGCTCCGCAACCGCCGCAACGTGATCTTCACGATGATCATGCCGTCGCTGCTGTTCCTGCTCTTCGGCTCGGACGGGGGGTACAAGACGCAGAGCGCGGGCAACGGCAACGTGACCGCGTACATCATGGTCAGCCTCGCGGTGTACGCCGCGATGGTGGCGACGACCACGACGGGCGCCGCGGTCAGCCTCGAACGCGCGGCGGGATGGAGCAGGCAGCTGCGGCTCAGCCCGCTGCGCCCGGTGTCCTACATCGTGCTGAAGGCCGCCGTCGCGATGGTCGCGGGCGCGCTGGCCGTCGCGGTCGTGTTGCTCGTCGGCTACCTGCGCGGCGCGGAGATGGCCCCGCCGCTGTGGCTGGCGTGCGGCGTGCTGGCCTGGGCCTGCTCGATGGTGTTCGCGGCGTTCGGCCTCGCGATGGGCTACCTGCTGCCCGGTGAGTCCGCGATGCAGCTGCTCGGACCGCTGCTCGGCCTCCTGTCGTTCCTGGGTGGCCTGTTCGTGCCGATCGACACGTTCGGGTCCGTGTTCGCCGACATCGCCCGCTGGACGCCGACGTGGGGCGCGGGCGAGCTGGCCCGCTGGCCGCTCGTGGGCTCGAGCGATCTGCTGATGGCGACCGCCAACATCGTCGGGTGGACAATGTTGTTCGTGGCCCTCGCCGCGTGGCGGTTCCGCCGCGACACCGACCGGGTCTGAGGGAGGGACGGCCGCCATGACTGGCCTGGAGACATCGCCACCGCTCGCTAGGGCGGCGGTGCTCGAGCCGCCGCCGGAGGGGCGTGCCCCCCGCCAATGGGTGCGCTGGGTCGCGGTCGCGGTCTGGCTGCTGTATCTCCTCGCGCCCATGCAGGTGCTGCTGCACCGGGCGCCGGACTGGCAGCAGACCGTCGGCATCGCCGCTCTGGTCGCGTTCGCCGTGGGATACGTGGTCGGGCTCGTGCTGGGGATGTGGCGGGCGGCCGGACTGAGTAACCGGCAGTGGGGCCTGGGTGCGCGGTTCCTGCACCTGGGTGTGTTGGTGGTGCTGGCGGCCCTCGTCGTGCCGGGCGCCGGACCGGCGGCACTCACCACCGCGGTGTTCGTTGCTGCCGCGGCGGTGGCCACCCTTCCGCGCTGGGCGGGCATCGCCGTGTGGACGGTGGCGTTCCTGGCGGTCGTGGCGGCGGGCCAGCTCTCCCCCCGGTGGTCGGCGGCCGGCGACGTGGCGATCGCAGTGTTCCTCGCCGGGCTCGCCGTGCTCGCCCTGCGGCTGGCGGGCGAGCGTCGCGACGCCCTGCTGTGCGCCCAGCGCGAACTCCACGAGTTCGCCGTCGTCGAGGAGCGTGACCGCATCGCGCGCGACCTGCACGACATCCTCGGGCACTCGCTGACCGTGTTGGCCCTCAAAGCGGAGCTGGCCGAGCGCCTCGTCGACGTCGACCCGGAGCGGGCCAGGGCGGAGCTGACCTGCATCACCGAACTCACCCGCGAGGCGCTCGCCGACGTCCGCGCCACCACCCGGCGACAGCGGGGCGGCTCGCTGGCCGGGGAGATCGCGGCCGCCCGCATGGCGTTGGACACCGCGGGCATCGCCGCCGAGCTGCCGTCGACCACCGACGGCATCCCACCGCGCCTGCGCGAGCTGTTCGCGTGGACGATCCGCGAGGGTGTCACCAATGTGGTGCGGCACAGCGGCGCCACCCGGTGCAGGATCAGCCTGTCCGGCGATCGGCTCGAGATCGACGACGACGGCGGCGGCCCCCGCACCCCGCGCTCCGACAGCCGCGGACTGGCGGGCATCCGCGACCGTGCGGCAGCGGCCGGGGCGTGTGTACAGGCCGGACCCAACGACGACGGCCCCGGCTACCGGCTCACTGTCAGCATGGCCACGGTGGGAGGCAGGCCGTGATGACGTCAGGGGTCGCTTCACCGACCAAGTCCATCCGCGTCATGCTCGCCGACGACCAGGCCCTCGTCCGCGGCGCAGTTGCGGCACTGCTCGACCTCGAACCGGACCTCGCGGTCGTCGCCGAGGTCGGTCGCGGTGACGAGGTCGTCGCCGCGGCGGTGCGCAGCCGGGCCGACGTGGCGTTGCTCGACGTCGAGATGCCGGGTATGGACGGGGTCGCGGCGTGCCGTGAGCTGCGGGTGGCGCTGCCCACCTGTCGCGTTCTCATCCTGACGACGTTCGGTCGTCCCGGTTACCTGCGCCAGGCGATGAACGCGGGCGCGAGCGGTTTCGTCGTGAAGGACACGCCCGCGCGGGCGCTGGCCGACGCGGTCCGGCGGGTGCACTCGGGGCTGCGTGTCGTCGACCCCTTGCTGGCCGCCGACTCTCTCGTGCAGGGCGAGTCCCCGTTGTCGCGTCGGGAGACCGACGTGCTGCGGGCGGCGACGGAAGGCGGCACCGTCGCGGATGTGGCCAAGGAACTGGGCATCTCGGAGGGCACTGTCCGCAACCGGCTCTCCGCGGCGATCGGCAAGACCGGCGCGCGCACACGTGCCGAGGCCGCGCGGATCGCCGAGGCCAATGGCTGGCTCCTGCCCTGACGTCGCGCGCTCGAGCCGCGTTCGAGCCGCGCTCCGGTCCACCACGCGATCCTGGTCGTCGTCAGCGCCCCCCACCCTGGAGGATCGCCGTGCGACTGATCGACCTGTCCGTCCCCATCGACGTCGGGGCCTGGGAGCCGGATCCCGTGGTCCACGAGATCCTCTCGCCCGCCGACGGCGCACGGCACATGCGCGACGAGATGCTCGAGCACTTCGGCCTCGGCCTCGACCTCGACGCGCTCCCCGACGGCGAGTTGCTCTCGATCGACCGGCTGACTCTGACCTCGCACACCGGCACCCACGTCGATGCGCCATCGCATTACGGCAGCCGTGGCCCACACGGGCGCCCGAGGACGATCGACGAGATGCCGCTCGAGTGGTTCTGGGGGCCGGCGCTGGTACTGGATCTGACGGCGGCGGACGTGGGCGCGGCGGGCGTCGCCGACCTGCAGAAGGCGTTCGCCGCGGCCGGACGCGAGCCCGAGCCGGGCGACCTCGTCCTGCTGAACACCGGGGCGGCCCGCCTCGCGGGGACCCGCGACTACTTCACGCACTTCACCGGCCTGGACGGGCCCGCCGTGCATCTGCTCCTCGACCACGGCGTCCGCGTGATCGGCACCGACGCGTTCAGCCTCGACGCGCCGTTCACCGAAATCCTGACCAGATACCGGGACACCGGCGACCGCGCGGTGCTCTGGCCAGCCCACTTCGCAGGCCGTGACCGCGAGTACTGCCAGATCGAGCGGCTGGCCCACCTCGACGCGCTGCCCGCCTTCGGGGCGACGGTGACCTGTTTCCCCGTGCGCATCGCCGGCGCCGGCGCGGGCTGGGCCCGGGCCGTCGCCTTCGTCGACGACTGAGCGGGGAGGTCACGGTGCGGGTGTTGTTCACGGTGTCGAGCTGGGCCGGGCACTACCGGTCGATGGTCCCCCTGGGCTGGGCCCTGCAGGCCGCCGGGCACGAGGTCCGGGTGGCCTGCGCCCGGTCCGAGGTCGCCACGATCGCCGGCGCCG
>JBBQEF010000318.1:0-6407 GCA_038320445.1 Mycobacteriales bacterium
GGGCGCCACGGTGTACCGCTTCACCGAGGCCACCGACCGGCGCGCACTCGACTCCGGGCGCAGCGCCGCCGATCTCCACGAGCTGCTCCGCAAGCGGTCGGCCACGCCGGTTCCGCAGGGCCTGACCTACCTCGTCGACGACGTGGCGCGCCGCCACGGACGGCTGCGCGGGGGCGCGGCGGCGTCGTTCCTCCGGTCCGACGACGAGGTGCTGATCGCGGAGGTCCTCGCGCACCCCAGCTCGTTCGGCCTGGAGCTGCGACGGATCGCGCCGACGGTCGTCGTCAGCCCGCTGCCGCTCGCGGAGCTGCTCGACGGGCTGCGCGCCGCCGGCTTCAGCCCGGCCGCCGAGGACACCGGTGGAGCCGTGCTCGACCTCTCCGACCGCGGCCGCCGCACCGCCCCCCGACGGCGTCCCGCGGAACGGGTCGGCGCCCCGCCGGAGCCCGACGGCGAGCAGCTCGCCGCACTGGTGTCGCGGATGCGCTCCGGCGACACGCTGGCCGGCATGCGCCGCGGCGCGGCGACGTTCGCCAACGGCTCCACACTGGAGCTGCTGCGCACCGCGGCCGCGTCCCGGCGGAGCGTCTGGATCGGCTACGTCGACGGCCACGGCGTGCAGGGCGAGCGCGTGCTGGAACCCACCAGCGTCGGTGGCGGGGTGGTGGAGGGCCGCGACGCCGGCGACGGCGCTCTGCACCGCGTGCCCCTGCACCGGATCACGAGCATCGCGCTGGTGCACGAATGACGCCCGCGGCGTGCACCGACCGGGGACGGCGACATCGACGAGTTCCACCGCGTGAAGCAACACCCGCGCGGCGAGGGAACGGGCGCGTCGGGCCGGCCCACTCGGCCCGGCGCGCACGACGGCGCCCGCACGCGCTCCTGGTCAGCGGGCCCCGGCCGCCATGCGGTGCGCCATCGCGTGCTCCACGAGCGCGATCAGGGTCTGCTTCGTGGACAGGCGGTTGCGGGCGTCGCAGCTCACGATGGGGATGGACGGGTCGATGGACATCGCCTCCCGCACGTCCTCCACGCGGTGCTGGAGCAGCCCGTCGAAGCAGTTGAGACCGACGACGTAGGGCAGGCCGCGGTCCTCGAAGAAGTCGATGGCGGCGAACGAATCGGCGAGCCGGCGGGTGTCCACCAGCACGACCGCGCCGATGGCGCCCCGCACGAGGTCGTCCCACATGAACCAGAACCGGTGCTGCCCGGGCGTGCCGAACAGGTAGAGGATCAGCTCCGCAT
This sequence comes from Mycobacteriales bacterium, assembly GCA_038320445.1. Taxonomy (GTDB): domain Bacteria; phylum Actinomycetota; class Actinomycetes; order Mycobacteriales; family Pseudonocardiaceae; genus Pseudonocardia. The sequence goes on from JBBQEF010000318.1 coordinate 1,249, forward strand.
CCAGCGAGACGCGGCCGAAGTCCATGGCCACCGTGGTGGTGGTCTTGTGGGGGGTGGCCGACAGGTCGTCGTGCCCCGCGCTGGCCTCGGTCATCACGGCTTCGGTGGTCAACGGAACGATCTCCGAGACCGAGCCGACGAACGTGGTCTTGCCGACGCCGAAGCCCCCGGCAACCACGATCTTCGCCGAGATCGTCGCCGCCGTGGCGATCGATCGCGAGCTAGAGCCGACGGAGTCCACTCAAGACCCTTTCCATCAAGGCGAGGTCCGGCTTGTTGCCGGCGCTGCTCGCGGTCTGGTGCACGGTGACGACGCCGAGCCCGGCCATGTCGCCGAGCAGCACCCTGGCGACGCCCAGGGGCAGCGACAACAGCGCCGCCACCTCGGCCACCGAGCGGGTCTGCTCGCACAGCTCGGCGACGGCGCGGTGCTCGACCTGCAGCACGCTCATCTGCTCGCGGCCCTTCTGGCTGGTGGAGACCAGCGCCTCGATGGCCAGGTCGAGGCCGGACTTGGTGCGTCCGCGGGTCCATGTGTAGGGCCGCACCGCGGACGCGCCGACGCCGTCGCCGAGCTGCTCGGACTCCACGATCCGCATGTCGATCGGAGCGGTGGTCTGCGCAGGGGGCACCGCCGAACGGCGCGTCATCGCGCCGAACCCCGGCTCGACGGTGGCCGGGCCCGATGGCGGCGCAGCCATCTGCTGCACCTCGGGAGCGGGAGCGCCCTCGGGGCGGCGCCGGCCCCAGCGCCTGCGGCGTGGGGACCGGCCGGCGTCGAAGCTGAAACCGTTCATCACGTCGGCGAAAGTCGGCTCCGAGGGTTGCCGGCGGTCGTCATCGGGACCCGGGTTCATCGGACTTCACCTGCCTTCTTCTGCCGTCGGACGTGATGGGGAGCGGATGGATCAGGGGCCGAACGAGCCCTGCAGCTCGGCCCGGAGCTCCGGGGTGAGCAGCTGCCCGACCCGGTCGACGAGCAGCGTCATCTCGTAGCCGATCAGGCCGATGTCGCAGCTCGGCGAGGCGAGCACCGCGAGGCACGATCCGTCGCTGATGGACATCAGCAGGACGATGCCGCGGTCCATCTCGACGACGGTCTGCACCACGCCACCGGCGTCGAAGCAGCGGGCCGCGCCCTGGGTGAGGCTGATCAGCCCGGACGCGACCGCGGCGAGCTGATCGGCGCGGTCACGGGGCAGGCGATCGGAACTGGTGAGCAACAACCCGTCCGCCGACACCACGATCGCGTGTGCGACACCGGGCACCCGCTCCGCGAAGTTGGTGACCAGCCAGCCGAAGCGGCTCGGCTGGGTCTGGGGCGCGGTCATGACAAGGGCTCCTCAACGAAGGTTGCGGCTGGGTCGGCTGCGGGGATCCGGGCGGCGATGATGGTCCGCGCTCCTCGACAGGATCGGCTGCTGGGATCGGGGCCGTGATGGTGGTCCGCGGTCAAGAGGACTCCTCGTCGTTATTGCCGCCCGCCGAGGCGGGATTCGTGCTCGTGTCGGTCGCCGTTCCGGACTCACCGCGAGCCCGGGTCTCGCGACCCTGCCGGACACCCTGCTGGTAGCTGGCGAGCCGGCCACGGATGTTCTCGGCGCTGCGGGATGCCGAGACCGGGGAGGCCAGGACCGCAGAACCGGCGCTGCCCGGTATGAGCCGGGCCCGCGGACGCCGCTTCGGGAGCCCGGCGGCGGTGAGCTCCTCCGCGCGCTCGGACTCGATCCCGCTTGCCACCCGCCAACCCTCGTCGGCCGCACCGGCGAAGGTCGGCTCGGCGAGGGCGGGCTCCGGGAACAGCCGCTCCTCGACCGGCGGCTCCTCCTGACGCGGCTGCTCGTGTCGCGGCTGCTCGTGTCGCGGCTGCTCGTGGAAGGGCTGCTCGTGGAAGGGCAGCTGCGTGGAGATCTGCTCCGCGACGGCCGGGAGCGGTTCCTCGCCCACCGGCTCCGGACGAGCGACAGGCGCCGGAACCGGACGCGGTGCAGGTGCAGGCGGGGCCGGTGCGACCTCGGCCGGAGCCAGGTCGGCCGGGCGCTGGTCGGCCAGGGGCTGGTCGGCAGGCGGCTGGGGGGCCTGCAGCGCCTCCGCCCCGGCATCGCCGCCGCCGGACTCCCAGCTGACGGGAACCGGGCGGTTCGAGCGGAACCAGGCCGACGCGATCTCCTCGAAGATCGGGGTGGTCTCGCCGCGGTCGAAACCGGACTGCACGGCCGAATCCCGGTTGTGGCTGAGATCGCCGATGGCCGGGATGCTCGGGGCGAACAGCTCATCGGGGCCGCGACCCGGGCCGGCCGCGGCCGTGGGCTGTGCTGGCCGGGCAGCGGGCGTCACCGGAGCGTGGAGGGACACCGCGGCGGCCTCGGGAACCGGCTGCGGCACCGGAGCCTGCGGCGACATCGGAGCAGGCTGGGACATCGGAGCAGGCTGGGCCTGCGGCCCAGGCTGCGGGCTCGGGCGGGGCCCGGACTGCTGGTCGGTGCGCGGCAGGGCGGGACGCGGCGTGGGCGGGCGGACGGCGCTGCGGTCGACCATCGGCATCGGCGTGGTCGGCGGCGACAGGGGAGCCCGTCCGACGGGCGGCTCCCGGCGCGGATCGGCCGGGGCGGGCCGATCGCTCGGCTCCTCCCCGCCGGGCCGGTCGGTGCCGGCCTCGGCGCCGCCCGCATCCCTGCGCTCGACACCCTCCGTGTTCGCCGCCGATTCCGGCCGTTCGACGCTTGGATCGGACCGTTGGCCGTTCGTTGCCGGAGGCTTCCCCGCGGCGGGGGGGCTCGATGCGGGACCGGGACGGTTGGCGAACGGAGCCGGGGCCAGGTAGGCCTGCGGATCGTTCCGGCCCGGCCGCAGGGCATGGCCGGGCTCCCCGTTGCGGGTGCGCTCCGCACCCGTGCCCTCCGCCTGATCGGCCGCGGTGCGGTGGTGCTGCGCCGCGCGGGACTGAGCGGCCCGCTCGGCGGCGGCCTCCTGGTCGCGCCGGGCCTGCTCGGCGACCTTGCGGGGTTCCGTCTCGTCGACCTGCGGCCGATCGTCGGGCGGATCCCCACCGGACGCGGCGGCCTGCTCCGGGGGCACGGGCGGATTCGGCGGGCCGTCCGGGCGGAGCGTGGAGCCCGGACGCCTGCTGGGGAGCCCGCTGGAGGTGGAGCTGCCGTTGACGCTGCCGTTGGCGGACGGGCCGGTGAACAGCGGACCGTCGGGAGCGGGACCGTCGATGACACCCGCCGGGTTGGCGGGGCCGTCGGTGCCGGCGACCAGCGCGGACAGCGACCCGGGCCGGGCCGCACCGTTGGCGCCGCCCCGCTGGGCCGGGACCTCGCCACCGCGGGCGACCTGCGCCGGGACACCTGCGGGCTGCGGCACCCCGATGGGGCGGCCGACCTCGGCAGGCTCGGTGGAGGGGACCAGGTAGGCGGGAACGGTGACCGACGCGGTGAGCCCTGCTCCCGGGCCGCCGGTGGAGGACGTGGTGAGGCGGACCCCGATGCCGTGGCGGGCACCGAGGCGGCCGACCACGAACAGGCCCATGCGCCGCGACGCGGAGACGTCGACGGCGGAGGGGCCGCCGAGGCGCTGGTTGGCGTCGCTCAGCTCGTTGTCGATCATGCCGACGCCGCGGTCGGCGATCTCCACCACGATCGACCCGTCGGACGTCCGGGTGGTGCTCATGACCACCTGCGAATCGGGCGGGGAGAAGTTCGTGGCGTTGTCCAGCAGCTCCGCGAGGAGGTGGACGAGGTCGGACCCGGCACGGCCGACGATCGTGGCCGTGGGCGGCGCCTGCACGACGATGCGCTGGTACTGCTCGATCTCCGACACCGCGGCCCGCAGCACGTCGACCATCGGCACCGGCGCGATGTTGCGCTTGGCGAGGTCGGTGCCCGCGAGCACCAGCAGGTTCTCGCTGTTGCGGCGCATGCGGGTGGCGAGGTGGTCGAGCTGGAACAGGTTGGACAGCTGATCGGCGTCCTGCTCGTTGCTCTCCAGCTGCTCGATGAGCTGCAACTGGCGCTCCACCAGCGCCTGGCTGCGGCGGGAGAGGTTGACGAACATCGCGCTGACGTTGGACTGCAGCGACGCCTGATCGGCCGCGAGGCGGACGGCCTGCCCGTGCACGGCGTCGAACGCGCGGGCCACCTGGCCGACCTCGTCGCGGGTGTTGAGCGGCACCGGGTCGACGGTGACGTCGGGCGTCTCACCGGCCCGCATGCTCTCGACGGCCTGCGGCAGCCTGCGCTCGGCCACGTCGAGCGCGGCGGTGCGCAGTACGCGCAGCGACCGGATCAGGCTGCGCGCCACGAGGACGGCGATGGTGATGCCGACGAGCAGGCCGAGCATGAGCAGCACGGCGTTGATGCCGGCCAGGTTGCTGGCGGTGGACTGGGCCGCGGTGCTGGTGGCGACCAGGTCCTGCCGGATCAGCGAGCCTGCGCGGTCGATGGCGTCCTTGGAACCCTGGTAGGCACTGTCCCATGCGGCAGGGGTGACCGTGATCTGCCGCTCCGGCGGCGTGCCGGTGATCGCGAGGGCGGCCTGCGAGCGGGGGCGGTTCGTGGCGTCGGCGAGGAAGTTGCCGTACCGGCTGAACTGCTCCGGGGTGAGCGCCTCCTGGTACTGGGCGTACGCGGCGAAGATGGCGTTGTCGGCGGCGTTGACGGTGTTGCGGTCGTTCGGCTCCAGCCGGCCCGCGCGGATGCCTCCGCCGAGGACGGTGTGCTCCAGCGCGAGCTGCTCGCCCGCGGTGCCCGTGGCCGTCAGCGCATCGGTGAGCCCGGCCGTCGTGGGCGTGCTGACCTGCCGCAACAGCGCGCGATCGAGCACGTCGAGGTTGCCGATGATCGAGGTGTAGCGATCGCGGACCGTGACGAACGCCGTGGTGCCCGTGACGTCGGTGCGCAGCGCCCCGAGCTGCTCGAGCCCGGCCCGGGCCCGGGCCAGCGTGGTGGTGGCGGTGCCCTGCAGGTCGGTGGTGGAGCGCAGCGCCGTGAGCGCGGTGGTGACGGCGGCGTCGGTCTGCCCGTTGGCGTCGCCCAGCGGGCCGCGGTCGCCCGCGCGGTTGCCGGCCACGAACAGCGTGGCCTGGTTGCGCTCCTGGCGCAGCGCGTCGGACGCGGCCGACACCTGGCTGCTGATCTCGAGCAGGTGCGTACCCCGGC
>JBBQEF010000319.1:0-6329 GCA_038320445.1 Mycobacteriales bacterium
GTCACACCTGCGCTGATGCAGAGCATCGCCATGCTGCAGACGATCACCCGGGCCGAGGGTGCCGGTCAGGCCCCGACCGGGGTTTGGACGTTCGTCGTCCTCCAGCACACCGACTGCGGCATCACCCGGCTCGCCGACCGCGCGGACCTGCTCGCCCCGTACTTCGGCATCGAGGTCGAGGAGGTCGCGTCACGGGACGTGACCGACCCGCACGCCGCCGTCGCCGGCGACGTGGCACGGCTGACCGGGATGATCGCACCGCAGTTCATCGTGGTCGGGATGGTCCACGACCTCGACACCGGCCAGGTGCGCGTCATCGACCCGGCGACGCGATCCTCCCCGGGAGCCGTTTCCTGATCGGCGGCCGCGTTCCCGATCGAGGCATGAGGCGTGGTGTGAGTCCCGTTTCGATGCCGCAGCGACGATCGGACCGGTGTCGACCAGGATCACTTCTTGCCGAACTCAGCTCTCATGACCTGACGCGCTCGGCCGGCGAGATCTTCGTCGTCGGTGGTGATCGAGTCGACCCACGCTGGTGGCCAAGGCTCACGGCGACCGGGGCCGTTGTCCGACAGGCCTCCGTCGACGACCTCGAACCGCACCCTGTCGCCGGCGTGGAGGGGAACGCCGAGGCGCTCGGCGACCTCGGCCAGCTCAGGGGCGACGACGAACTCGTGCCCGTCGTCGGCAGCGTGAATGCTCATCACGGGTCACCTCCGCCGTCGTCGTCGCATCCCGGGTCGTGAGCCGGGGGAGATGCACTACGTGCGATGCCGCAGAGCTGGACGTCACCGGTGATCTCGTGGACCGTCAACCGCGTCCGCCTGTCCCGGCGGGCCGACGGCCGGATACGTTCCCCGGCCGATGGGCCACCCCAGGCGACAATTCGACCGCTGACGATCGGTTCTCGCAACCGGTGCTCACGACGGTCACCATCGCAGGTCAAGTGCCCCCGGCAGGATTCGAACCTGCGACACACGGTTTAGGAAGGGAGGAGAAGACGCCACCGGTGGTTGCGACCAGGCGCTTTCCTTTCAGATCTTGTTGCTGCGGGTGTCGTCGCCCACCCTTGTAACCGGTGGTTCATCCCCCAATCCATACCCCACCCGGTGCTCACCGCAGGAGGTTGAGGAACTCCGCCGGGGTGAGACCGGCCTGGCGGAGGATCGAGCTGAGCGTCCCGCGTTTGACGGTGCCGTGTTGCGGGACGATCGCGACGCGGCCATCCGGGTGGCGCAGCACGGCGTGGCTCCCGGCCGTGCGGGTGTGGACAAAGCCGATCGACTCCGGTGCGCGGATGACCTTGCGGACGGGTAGGTCGGCCAGCGCAGGGCTCACGCCGCGCCGGGTACCTGGAACGAGGTGACGAGTGGGGTGCGGGTGATGTGCCGGTCGGGGTCGTCGATCTCGTCGAGGTAGAGCGCGACGGCTTCGCGGAGGTTGGACAGTGCGGCGTCGAGGGTTTCGCCCTGGCTGGCGACGTCCACCTCCAGGCACTGCGCCACGTACCAGTCCTCTTCCTGGTGGACGGCGGCGGTGAGTGTCCGCGAGGCAAGCATGATGGAGAGGGTAGCGCCCCACGCGCGTCATGAGTCCCGCCTTCGCAGGTTGCGCGGTGCAGGCGCAGGGCCGCGTGTGCTTGTTCGCTTCGGCGCCGCGGCGACGGTCGGGAGAGGCGTCGACCAGGATCAACCGTGGCCCAGCTCCGTTCTCAGGACGTCGCAGCGCTCGTCAGCCGGTCGCCGGCGCGGAGGCTGTGCAACCCTTGACCGACCGCGAAGAAGACTCGTCCCCCATTGATCGTTCTCTATACAACGCTAGACGCCTATCGGCGCTGGTCAAACGCGGTGCCCCCGGCAGGATTCGAACCTGCGACACACGGTTTAGGAAACCGATGCTCTATCCCCTGAGCTACGAGGGCGTGCTCGTCGATCCTAGCCGCGTGGCGTGGGTGTGCCCGTCAGGCCCTGCCGCGGGCTCCGCCGGGCTCGCCGGGGGGCAGCCGGACCGTAACTCCCTCTCGGTCTCCTCCGGGCGGTGCGGCCCGAAAGGCGGCTGAACCAGCCTGGCCTTCTCGGTTGCCGAGTAACACGGCTGTCGAGTTGACGAATACAAGGATAGAGTTCTCAGTCGACTACCGTGTGTTATCGGAGGCCTCCGTGTTCACGAGGGATCGGTCGAGTACGTCAGGGTGGCGTGGTTCTGGAGCCGAGTGGGGCTGCCGTCGGTGAGCGAGCTGTGCGGGCCCGGCGTCGTCGACGGCGGGTTCGACGAGGGTGAGGCAGAGCTGATGACGCAGGCGGGGATCGCGTCGTCGCCGTACCTGAGTGTCGTGCTGGTCGATGCCGGCATGCGCTACCGGACGGTGGTGGGGGCCGCTGCGCGTCTGCACGGCTACGACCCGGATGAACTCGCAGGTCGGCCGGTGGCCGAGGTGCTGGCGCCCGAGGTGTTCGCCCGCATCGGCCCGAACTTCACCCGGGCGCTGTCCGGCGAGACGGTCGTGGAGATCGCCGAGAGTGCGGACGGCACGGCCGTCTACGAGACGACCTACAGCCCGACCACGGAAGGCGAGAGCGTGACCGGAGCGATGGCACTGGTGCGGGACGTCACCGTCGAGCAGCGGGCACTGGCCGAGCTCGCGGCCACCGACGAACGCCACCAGCTGCTGGTCAACAACATCAGTGACGTCATGGCGTTCACCTCGGCGGACGGGCGCCTCACCTGGGTGTCTCCGTCGGTGGAACGCGTGCTCGGCTGGCGGGCCTCCCAGCTGCTCGGCCACCTGGTGTTCGAGTTCGTCCATCGCGACGACCTCGCCCGTGTGCAGGCCCGGCGCCGGGAGTTCTTCGCCACCGGTGACCCGATGTCGGTGACCTACCGGTTCCGCCGACCGGACGACTCGTGGACCTGGGTCGAGGCCAACATGCGTGCCGTCCGCGACCCCGACTCCGGCGAGATCGTCACCGCCGTCGTGACCGCCCGTGACATCTCCGCCAGGATCGCGCTCGAAGCGGACCTCTCCGAGGCGCTCGAGATGTTCGAGAAGTCCTTCGCCGCCGCGCCGATCGGCAAGGCACTGGTCGCACCGGACGGCCGCTTCATCAAGGTCAACAACTCGCTGTGCGCGCTGCTGGGCCGCGACGCCGCCTCGTTGCGGACGCTGACCTTCCAGGAACTCACCCACCCCGAGGACCTCGCCGCCGACGTCGGCCTGTTGGACGAGGTCGCCCGCGGCGTACGCGACAGCTACCGCATCGAGAAGCGATACCTGCGTCCGGACGGGTCCACGGTGTGGGCGCTGCTGGCGGTTTCGGTCGTGCGCGACGGCGAGGGTGGCCCGCGGTTCTACATCTCCCAGATCGAGGACATCAGCGAGCGCAAGAACGCCCTGCACGAGATGGAACGTCTGGCCACGACCGACTCGCTGACGGGCCTGCCGAACCGGCTGCTGCTGATGGACCGGCTGCGCCACGCACTGGAACGGTGTTACCGCGGCGGCTGGCTGGTCGGGGTGATCTTCATCGATCTCGACCACTTCAAGCAGGTCAACGACTCGCTGGGCCACGACGCCGGCGACGAGCTGCTGCGTCAGGCCGCGGACCGCCTGAGCCGGGTGGCGCAACAGGGCGACACGACCACCCGCCTGGGAGGCGACGAGTTCGTGGTCGTGTGCGAACAGGTCAGCGGCCTCGACGAGGTCACCGCCGTCGCCGAGCGGGTGCGTGCGGAGCTGGCACGGCCGTTCGTCGTCTTCGGCCACGACATGCAGATCTCGGCCAGCATCGGCGTCACCGTGGGCAGGACCGGCAGCGGAGAATCGCTCCTGCGCGAGGCCGACCGCGCCATGTACGCCGCGAAGCGCGATCGGCCCGACCGGATCGACGTCTACTCCGAGGCGCTGGAGGTGGTCGCCCACGACCAGCTCCTGCTGCACGCCGCGCTCCGGGTCGGCATCGGCCGCGAGGAACTCGTCCTGCACTACCAGCCCATCGTCGACCTGCGCACCGGTCACCTCGTCGCTCGCGAGGCACTCGTGCGCTGGGAGCACCCGACCCTCGGGCTGCTCGCGCCGGGCGCGTTCCTCGACGGCATCGACCGCACCCAGCTGGGCGTCATGCTGGGGGAGAACGTGCTGGGGCGCGCCTGCTCGCAGGCGGCCTCCTGGCCCGGGGACGTCGGCGTGCACGTCAACATCTCCGCCCGCCACCTCGCCCGCTCCGATTTCCCGGCGTCCGTTGCCCGCTATCTCGTCGCGAGCGGGCTCGCGCCCGACCGGCTGGTCCTGGAGATCACCGAGAGCCTCGTGCTGGCCGCGTCGGACTCCACCCTGGCCTCGGCGAACGCCTTGATCGGGCTCGGTGTCGGGCTCAGCCTCGACGACTTCGGCACCGGCTACTCCAGCGTCGCGGCCCTCAACAAGCTGCCCATCGACTCCTTCAAGATCGACCGCTCCTTCATCGCCGACGCCGCGGTGAACCCCACCAGCGCCGCTCTCGTGGAGGGTCTCATCGGCCTCGGCTCCCACATGGACCTCGACGTCGTCGCCGAGGGAATCGAGACGAAGGAACAGGCCGACTGGCTCACCTCCCGCGGATGCCCGCGCGGGCAGGGCTACTACTTCGGCCGCCCGGTGCCCCACTCGACGTAGTCCTGCACCGCGCAGGTTCGGCAGCGACCTATGCCGCCCCGGAGACCTGTCGCTCGGCGGCCGCCTTGAAGCCGGAATTCTCGGTGCGAAGCGCCCGTCGGAACGCCGCGCCGAGCAGCAGCCCGAGCGGCACGGCGAGCGGGCCGGTCGCGTCCAGCGCGAGCGTGTTGTGGCACCCCGGCCCGTCGGCGGTCACCGTGTGCGTGCCCGTCAGCAGCAGGCCGCGCCGCCTGCTCTGCCAGCTGAACTCGTGGCCGGGCTCGATCCGGGAGACGGTCCAGACGGCCTCGGCCTGGGCGGGTTGCTTGATCCGCGCCCGGCTGCCGACCCGCAGCGGGCCGTCGTCCAGGCGCTGGACGGACTGCATGGTGGGCGTGGTGGCGGGCCAGGCCTCGACATCGGTGGTCAGCCGCCACACGACGTCGGACGGCGCGTCGATCCGGGTCGAGTGGGTCCATCTCATGGCGGCAGTGTACCAATTGGTACATGCCTGGGGAAGTGAGTGCGCGCGAGCAGTTGCTGGAGCGGGTGATGGCGTTCGCCGCGGCCGAGGGGATCGCCGGACGCAGCCTGCGGGAGATCGCGATCGGCGCGGACAGCAGCCACCGGATGGTGCTATACCACTTCGGTTCGCGCGAGGGCCTGCTGGCGGCGATCGTGGCGGCCATCGAGTCCCGGCAGCGAGCGGCACTGGCGTCGTTGGCCGACGGCGCGCGCACCCCGCGAGAGGTCATGCTCGCGCTCTGGGAGCAGGTCAGCCGTGCGGAGCTGCGCCCGTTCGTCCGGTTGTTCTTCGAGGTGTTCGGCCTGGTCGCGCAGGGTGCGGCCGGCACCGAGGGGCTGCGTGAGACGCTGACCGCACCGTGGCTGGCGGACGCGGCCGACGTGGCCGGCCGCCTCGGGACCGCAGCCGATCCGGTGGAGCTGCGGCTCGGGGTGGCGGTGACCCGGGGCCTGCTGCTGGACCTGGTGGGCGGGGCCGACCCCGACGAGGTGGATGCGTCGTACCGCCGCTTCGTCCAGCTCTACGAGAGCGCGTCGGGGCCTGTCGATCCGTCCGGGTGAACCCCCGCGGGTCGGCGACGATCCCGGCATGCCGGACCGGAGGCCGCCACGCTGCGTCGGGGTGGCGGCGCGCCCGGGGCGCCGACATCCCGCGACCGGCCGTCGAGCACCGCTTGACCGGCGACGACCGGCCGACCGAGAATCCGCGGGCTACCCCGTGGCCGATCTGCTCGCGGGCGCGGAGGAGGTCGTGCGATGGCGGTCTGGGACGTCGCCGCCCGCCCCGACCGGGAGCAGTTCGGGTACTGGCACGAGGTGATCTGCCAGGCGTTCGTTCCGTTGACGCCCCGACGGGCGGAACCCGGGCCGGGGTTCGCCGCCCGGGTGGAGACCCGCCCGCTGCACGACATGGTGCGCGCCCGCATCCGGTCGCAGCCCCAGGAGACCGCCCACGGCCCGCGGGACGTCGCTCGTACCGACGGCGAGTACTTCTTCGTCAACCTGCAGGTCGCCGGGCGCTGCCGGGCCCGGCAGGGACGCGTGGAGTCGATCGTAGAGCCCGGGCAGTTCCACTACGTCGACACCACCTACCACTACAGGTTCGACTTCCACGCCCCGTTGCAGATGGTGACCTTCCGGCAGCCCCGCGAACTGCTGGCCTCGCGCATCGCCG
>JBBQEF010000320.1:0-6309 GCA_038320445.1 Mycobacteriales bacterium
AGCACGCGGTGATCGCCTGCCTCGCCGCCGCCGCTGTCGGCGCAGTGTGGGCGTGCTGCTCCCCGGACTTCGGGGCCGAGGGCACCTTCGGCCGCCTCGCGCAGCTCGAGCCCAGCGTGCTCATCGCGACGGACGGCTACCACTGGAACGGTAAGGAGATCGACCGCAGCGACGTGGTCGCGCAGCTGCGCGAGAGGCTCCCGACGCTACGCCATGTCGTCCACGTCCCGTGCGTGTTCGACCGGCCGCACCCCGACGGCTCGGTGTCGTGGGACGACATGTTGGCCAGGGACGAGCCGCCGGTGTTCGAGCAGGTCGAGTTCTCCCACCCGCTGTGGGTGCTGTTCACCTCCGGCACCACCGGGCTGCCCAAGGGCCTGGCGCACGGGCACGGCGGCATCACCCTGGAAGGTCTGAAGTGGGCCGGCCTGTACGCCGGGATGCGGGCGGGCGAGCGGATGTTCGCGTGCACGTCCACCGGGTGGGCGCTGTGGAACATGCAGATCAACACGCTCATGCACGGCGCGGGCATCGTGCTGTACGAGGGCAGCCCCGGCTTTCCGGCGGGCGCGGTGTGGGAGGTCGCCGCCCGCGCGCACGCCAGCGTCATGCTGATCGGCGCCGCGGTGATCACGGCGACGGCCGGCACCGGGGTCCGCCCGGAGCAGGACCACGACCTGAGCCGGTTGCGGCACGTGATGGTCAGCGGCTCGGCCCTGCCCCCGGCCGGCTACCACTGGGTCATGGAGAACGTCGGCCCGGACCTGCGGATCGACTCGACCAGCGGCGGCACCGACATCTCCGGCGCGTTCGTCGGGGCCAACGAGTACACCCCGGTCCAGGTGGGCCGGATCGGCGGCAAGCTCGCAGGCGTCGACTGCGCGGCCTGGGACTCCGACGGCGAGCCGGTCGTCGACGCGGTCGGGGACCTCGTGGTCACCCAGCCGATGCCGTCGATGCCGGTGTACCTGTGGAACGACCCCGGCGACGTCCGGTACACCGAGTCCTACTTCGACACCTGGCCCGGCGTGTGGCGGCACGGGGACTGGGTGACGATGCACTCCGACGGCTCGATCTCCATCCACGGCCGCTCGGACTCGACGCTCAACCGGCAGGGGGTGCGGCTGGGCAGCAGCGACTTCTACGACGTGCTCGAGACCATGCCGGAGCTCACCGAGACCCTGGTGGTCGGGATCGACCTGCCCGACGACGGGTACTGGCTGGGGCTGTTCGTGGTCCCCGCGCCCGGGTACGCGCTGGACGACGCGCTCGAGCAGAAGATCGTGACCACCCTGCGGACGCGCCTGACGCCCCGCCATGTCCCGGACGAGATCGTCGAGGCGCCCGCCGTGCCGCACACACTGAGCGGCAAACGGCTCGAGGTCCCGATCAAGAAGCTGCTGAGCGGCAGGCCGCTGGAGAAGGCGGCGAACATCGCCTCCGTCGACGACCCCGACGCCCTGCGCTGGTACGCCCGGTTCGCCGCGGACCGGTTGGCCCCCTGAGGAGGGCACGTGCGCTTGGGTGCGACGCTCGCCCACCTGTCGGAGGCGCCGCCACTGGCAGTCGCCGAGTGGGCGAAGCGCCTGGTGGGGGCCGGTTTCGAGAGCCTGTGGACACCCGAGGTGATCGGACGCGGCACCCTGGTCCCCGACCCGTTCGTGACCTTGGCGGTGGCGGCCACGGCCACGGCGGGCGTGGAGGTGGGAACGGCCACCGTGCAGGTCCCGCTCCACCATCCCGCCGACCTCGCCCACCGGATCCTGTCGCTCATGTCCGTGTGCGGCGACCGCCTGAGCCTCGGCGTCAGCCCGGGGTCGACCGAGACCGACTTCGTCACCCTCGACCGGGACTACGCCGCTCGCTTCCGGACCTTCGACCAGAACCTGGCGCGGCTGCGGGTCCTGCTCGCCCACGGCCGGGACGAGCGCGCCGACCTCGCCCCCGCCGCGAGTGCGTCCGGCGTGCCGCCGCTGCTGCTCGGCTCGTGGGGGGCCAAGGTCGAGCGAGCCGCCCGGGAGTTCGACGGCTGGCTGGCGTCGGCCTACCGCCGCACGCCCGACCAGATCATCGCCGCCCACGAACGGTACCGGGCCGCCGGTGGCCGACGGGCGATCGTGTGTGCCATCCCGCTGTCGGGCCGCGACGACCTCGGACCCACCGGCGCGACGCTCCGGCGCTACGCCGAGGCAGGCTTCGACGACGCCGTCGTGCTGATCGGACCGGGAGGCCCGGATCCCGAGCAGGTCAGAGCGCTTCTCCCGTGAGTGAATCGCCTTACCGTTCGGCGACAGAACCCTGATCCCGTCCTCGGGCCGTGTAGCCGTCACGGCGATGACGGCGCGGGTGGCCGACACCCACACTTCGTCCTCTACGTATCAGAGCCGGGCCGTGCGGGATCGATGTGAGTGAGGACAGGGAGGTTGCCGATGTCGACGACGACGTGTGGCCTCCGCCGCCTCGCGCCCGTCACGTCCGCCGACGGGGTCGCGCGCCACGAGATCACGTTGCACGGGCGCCGGGTGTGTTACCTCGCGGCCGGCGGTGAGGGCCCGGCGCTGGTGTTCCTGCACGGCCTCGGCGGCAGTTCGGCCACGTGGCGGCAGGTGATGGGGCTCGTGGGCGGAGCCGCCCGGGTGATCGCCCCCGACCTGCTCGGCCACGGCGGCTCGGACGCCCCGGGCAGCGGCGACTACTCGCCGGCCGGCCACGCGACCTGGTTGCGCGACCTGCTGCGTGCGGTGGGCGTGGACAGCGCCACGGTCGTGGGGCACTCCTTCGGCGGCGGCGTGGCGCTGCAGTACGCCCACCAGTATCCCGAGCGTGTGGAGCGCCTCGTGCTCGTGGCCAGCGGCGGCCTCGGACCGGAGGTCGCCCTGGCACTGCGGGCCGCGTGCCTTCCCGGCAGCGCCGCGGTCGTGCGGATGTTGGCTGCGGCCGCACCCACCCCGATGGGCGCGCTCGCTCGCCGGCTCGCCCTCGGGCTGGGTGTCGCGGACCGGGCCGAGATCGATGCGCTGTCCGACGGGCTGGCCTCGCTCGCCGATGCCGCTGCGCGGGCGGCGTTCCTGCACACCGTCCGGTTCGCCCTCGGATGGTCCGGTCAGCGGCTCGACGCGCGGGACCACCTGCACAACCTCGACGCCGAGCGCGTGCTGCTGGTGGCCGGTCGGCATGACGGCTGCATCCCCGTCGAGCACAGCGAGCACGCGCATCGCCGGCTGCCCGGCAGCCGGCTCGCCGTCCTCGATGCCGGGCACTTCCCGCACCGCGAGCGCCCTGAGATCTTCACCCGCGAGCTGCTCGCCTTCCTCGCCGCGACCGGAACGGGGAGTGCGGCCGGATGTGACGCGGACCGGTCGGCCTGACCGCGTTCGGCGGTCGGCTGCTCAGGCGCCGACGGCGGCGCGCGCTGTCGGGTCGAAACCCGGGGAGACGACGAGGGTGCCGCCGACGCGCCGGCAGGATGCCACGGCGACGTGACAGGGCCGGGCGACGGAGGCGGGGAGCAGCAGCCCACCGTCGAGCTGGTAGCGCATGTTGGTGATCTTCCAGGCGGTGGCGGCCGGATCGTCGGGCGCCACGGGGAGCCGGTCCTGGCGGACCACCACCATGGCCTCGGTGATCCCCGGAGGCCAGGTGAACGCGAGCGCACCCGAGCCGGTGACCGTGAGGTGCCGCACGGCAGGGATCCCGCCCGGCGCCGCGGCGTCCGGCTCCGGATCGGCGGCGGGGGCGTCCGGTTGCCGCACCGGTGACCGCACCACGTCCGAGAGCACCGTGCCGAGTCGGGCGGCGACCCCGTACACCGGGATCGGGGTGTCCGGGGTGACGGCACCGTCGACGATGCAGGTCGAGCGCGTCCGCCCCACGACGTGCCACCGGCCGTCCGGCGTGAGCCGGCTGATCTTGTACTCCACGTCGTGCGGGTCACCCGCCGTCCAGGTGATCGTGATCGACGGGTCCTCGGCAGCCCGCTCCGCGCGCACGTCCGTCGGTGCGGCCACCGCCTCGGGTCCGGGAGCAGGCGGCTCCACCGGTGTGGGCCCGGTGTCGCGGGTCGGGACCACCGGTGCGGGGAGCGGGATCGGGACCACCGGTTCGGGGAGCGGAAGTGTCGGGGGGAGGGGCGGGCGCGGTGCGGTCGCGTCCGGGGTGGACCTGCCCGGCGGCCGGACCGGCGCCGTCGGGAGCGGCCCTCCCCTCCGCGGTCCGGGCCGGGGCCGGGGCCGCGGCACGGGCGTGTGCACGGCGGCACGCAGCGCGGCGAGGAACGCCGCGCAGCTCGGGAACCGCTGGTCCGGATGCTTGGCGGCGGCCCGTGCGACGGCGGCGTCCACGGCAGCAGGCAGGTCCGGACGGTGCCGGCTCGGTCGTGGCGGGTCGGCCGCGAGATGGGCGTAGATCACCGCGGCCACCTCGCTGCGGGGGTAGGGCACCTCGCCGGTGAGGCAGCGGTACACCAGGCAGGCCAGCCCGTACTGGTCCGATCGCCCGTCCAGCCACCTGCCCTCGATCTGCTCCGGGGAGGAGTACTGCGGCGTGCCCATGTACCGGCCCGCCGAGGTGATGTCGCTTCCTGCGGAACCCGGTCCCTTCGCGATACCGAAGTCGCACAGGTACACCCGCCCGCCACCGCGGCCCCGCCCGGCCCGCGCGAGCAGGATGTTGCCCGGCTTGACGTCGCGGTGCACCAGCCCGGCTTCGTGGACGGCGTCGAGCGCGTCCGCAACCGGCCCGAGCACCGCGCACAGACCGTCGATGCCGAGCCGGCCCTCGCGCCGGAGCACGGCGCCGAGATCCTCGCCGTCGACGAACCGCATCGACAGGTACAGCACGCCGTCGGCATGGCCCGCGTCGTAGATCGGCACCACGTTCGGGTGCTCCAGGCTGGCCGCGATCGCGGCCTCCCGCTCGAACCGGCGCCGGAACTCCAGGTCGGCGGCGAGCGACGGGGGCAGCACCTTGAGCGCAACCGTCCGTGCCAGCCGCAGGTGGGTCGCCCGGTAGACCACCCCCATGCCGCCCTCGCCGATGAGCGCGTCGAGACGGTGCCCGGCCAGCACGTGCCCGAGCCAACCCGCGGCGGCTGCGCTCTGCTGCTCCGGCACCGGCACCTCCGGGGTGCCCGCCGCTGGCGGGCCGGCCCCGTCCTCCTCTCGATCCGCTCCTGGCGGGCCGGGCTGCGCGGCGTCGCCAGGGGGCAGTACGGACGCTCGCATCAGCCGTCGACCGGCCCGGGTGCAGCCTACGGTCGCGCGGTCCGGGAAGGGGCGTCGGCTCGCGTGCGGTCCGCGTACCGCCTGCCGAACGCCCGTCGAGGACGGACGGCGCCGGCACAGGCCGACGCGCTGATGAACCGGCCTCACCAGGTGACGTCGAGCGACTCCAGCCCGCGGAAGAAGTAGCTCGCGATGTAGAGGGGCTCGTAACCGTCGGCCAGCCGCAGCCCGGGCCGGCGGTTCATCAGGTGTTCCAGCGCCACGCGGATCTCGCCGCGCGCCATCGGGGCGCCCGGGCAGACGTGCAGTCCGCGGCCGAACGCGAGGTGCTCGCGCACGTTGGGGCGGTCCAGGTCGACGGCGTCCGGGTTCGGGAAACACCGACTCGTCCCGGTTCCCGGAGCCGAACAGCAGCAGCAGCGGCGGAGATCCTGCGCCGCGACGCCCCCCACCGGGGCCTGTTCCGGATCACCACCCGCAGCGCCGAGCTGGGGCGGCACGCCGCTGCCGGCCGGCACCTCGGTGGCCTTCGGGATCGTCTTCACCGGGTCGGCCAGCACGCGCTCGCGGATCGACGGGTCCTGCAGCACGGCCAGCATCGTCGAGGTGATGGAGTCGCGGGTGGTGTCGAAGCCGGCGACGCGGGCGGCGCCGCGCACGATGCACTGCGTGTAGTCGTCGGGCAGACCGGGGTAGCCGTTCGCGCCGTGGATGAGGTCGGAGAGCAGGTCCTCGCGCGGGTGCGCGCGGCGGTCGTCGATCAGGGCCTGCAGGTAGCGGGTGTAGTCGCCCATTCGCTCGGCCGCGCGACCGCGGTCAGCGACGCGGTGAACGCGTGCGGGTCGTGGAGGACGGCCATCCGGTGCGGGAAGTAGACGCGGCCGCACTCCTGCTGCGCCACGGCCTGGTCGGTGGTCGTGATCGAGATACCCGGCATCGTCGCCTCCGCGTGATCGTCGATCCACCCTCCCGCCCCGGGCCGGCCGGTCAATGTCGTCGTTCGCGTCTGCCGAACGGCGCACGACGGGCCGGCTGCGGCACGAGATGAACGCCACGGCTGTCGGTCCTGGTAGCAGCCGTGGCGTCA
>JBBQEF010000321.1:0-6273 GCA_038320445.1 Mycobacteriales bacterium
CAGCAGGTGGCCCGCTATTCTCGTACGGTCCGCGGCCCTAGCGCGGACAGCGTTTACCGCGCTGGTCCCCGTGATCGCCTGCAGAATTGTTGCCGCGATTGGCGTCCCACTTCCCGATATCGCGTGGAACATTCTGATTACCTTCGCTGGGATCTGGCTAATGATCTCCCTCTTGTCCGAGATCGACCCCCGCTTAAGTGCCAAACTCGCTATTGTTAAGGACGTCTTCTCCATGGTCAAGGACTGGGCAAACAAGTAGGTATCTAAAGGACATACCGCAACTCAGGGGCGGCAGTGGGCGTCTCCTTGCGCGGCAGACCCCCAGGGCCGGGGCAAAGTCGTCACGTGATCTTGTAGGTGGCGAGTGGGCGGTGCGGGTCGCGGGCGTGATGGCGTAGCGCGGCGGCGATGTTGGTGTAGCCGGCCAAGCGGAGTGTTGTGATCACGAGGTTGCGCAGCGCGGCCATGATCTGCGGTCCGTTGCCGGTGCGGACCTGGGATCGGTCCTCGTCGAAGGACACGTCCCGGATCCAGTGCAGCGCCTCGATGGCCCAGTGTCCGCGCAGCCAGCGGGCCAGCAGTACCGGGTCGGCCTCCAGCGCGGTCAACGAGGTGATCGCGTAGACGGTCACTGTCGTCCACTTCTTGCTGCGCAGGGCGCGTCGGCGGCGCACGACCTTGATCGCCTGAGCGGCGTGCGGGAAGAACTCCCCGCCCAGGTCCGGGCACGGCTGCAGGGACACGACGCTGATCTGGCGGGTCTCGACCCGGCCGTGACCGCGGCCTCGTTCCCGCCCGGCCACGCCGATCTGTTTCCAGGGCAGTGTGCGTAGCCGGCGCAACAGAGTCGGCTGGTTGAGCTTCGCGGTCAGAAGGTAATGGCCGCCGCGTTCGTGCAGGTAGTCGGTGTGGTGGCGGTTCGTGTGTGCCGCATCGGCCGTGATCAGGACATCGGTCAGGTCCAGGTCGTCGAGCAGCGTGGTGAACGCGGCGACCTCACTGCTCTTCTCGGCGACGGCGACCTGCCCGAGGACCGCCCCGCTGGTCTGGTCGAGCACCGACACCAGATGCGGCTGCCGATAACCACCGGTGCCGCCACCGCCGCCACCGGTGCTGCTGTCGGTGCTGCTGTCGGTGTCGGTGGGGATGTGGGCGCCCCGCACGGTCTTGCCGTCCAGAGCGAGGACCTGGCGCTGCTCGCGCATCGGAACTCCGTCGGGTCGGGGCTGGTCGGCGAGCTGCGCCAGGATCCAGGAGCGCATCGCGGCCTCGACCTCGTCCGGGTCGAGATCACGCAGGACCCGGCGGATCGTGGAGCCGTGCGGCACGACCGCGCCGACGCCGAGCCGGTCCAGCACAGCGCGGCCGGTGTCGTGGGCGTACTCACCGATCGCGGCGAACGAGCGGGCGCCGGTCAGCACCGCGCACGCCCCCAACAGCAGGATCGCGAGCACGCCGTGGCGGATCCCGCGGGCATGGCGCGGGTCGGGTACCCCCGCGAGAGCCTCCACCAGCGACAACGCCACAGCGGGGACGGCCGCGGGGTCGAGGACGGCCTCCGGGTGATCGAGAGCAGCGATGATCGGGGACACTTGCAGTGCGGGCACGGGCTTCCTGACCTGATCAAGGACTTAGACACCCTCATGATCACGTCAGGCCCGTGCCCGTCCTTGCATCCACGCCCGGTGTGTCACCGCAGGTCAGCTACCACTCATCGCGACTTTGCCTCCGCCCTGGCGGGTGGCGCCGTCGGGGTTGTGGCAGATCACGAACCGCTCGGTCTCGGATACCCGGACTTCGGTGACCCGCATATTCTCCGCGATCTCGGTGTAGCGGCCTTGCCGTGACAGGGCGGCCTTGATCTCCGGGGAGTCGGAGCGGAGCTTCTCCCCGATGATGTAGGCGTGGTCGCCTTGTCGTAGGTAGCGGCGGTTGCGTTCGGAGGAGAATCCGCGGTCGGCGACCCACACGACCTTCGACAAGGTCCAGTCCCGCATGTCGTCTTTCACCTGGCGGATCAGCGCGGAGTCGTTGGTGTTGCCGGGCCCGCACCACACCCGGACCGGGATCCCGTCGCGGGTCACGGCCATGCCGATCACGATCTGGGGTAGGTCGTCGCGGGAGTCCTTCGACTTGCCGTAGGTCCGGAACCCGACGCTGTCACTGGCGCCGCCCTTGTCACCGGCGCCGCCCTTGTCACTGGCGCCGCCCTTGTCACTGGCGCCGCCCTGCACGTCAGCGTGGTCGGCCACGACGTGGCCGTGGTCGTCGCGGGCCTCGGGTTCGTCGGGGTCTTCGAGCTCGAAGTAGGTGGAGGTGGTGTCGAAGAACAGCAGGTCGACTTCGAGGTTGAGCAGGTTCGCGACCTGGTGGAACACCCCGGCCTCCAGCTTGTCACCGGCGTCGTGGAGCCAGTCCATCGCTCGGTAGCAGGCGTCGTCGGAGGTGTCGGGCAGGCCGTCGATGTGCACGTCGTGGGTGATCCAGTCCGCGGCGGCCAGCTTCGAGGACGGGGCGAGTGCCCGGTTCGCGACCAGCGCGAACAGCACCCGCTCGGTCAGCGTGGTATCACGGGGCCGGCCCCGGCGCGGCTTCCCGTCTGGGCCGGTGTCCAGGGCCTTGAGCACGGTGTCGATGCCCAGTCGGCGTCACAGCGTGTCGAGGACGAAGGTGCCCCCGAACGGGCGGGACTCCACGAACTGCAGGTCCGAGCCCGCGGTGGCGGCGAGCGCGTCCGCCGGATCGAGCAGCCGCGACAGCGACCCGACCAGGCGTTTGACCGCGTCCCGGTCAAGCTGGTCCTCGCGACCGAACCCGTAGAGGATCTTCGGGACCGACCGGCCCGCGACCGGGTCCCACTGGCTGTGGGCCAGGTGAAGGTAGCGGACCGTGCCGGTCTTGGTCTTCCGCGTCGTCGTCTTCACGAACATCGCTCTAGAACCTACACCCTGAAGCAGTCCGCTAGCAGCAGGTACCTGTCTCACGCGTTTCTCTAGGCGATTCTCGGCTCTGTGTCGGCGATCATGAAATTCCCCAGGTTGGAGGGGTTGGCGATCACGTAATTCCCTACCCGGCGATCACGTAATTCCCCATGGGGATGGCGTGCGTGTCGGTCCCGGGTCTGGTCCTCGCAAGACCACAGGCTCCGGTCTCGTTGCCCAGCAGCGAGGCGAGGAGCGAGGCGTTGGCGAGGAGGACCTTCGACATGATCGATATCGTGGAGATCTTGACCCACTGGTACGCGGGCCGGTCGCAGAACGAGCTCGCGACCAGTCTCGGGGTGGATCGCAAGACGCTGCGCAAGTACACCGGTCCGGCCCGGGCGGCGGGGATCGAGCCGGGTGGCCCGCCGATGGCCGAGGCGGACTGGCGCACGCTGGCGACCGGGTGGTTCCCCGGGTTGGTCGACACCCGGCTGCGGCAGTCGAGCTGGCCGGAGATCGAGTGCCACCGCGGCTACATCGCCGACCAGCTCACGGCCGGGGTGACGGTGGCGACGATCCACCAGCGCCTCGCCGACGAGCACCGTCTGGAAGCGTCGGTGGCGAGTGTGCGCCGGTGGGTGCGGGCGAACCTGCCCGAGGAGGCACGCCGGGCGCAGGTCACGGTGCTGCGCGACTGCCCGCCCGCGGGATCGCAGGCGCAGATCGACTACGGCCGGCTCGGGATGTGGCTCGACCCGGCCACGGGCCGGCGCCGGACGGTGTGGGCGTTCGTGATGGTGCTGCCCTACTCGCGGCACATGTTCGTGCGCCCCACCGTGAGCATGGATCAGCGGGAGTGGACCGCGGCTCATGTGGAGGCGTTCGCGTTCTTCGGTGGCGTCCCCGCGAGGCTGGTCCCGGACAACTTGAAGACCGGCGTGGACAAGCCCGATCTCTACGACCCCGTTGATCAACCGTTCGTATGCGGAGCTGGCCGCTCACTACGGCACCCTCGTCGACCCGGCCAGAGCGTTCAAGCCGCGCGACAAGCCGCAGGTGGAACGCCCGATGCCGTATGTTCGGGACTCGTTCTGGCGGGGCCGGGACTTCGACTCGCTGACCGGCATGCGCGCGGCCGCGCTGGTGTGGTGTGTCGAGGTGGCGGGGGCGCGGGCGTGTCGCCCGCTGGACGGGGCGGCCCCGGCCGCGGTGTTCGACGCGGTCGAGCGCGACGCGCTGCAGGCGTTGCCGAGCGCGCCGTTCGTGCTGGCCACCTGGTCGTCCGCGCGGGTCGGCCCGGACATCCACGCCAGCGTCGCGGGGACGCTCTACTCGGTGCCGTGGCGCCACATCGGCGACCGGCTCGACGTCCGCACCACGGAGTCGATGGTGCAGCTGTTCCATCACGGGCAGCTGGTCAAGACCCACCCGCGCCGCGACCGCGGGCGCCAGACCGATCTGGGTGACTACCCGCCGGAGAAGATCGCGTTCCATATGCGCACCCCAACCTGGTGTCGCCGACAAGCCGCCGACATCGGCCCGGCCTGCGTCGCGGTGATCGCCGAGCTGCTCGCCGAGAACGCGCTGTTCCGGCTCCGCGCCGCCCAAGGCGTGCTCGGGCTGGCCGACAAGCACGACCCGGCCCGGCTCGAGGCCGCCTGCACGAAGGCCACCGCGGCGGGGGATCCGTCCTACCGCACCATCAAGGGCATCCTCGCCGCCGGCACCGAGACCGCCCCCGCGCCGCGCTCAGGCGGGGACGGCGGGGCGGCGGCTCACCTGCACGGGCCCGCCCAGCTGTTCGCCGACGTCATCCCGCTGCCCCTCATCCCGCTGCCCACCACCGCCGGCCCGACCGGCGCGGACACACCCACCGCGACCTCCCCACCCAGCACGACTACCGCCACGGTCACGGCGCTGACCTGCACCGAGGACGCATCATGAGCGTCGACCCGACCGCCTCGACCCCGACGGTCCAGGCCACCAGCGACCCCGCGCAGCCCGTCCCCACCGCACCCGTCCCCACCGCACCCGTCACCGCCGGGGAGATCGCCGAGTTCCTCCGCCACCTCACCGACCTGCGTGTCAGCGGGCGCAGCTGCGACCCGGCCGCGCGGGCCGCGTTCCTGGCCCGCAAGGCCGAGTTGTTCAACCGGCTCGCCACCGACCCGCCCACCCAGCAGGCACTCGGGCGGCGCACCCCATGAGCACCTCGACCAGCACGCCGATCAGCTCCACCACGATCATCGACAACAACGCGCTGACCGCGTCGCTGCGCGCGCTGAAGCTGGGCGGGATGCTGCAAACCCTCGACGCCCGCCTGGCCCAGGCCCGCGCCGGGGAACTCGGACACCTGGAATTCCTGCAGGTCCTCTGCCACGACGAGATCTCCCGGCGGGAGACCACCTCCATCGCACGACGCACCCGCCGCGCCCGGTTCGAGGAAACCCTCACCCTGGAAGGGTTCGACTTCACCGCCAACCCGAAACTCCCGGCAGAGCAGATACGCGACCTCGCCGCGCTGCGCTGGCTCCAAGCCGGCGAATCGGTGATCCTCTACGGCCCGGTCGGGGTCGGGAAAACCCATGTCGCGCAAGCCCTGGCGCACCTGGCGATCCGGGCCGGGGCCGAGGCCCGGTTCATCAAGACCAGCCGCGCGCTGGCCGAGCTCGCCGGCGGCCACGCCGACGGCACCTGGACCCGCCGGCTGCGCGAGCTCGCCCGACCCGCCGTCCTGGTCCTGGACGACTTCGCCATGCGCGAGCTCACCCCCGCCCAAGCCGACGACCTCTACGAACTGATCAACGAACGCTCCGGACGCTCGCTGATCCTCACCAGCAACCGCAGCCCTGTCGACTGGTATCCGCTGTTCCTCAACCCCGTCGTCGCCGAGTCCCTGCTCGACCGGCTGATCAACAACAGCCACCAACTGCTCATGAACGGGGCCAGCTACCGACCCCGCAAGAGACCCGGGCGCGCCGTCCCCACGGCCACCACGACCACCAGCTAGACTGTCCACAACGGATCAGACCTGGGGAATTAATTGATCGCAGCCCCTGGGGAATTACTTGATCGCAGCCCCTGGGGAATTACGTGATCGCCCACAAGCCCGCCGTGCGGATCTTCGAGTCGTATCACCCCCGGTGACCCAGCGCTCGAGATCAGCGGGCGACGCGCCACCACAACACACCTTGCGCGCGTGGGGCACCTTCCCGATGCGCCCTCCCGATGCGCCTGATCCCGGCGGGGTCTCGGCGGGTGGGGTGGCGGTCGGGTTCGGTCGGCACCACGCTGGTGCCGGTCGGGGTCGATGGTGATCGCGGGCGGCCCAGCGTACGGCTGGGTCGGG
>JBBQEF010000322.1:0-6226 GCA_038320445.1 Mycobacteriales bacterium
TGCACGTTCTCGACATTCAGCAGCCCGGAGTCGTACAGCGTCACGCGGATGCCGAACCCGATCCCGACCAGCGCGGCCAGTGTCACGAGGGCCGCGGCCAGCCGGCGCCTGCGGTACGTCGACGGGGTGCGGCGGGCAGCCGCGGGCCGCGTCGGGGGGACACGCGGTTCGCGGGTGACGCGGCGGGGAGGTTGCTCCGCCGCGCCGCGCCGCGCCCGGGCGCCTTCCGTGGAACCGTCCTCGGACCGCCGGGGCACCACCGGGCGGGTCACCGCACCGGCTCCCCGGCCGGGTGCGCCTTCTCCAGCTGCAGCAGGATCTCCGGGGCCAGCACGGTGATGTCCCCGGCCCCCATGGTGATCACCAGGTCACCCGGCCGGGCCAGGCCGGCCACGACCCCGGGGACGTCCTCCCACCGCGGCACGTAGTGCACCTGCGCGGCGGGAAGCGTCACCGCGTCGGCGACGAGCGCGCCGCTCACGCCGGGCTCGGGGTCCTCGCGGGCGGCGTACACGTCGAGCACCACCACCTCGTCGGCCAGCCCCAGGGCGCGGCCGAAGTCGGCGGCGAAATCGCGGGTGCGGGAGTAGAGGTGCGGTTGGAACGCGACGACGACCCGGCCCGGGCCCGCCACGTCACGGGCGGCGCGCAGCTGCGCGGCGACCTTCGTCGGGTGGTGGGCGTAGTCGTCGTAGACCGCCACCCCGGCGGCGCGCCCCCGGAACTCGAACCGGCGACGCACCCCGTCGAACGCGGCGAGCCCCTCCAGCAGCTGCGCAGGGGGCGCGCCGAGCTCGACGCCCGCCAGCAGCGCGGCCAGCGCGTTGAGGGCCATGTGCTCGCCGGGCACGGCGAGCCGCAGCCGGTGCTCGACACCCGCGTGGCGCACCACGATGCGGGCGCCCGAACCGTCCGGCCGGAACTCGACGAGCTGCGCGTCGTACGCCGCGGTATCGATGCGCGCACCGCTGTCGCTCCGCGCGGTATCGATGCGCGCACCGCTGTCGCTCCGCGCGGCGCGCCCGTACCGCCGTACGCGGATCCCGCGCCGCTCGGCCTCGCGGGCGAGCTCGGCCGAGCCGGGGTCGTCGGCGCAGGCGACGAGCGCACCCCCGGGCACGATCCGGTCCAGGAACGAGCCGAACGCCGCGACGTAGGCCTCGGGGGTGCCGTAGTGGTCGAGGTGGTCGACCTCGACGTTGGTGACGATCGCGACCTCCGGCGAGAACGCCAGGAACGACGCGTCGCTCTCGTCGGCCTCGGCCACGAACACCTCGCCGGTGCCCTCGTGGGCGCCGGAGCCGGACGCCGCCAGGTCGCCGCCGATCGCGAACGACGGGTCGAGGCCGCAGTGCTGCAGTGCCACCGTCAACATCGAGGTGGTGGACGTCTTGCCCGCCGTGCCGGTGACGGCGGCGAGCCTGCGGCCGCGGGTCAGCGCCGCGAGCGCCTGGGCGCGGTGCACGACCGGGATGCCGCGCTCGTGGGCGGCGACGAGCTCGGGGTTGGTGGCGCGGATCGCGGTGGACACGACCACGGTGGCCGGGGACTCCGGCAGGTGCGCGGGATCGTGCCCGACCTCGACGCGCGCGCCCAGCGCGCGCAACGCCAGCACCGCCCGCGAGTCCTTGGCGTCCGAGCCCGAGACGGTGAACCCCCGGGCCAGCAGGATGCGGGCGATCCCGCTCATCCCGGCGCCGCCGATCCCGATGAGGTGGACGCGCTCGGCCAGCTCGACGGTCATGATGCGGCTCCGCCGCCCGTGCGCGGAGACGAGTGGCTGCGCACCCCCGTCCCGGGACGGCGGGGCCGCGCACGACCTCCTCCGTGCGCTGCGACGTCCAGTACCACGTGGGCCAGCCTCTCGTCGGCGTCGGCGTGACCGGAAGCGCGGGCGGCGGCGCCCATCGTGGCCAGCCGGGCGGGGTCGGTCAGGATCGGGAGCAGCTCGGCCAGCACGCGGTCGCCGGTGAGATCGGCGTCGGCCACCAGCACTCCCCCGCCCGCCACGACGACGGGCCCGGCGTTGAGCGCCTGCTCCCCGTTGCCGTGCGGGAGCGGGACGTAGCCGGCCGGCAGCCCGACGGCGGCGACCTCGGCCACCGTCATCGCCCCGGCCCTGCCCAGCACCGCGTCGGCGGCTGCGTAGGCGAGGTGCATGTCGTCGATGTAGGGCAGCGGGACGTAGCCCGGCACGGCTGCGGCCGGGGTGCCGCTCCTGCCGTACGCGTGCAGCACCCCGATGCCGGCGTCCAGGAGGCCGGGCAGCGCCGCGGCGAGCGCGGTGTTGAGCGTGCGGGCACCCTGCGAGCCGCCGAACACGAGCAGCACCGGGCCGTCCGGCGGGAGTCCGAACGCGGCGCGCGCCTCCGCGCGCAGGGCCGGCCGGTCCAGCGTCGTGACGGCGCGGCGCAGCGGGATGCCGATCACCTCGGCGCCGTCGAGCCCGCTGCCGGGGACGGCCGCGACGACCCTGGCGGCGAACCGGGCGCCCACCTTGTTGGCCAGGCCGGCCCGGGCGTTCGCCTCGGGCACGACGATCGGCACGCGGCCCCGCGCGCCGAGGTAGGCCGGCAGCGCGACGTAGCCGCCGAAGCCCACGACGACGTCGGCATCGACCTCGGCGAGCACGTCGCGCACCCGCGAGACCGCGCGGCGGACCCGCAGCGGGAGCCGCAGGAGGTCGCCGCTGGGCTTGCGGGGCAGCGGGACCGGCGGGATGAGCCGCAGGTCGTAGCCCCGGGCCGGGATCAGGGTGGTGTCGAGGCCGCGGTCGGTGCCCAGTGCGGTGACCCTGGCGTCGGGGCGGAGCCTGCGCACGGCGTCGGCAAGGGCGAGAGCGGGTTCGATGTGGCCGGCGCTGCCCCCGCCGGCGACCACGACCGACAGGGTCATCTCACCCTCCGCGGCGCGGGCGGGCGGCCGACCGGCGCCTTGTACGGCTGCGGCAACGGCAGCATCAGCAGCCGGGCCACCCGGCCCTGACCGTGCTGGCGCAGCGCGGCGATGGCCTCCGGCTCGTGGCGCGCCGCGTTGGCGAGCACCCCGAACACGAACATGGTGACCACCAGCGAGGTGCCGCCCGAGGAGATCAGCGGGAGGTTCAGTCCGGTCACCGGCAGCAGGCCCACGACGTAGCCGATGTTGATGGCGGCCTGGGCCACCAGCCACGTCGTGGACGCGGCGACCACGAGCTTCAGCCACGGGTCGTCGTTGCGGGCCGCGATGCGGAAGCCGGTGTAGGCGAGCGTCGCGAACAGCACCAGGACGGCCAGCGCGCCGAGGAAGCCCAGCTCCTCACCGATGATCGCGAAGATGAAGTCGTTGTGGGCGTTGGGCAGGTAGTCCCACTTGGCGTTGCCCTGGCCGAGCCCGACGCCGAACAGCCCGCCGTCGGCCAGCGAGTACAGCGCCTGCTGGGCCTGGAAGCCGGACTTCAGGGGGTCGGTGCCCTCCGGCGAGAGGAACGCGGTGACGCGCGCGAGCCGGTAGCTCGCGCTCAGCGCCAGCACGACGACACCGGCGAGCGCCCCGCCGACGAGTGCGGCCATGAGCCGCAGCGGCGCACCCGCGAAGTACAGCAGCGCCATCAGGACGACGCCGACGGAGACCGTCATGCCGAGGTCGGGCTCCAGCACGAGCAGGACCAGCAGCACCAGGCCGACCGGCACCACCGGCGACAGCGCGTACTTCCAGCGGTGCATCACCGCCCGCCGCGCGACGAGCACGTGGGCGCCCCAGAGCGTGAGCGCCACCTTCACGCCCTCCGACGGCTGCACCGTGAACGAGTCGCCGATGCCGAACCAGGCCTTCGACCCGTTGCGCTCCACGCCCACCACCAGCACGGCGACGAGCAGCACGATGCCGGTGATCAGCAGGCCGGGTGCCATCGCGCGCAGCCGTCGCGGTGAGAGGCGCACCCCGAGGTAGAACAGGGCGAAACCGGGAACGCAGAACATGAGCTGCCGCGTGAACACCGAGTACGAGGAACCGCCCGCGGTGTAGGACTCCACGGACGACGCCGAGAGCACCATCACCAGCCCGAACAGCGTGAGCAGGCCGAACACGCCGAGAACCAGGTGCAACGAGGTCAGCGGGCGCCGCAGCCACAGCCCGAGCGCGGTGCCCGCCTGGCCGACGGCGGCCCGGAACGCACCCCCCGCGGTGCGTGGACCCGTCACAGCTCGCCCACCGCTGCGACGAACGCGCGGCCCCGGTCGGCGTAGTCGACGAACTGGTCCATCGACGCGGCGGCGGGGGCGAGGAGCACCACGTCGCCCGGCCGGGCGAGAGCGGCGGCACGCCGTACGGCGGTCGTCATGGGCTCATCGTCACCCGCGACGACCTCGACCGCGGGGACGTCGGGCGCGTGTCGCGCGAGTGCAGTGACGATCTCGGTACGGTCCGTGCCGATCACCACGGCGGCCCGCAGGCGCCCGGCGTGCGCCGCGACCAGCGCGTCCACGGAGGCGCCCTTGAGCAGCCCGCCGACGATCCACACGACGGGCTCGGTGCGGGCGGCCAGCGCGGCGTGGGCGGCGTGCGGGTTGGTGGCCTTGGAGTCGTCGACGTAGCCGACCCCGCCGACCGTGCCGACCAGTGCGCTGCGGTGCGGGCCCGGACGGAAGTCGTCGAGGCCGCCGCGGACGGCGTCGGGCCCGACACCGTGGGCGCGGGCGAGCGCGGCGGCGGCCAGCGCGTCGGTGACACCGGACGGGCCGCCCGGGTGCACGGCGGCGGCGTCGGCGAGGTCGCCGCCACCGAACGCCCGGTCGACGAGCACCCCGCCGGTGACGCCCAGCTCGCCGGGGCCCGGCTCGCCGAGCGTCACCCCGACGCGGCGGGCGGCGGGCGAGACGGCGAGCAGCGCGGCGGCGGCGGGATCGTCCACCCCGGCCACGGCGACCGGGCCACGCAGGGCCAGCGCCTTGGCCCGGGCGTAGGCGGCCATGGACCCGTGCCAGTCCAGGTGGTCCTCGGCCACGTTGAGCACACAGCCCGCGGCCGGGACGATCGACCGCGACCAGTGCAGCTGGAAGCTCGACAGCTCCACCGCCAGCACGTCGTGGCCCTCGCGCACCGCGTCGACCAGCGGGTGGCCGATGTTGCCGCACGCCACGGTGTCGCGGCCGGCGGCGCGCAGCATCGCCTCCAGCATCCCGACCGTCGTCGTCTTGCCGTTGGTGCCGGTCACCACCAGCCACGGTGCGCGCCGCGGGGCGTCCTGCCCGATCCACCAGGCCAGCTCGGACTCCCCGACCATCGGGATCCCGGCCGCGGCGGCCGCCCGTGCCAGTGCATGGTCGGGACGGCGTCCGGGACCGGTCACGACGAGGGCGGTGCCGGGCGGGAGCGCGTCGGGATCGCGGGCGGCCGTGACGCCGCCCGGCAGGTCGGTGAGGGCATCGGGCCGGGCGTCCGAGAGGCTCACGACCGCCCCGAGGGCGACGAGGGCGCGGGCCGCGGCCCGGCCCGAGATGCCGGCCCCCGCCACGAGGACGTGCGCTCCGCGAAGCTCCATCACTGGCCCGACGACGCCGTCAGCCACTCGCTGTAGAACAGCCCCAACCCCAGCGCCGCGCACATCGCGCCGAGCAACCAGAACCGGATGATCACCGTGGTCTCCGCCCAGCCTGCCAGCTCGAAGTGGTGGTGGAACGGGGCCATCCGGAACACCCGACGCCGGGTGGTGCGGAACACCGCGATCTGCAGCGCCACCGACAGCGCCTCCACCACGAACACGCCGCCGATCACCACGAGCAGCAGCTCGGTGCGGGTGACGATGGACAGGCCGGCGACGAGCCCGCCCAGCGCCAGCGAGCCGGTGTCGCCCATGAAGATGCGCGCCGGCGCGGCGTTCCACCAGAGGAAGCCGATGCAGCCACCCATCGCGGCGGCCGCCACGAGTGCGACGTCGAGCGGGTCGCGCACCTGGTAGCAGCCTGCGGTGATGTTGAGCGCGCAGTTGTTGCGGAACTGCCAGAATCCGATGATCACGTAGATGGCCAGGACGATCGCCGACGTGCCCGCGGCCAGACCGTCGAGGCCGTCGGTGAGGTTCACGGCGTTGGACCAGGCCGCGATCACGAGGTTGGCCAGCAGCACGAACCCGACCGCACCGAACGACAGCACGGTGATGTCGCGGACGAACGACAGGCTGTCCGATGCCGGCGTCAGCTCATCGGAGTTGGCGAAACGCAGTGCGAGGATCCCGAAGACCGTGGCG
>JBBQEF010000323.1:0-6166 GCA_038320445.1 Mycobacteriales bacterium
CGGCGCTGCTGGATGCGGCGAGGTCGACCGCGGCCGTGTGGAGGGCCGGCGCGGGTGCTGCGGCCGCGGTTCCGGCCACGCCCACGGCGGCGGCGCCGGTGCTCAGCGCGGTGAGGGCGAGCGCGGCCAGGGTGTACGTGACTCTCATGGTCGTGTGCCTTCCGAGGGGGGTCGTCGACGACCGCACCCGAGGTCCGGGGGCCGTGGTAGCACTGACAAGCCTGACCGGCGCGGCGTCACGCACCGAGGTCGTCGGGCACCCCCGAGACGGTAGAAATGCGTGCTCCGTTGCCTTGGTCAACGGAGATCCGCGGCGACGCAGCTCCCTCGTGGCGCTACGGAGGGTCCAACAGACGTGTCCGCGAATCCTGATTCCGCCGACCCGAATCGACTGATGAGGCCCGGCGCTGCGCGACCCCAAGCCACGCCGACCCGCCGGCCCCCGGTTACCTACCTGTCCCACCGACGGAGGTTGGTGACGCGGCGGACGAGGACACGACGGACGCATGATCTTGCGATAAGGAGGTAACGCCCCGCTGACCGTCGAAGGCAGACGACGTCTGTGCGAACGGGTCGACCGCGGCCGCCCGATCGCCCACGTCGCTGCCGAGGCCGGGATCTCCCCGCAGTGCCTGTGGAAATGGCACCGCCGATGGCGCGACAGCGGCGGCGAGGTGGGGCTGGTGGAACGGTCCAGCCGGCCCTGACCTGGGTCGACTGGTTCAACACCACCCGGCTGCACTCCTCATTGGACTACCAGACCCCAGCCGAGGTCGAGACCTCGTACTAACCGTGACAACCAGCCCGTCGAGCCCCCGCTCGCGGGACAACTCCCTGTAGCGAACCCGGGGCGGTTCAGTCGTCGCGGGGCTGAGTATGCCCTCTAGCAACGGGCCGATCGAGGGAGTCAACAACAAGATCAAACTGTTGAAGCGGCGGATGTACGGGCGCGCGGGCTTCGCCCTGCTCCGGAGGCGGATCCTGCTCAGCTGACAGCCCGACCACCTCATCTGCGCCAGAGCCGAAAGTTGACAGACCCGTGGGCTGGTCGGTCGCCTCCTGCTGGGAGCGCTCTGCGGCGCGGACAGTGAGGCGGTGGCTGGTGAGGCCGTAGAAAAGGGGAAGGACGAGCACGGCGACGGCGGCGGGGGTGGGCAGGATGACGGCGAGCAGACCCACGAGGACGTAGCACGCGGCACCGATCAGAGATCGGGCCTGCTCGCCGTTGAACAGTGTGTGGTCGTCGGGATCGGCGAGCAGATCGGGTCGGCGCCACAGATGGCGGTAGAGCAGGAGCCAGGACAGCGACTGCAGGACCGAGACGCCGGCGTAGAGGACCACCGCTGACGTGCGGTCGGGATCGGTGCCCTCTTCCAGGGCGCGCGCGAGCACCGCGGTGGGAAAGGGCAGCACGCTGCTGGTGCCGAGCACGGCCAGGTTGATCCACAGCAGGGCGGGGTCGACTCGCCCTACCCTCGTGAACGCGACGTGGTGGTTGACCCAGACGACGCCGATGGTGACGAAAGCCGCGAGGTAGGCCAGATAGGTGGGCGCCTGGTGGAGGAGGTCATGGCCGAACGAGCCGGGTTGGTCGGGGGTGTGCAGGTCCAGGACCAGCAGGGTGACGGCGATGGCCAGCACCCCGTCGCTGAACGCCTCGACCCGTCCGCTCTCGGTGTTCAGCCCGAGTGGACGGCGCCGCCCCGGGTCCGACCCGGTCATGCGTCGGTTCCGGGTAGGAGCGGGCCGCCGGGCAGGGGCGGCCCGACGACGGTTGTGGCGTGGCGGGCGTTGACCTCGGCGAGCGCGGCGAGATCGAGTGGTTCGGCGTGCATGAGCGGCGCGGCCTCGTCGAAGAACGCCTTCATGCCGCCGGGCATGAAGGTCAACAGCATCGTGGACGGCCTGTTCAGCGCGTTGGTCCAGGTGTGCGCGACACCACGGGGGACGAACAGGAACGCACCCGCATCGGCGAGCACGAGATCGGTCTCGACCTTGAAGCGGAATGCGCCGTCGAGGACGTAGAAGCATTCCTCCACGCCGGCGTGGATGTGCTCGGGCGCTCCTGCGTGCCCGGGCAGGGCGGTGAGCTCGAACTGGTCGAACGACCCGGTGGTGACTGACGTCGCCTTCCACACGAGGCGTTCGCTCGGGCTGAACTGCAGAACCTCGCCCCCACGCGGTGAGGTGACGATGGGCGTGCCGGACATCAGAACGTCTTCCTCTCCGCAGCGGGTCTCAGGTCGAGTTCCGCGCGGTTCCACCCGGCAAGGGTGGAGGCTTGGTCGTAGACGCCGGCGAAGAACTCGAGCGCGACGGCATGCGGGTCGGGCCCGCCGACCAGTGCATCCCAGGGCAGCACGAACTCGCCGAGCTCGGCGATCCAGCTGGCGCTGTCGGGTCGCACCCGAACCTCGTCGATGCCGGTCGGTGCCGGCGAGTGGTACGCGTAGAGCACCGCGCGGGGGGACTGCGCGCTGCCGGGCCAGAACCCGACCGCGAGGTTCTCCTGGTCCTCGCCGAGGGCAAGGACGTGATTCGCATCAGGCCGGGCCGGGGCGGGCCGGCCGCTGAAGCGGGTGTGATTGAGGTCGAACCCACCCCAGTAGAACAAGACCGGGCTGCTCTTGCCGCCGAAACCGGAACGGAAGACGTCGATCACCCGTGACACCGCGAGCATCGCCCGCCACCACCGCGCCGCGGCGGCGGGATCGTAGGAGTCGTGGACGGTGTCCTGCTCGAACGGAACCGGGTCGGGCAGCTCAGCCGGCCTGGTGGAGTACCGCACTGTGATCCCGAGTCCCGCCAGCGCCGCGGAGACCGCGGCGTGAAAGTCGGCGACCGAACGCGGTCGCAACGCCACGCTCTCCCGGCGCCCGTCGGAGGTGACGAGCACCAGCGTGTGGTCGAGGAAATCGAAGTCGAGCTGCAGGTCGACCGGGCCGGCGGGCATCGGACCGGTGGTCAAACCCCGGGCGGTGAGGCTGAGCCCCACGTTCCACCACTCGTTGAGGAACGGGGTGAGCGCCAGCTTGAGCTTGCCGACGACCTGAGTCCACAGGTGCAGCGTCACCCGGGTGTCTGCCCAGCTGTCGTAGGGAAGATCGGGCCACGAACTGGTCACATCGAACCCCTGACACAGATGATTCGTTGACGAACTACCTGGCCGAGTGTGACACACCAATGAGTGCTACGCCTCCTGGTCAGTGGCGCCCGCGTCGCTCGTCCCTGCGCCATCGTCGTCCAGTCCAGCGAGCACAGCGGCCCAAGCGGACCCGAGCGTCTCTTTCTGCTCGGTTGTCAGCCGGTCCAGCAGCAGTGCGCGCACCTCGGCCGAGTGCGTGCGGCGAGCTGCCTGCAGACGCGCTCTGCCCGCGGTCGTGAGCGCGGCAACGACCGCGCGTCCGTCGTCGGGATCGGGGCGCCGCCGCACCATCCGCTGCGCCTCCAGCACGTCGACGATCCTGGTCAGGCCGCTGCGGCTGAGCATGGCGACCGCCGCGAGCTCGGACATCCGCAGCGCTCCCCCGGCCCGGTGCAGCTTGAACAGCACCTCGTACTCGACGAGCGGCATCCCGTGGGAGGCGACGAGGCGGGCGTCCAGACGGCGCATCAAAAGGGTGTGGACGGCGAGGAACCCGCCCCACGCCGCCAGGTCGACCGGCGACAGCATCGGCACATCCTGCGCAGTGCCGTCGGTGGCGTTCTGCCACGCGGTGGAACCTGACGACCGGGACGTCCTCATCTACGCAATCCTACGGTTGCTCGCCGCTTCTCCAGATCAATTCTTCGATGAAGGAACCACCGCTCAAGGCTGCGTTGCAGGGATTCCCTTCGTTGGCGAGCAACCCGCCGGCGCTGACGGAGCTGCTTCAGAGAGCCATGTTCTGGATCTCCCGGCTGATCGTGGACGGGCTACGGCCCAGCTCGGAGGCGATCGCCCGGATGAGCGACCGACGATCAGACCGTCGCCAATCGGAAGGACCCCTGGGCCTGGTTGGCGTAGGCGATGTGCACGGCCTTCCCCGAGTGCGACAACCGCAGCACGAACATCCACAGCTTCACCACGATCCCAGCGATCACCGCCCGGAACTCGCCGAAGTCGACTTCGGCCTCCGCGCCGGGCTGGTGGGTCTGGGGGACCGAGACCTGGCGGCGGTCGAGCCCGACCTCGACCTTCAGGTCGGCGACCATCGTCCGCACGCTCGACTCGGCCACCAGCGCTCCATGCTCCTCGATCAACCGTTGCCACACCCGCCGGGCGGTGTGACGCTGCTTGCGCGGCGCGTCCAGGTCCGCGACCAGCCAGCCGCGGACCGTGGCCTCATGCGGCCCCAACGCGGGCGGGACCCGCGCCGGCGTCTTCGGCGCCGGGCACCGCGTCCGCCAGCGCCTGGCGCACGGTGCGCCGGTGCACCCGATGCCGTGCCGCGAGGGCACGGACCGACAACCCCTCATCCCGGTGGTCACGTCGGATACGTTCGAACTGCTCCACTCTCGACTTCTCCTTCAGAGCACTTGCCTTCCATGATCGCCTTGGCAGACGTCACGGACAGTAAGTGCTGGTAGGTCGAGGTGGGGCCAACTCAAGCCATCACTACGGCTCCAGGTGGGGCCAACTCAGGCTGGCACACTCAACGGTGGTGTCGGGATCGACGAGGAGCGGCGCGTGGTGGTCGGGGAGTTGCCCGGTGCGGTAGGCCGCCTTCAGTCGGTGAGGACTACGCACACCCGAGCCAGCACTGCGTCCGCCCCGCGCGTCCCCCGACAAGCCTCGGTTGGGGTGTGCTCGGCGAGGAACGCGACCAGGCGTTCGACGAGGTCGATCACGAGCCGGTTGCGGGTGCCGTTGGCACTCGGATCCCACACGCCGTGCAGCTTGGTCGATGCGGCGAGCCCCGAACGCGCGGCAGCTGTTCGCGGAGCTGGAAATGCAGCAGATCGGGCCGGACGGCTATGCACTGCACCGCGTCGCGCTGGCCCACGCGACGGCCCATGTACAGGACGACTCGTCACGAATTCGCCTGGGACGTGCGCACCCTGCAGGCCGCAAACGCGGTCACCGACGAGCGGGCCGCGCAGGCCGAGGTGGCCGGTCCCGTCGCGGACTCCTGCCCGTCGCTGCACCTCAACCTCGGCGAGGACTGCCGCAAGATCGGCGACCTGCCCGCCGCGCGCCGCCACCTCGAGCTTGGTCAGGTGGCCGCCGTCGTCGTTGGTGGCAGCGGCGCTCGGAGCATGACGTCATTCGCGCTTACGTCGGGCCGACACGTCGTTAGACTCGAACCCGACTCGCTGCGGGGCACGCCCGGTGAGCCGGGGCTCAGCTCAGCCGGGCAGGGCGCCGACCCCGTGCCGGGCCATTTCGGTCCAGTTGCGGAACTCGATGCTGAAGTGCCGAAGGTGCCCTACAACGAGCTCGGCGGGCGCTGCCTCCGGAAGCGACACCGTCAGCTTGGCCTGCATCTCGCCGGAATCGGTGTCGCGTAGTTCGTGCATGGCCGACCCGATGCGGGTTCCCTTGGAGTCGAAGATGAAGGCGCCGAACCCGTGCTGCGCCGGGTAGTCCTGGTCCCACGCGGTGGGCAGGGGGGTGTCGCTGCCGGTGAACGTCAAGAAGATGTGCCAGGGCAGGTTGTCCTCGCCCACGTTCTCGATGACTTCGGCGCGCCCGTCTGGGAGCGGGTGGTTCATGAAGTGGTCGGGGTGCCCGGCCCGGAACAGGCTCTCGTTGCCGCGCTTCATGTTGCCCATGAACCAGGCGTGAAAGTGCGCGGCGCTCGGGCCCGGCACGGTCATCGTCAGCGAGTCCGACCGCCACCGACCCTGGGACGCGTCGAGCCATGCCGTGACGTGCGCAGTGGCCGTGCGCAAGTCGTTCGCCAGGAGGTTCAGCATGGCGTCGTTGCCGATCCGGTCCTTGAGGTAGGCGAGCGACCGGCGCGAGCGCACCAGTTCCATGTCACGGATGTCGTCCTCGCTCAGATGGGCCCCGGCGAACTCCACCACGGGTGGCGCGGGTGAAGCGGTGGTCTCGTTGTACAGCAGTACCTGCGCAGTCATGACGATCTCCTCCGGGTCGGGGTTGCTGTTCTCGCTCCACCAGCGTCGCTCCACCGCACCTGTCTTGTCGAACGATAGATAATGCTGTCAATCATCTTCACGG
>JBBQEF010000324.1:0-6158 GCA_038320445.1 Mycobacteriales bacterium
GGCGTGTCCGGTGCGATGGGCTTCGAGCGGGCGAACGCCGCTGTCGCGGGCGGCGTGGGACGCGGCAGCGTGGTCAGGTCGAGCCGGTGCACCGGGTCGTAGGGGATGCTCTTGAGGATGTAGGGCGCGGCGGAGCCGTCGAAGTCGAACTCCGCGACCTGCTCCGGCGTCGTGATGCGGTAGGAGTCGGGCACCGGCAGCCCGAGTCCGGCGGCCATGGCGGTGAACGCGTGCTTGTCGTCGAGTGCGCGCACGGTCTCCGCGTCGGGGTGCAGCACGACGCAGTGGGGAGCCAGCAGGGGCTTCGCGAGCGCGTCGTAGTAGCTCGACACCGGGCTGCACACAGGGACGTACACGTCGACGCCTTCGGAGGTGACGATGTCGAGCAGGGCCGCGGCGTAGCCGGCGGACCGCGGATCGGGCACGGTGCGGAAACGGTCGACGTCCCGGGAGAACCGGTGCCCGGTCATCCGGTACTTGCTCGTCTCGACCAGGACGACGCGGTGGCCCGCCCGGTGGAACGACCGCGCCAGGGCCAAGGCCTTGGTCATCTTCCCGCCGCTGATCAGGATCGTCCTCGGCTCGGCCGCCGCCCGGCGCGGGGCGGGCACGAGCAGCGACCTGAGCGTCGCGGCAGCGGTCAGGAGCAGGTTCGCCGGCAGCGCCAGCTGCAGCAGCGCCAGTGCACCCACCGTCCTGGACGCGATCGCCCACCGCCCCCGCCTCACCGCGACCGCGCGAGCCGGCCGGGCGCGGGGGCCGGCTGGTAGGAGGCGACCATGCCACGGTGCAGCACCCGGTCACCCACGACGCCGGCGTGGTCGGCGCGGTGCAGCACGCAGCCGTTGTCCCACATCACGAGGTCGCCGGGTGACCAGGTGTGCCGGTAGGTGCCGGCGTCGGCCGTCGAGTGCCGGTAGAGGAACTCGATCATCGCGGTGGCCGCGGCGTCGTCCATGCCGCTGATCGCGACGCAGCGCTGCGGCGTGGACAGGTAGAGGCTGATGCGGCCGGACACCGGGTGGCGGCGGAAGACGGGATGCTCGGCCTCCGTCTCGCGCCCCTGGCCCGGCCCGGTCACGCGATGGGTCATCGTCCGGCCGTCGAGCGTCGTGCGGACCTCGACCGGCAGCGTCCGGTAGGCGCGGTACTGGTCGGTGAACAGGGTCTGCCCGCCGCGTCCGGGGATCCGGACGGCACGCAGCGCCGTGTAGGCGGGTGGGTGGCGGACGTAGCTGGTGTCGACGTGGAACACGCTGCGGGGCGGGGTTGCGCGGCCCACGTTGCTGACGACGTTGAGATCGGGGAAGCCGGGCACGGGTGTCTCGCCCTCTGTGAACATCAACTCGCCGAAGCTCTGCAGGAACCCGACGAACGCGGCGTCGTCCACGTCCTGGCCGGGCAGGACCACGACACCGTGCTCCGCGAGCAGTTCCCGCATCCGGCTCACCGTGGCGGCGTCCGTCTCGCCCACGGCCAGGTCCGTGAGCTCCACGCCGAGAGGCTCCAGTGCAGCGGTGTGCATGCGCCGCACTCTCAGGGCCGGTCCACGCGGCGGATCACCGTCAGACCGTCGCGGAGCGGGACGACCACCTGCTCGACGCGCGGGTCGGCGGTCACCGCCTCGTTGAAGGCGGCGATCGCCAGCGCGTTCGCCGTCGGCTCGGCGGCGGCCCACGGCTCGCCCTGCATCAGCGTGTTGTCCACGCAGATCAACCCGTGCGGCGACAGCAGGCCGCCGTCCAGGACGGCGTCGAGGTAGCCGAGGTACGCCGCCTTGTCGGCGTCGATGAAGACCAGGTCGAACACCTCGCCGGCGGCAGCCAGCTCGGCGAGCGTGCCCGCGGCGGGGCCGACACGGATCTCGATCCGGTGCCCGCTCCCCGACGCCCCGAAGCAGCGCTCGGCGAACGCCGCCACGTCGGCGTCGAGCTCGCAGGCCAGCACCCGGCCGTCGGCGGGCAGGGCCTCGGCCATCGCCAGTGCGGAGTAGCCGGTGAACATGCCGACCTCGAGCACCCGACGCGCCCGCGTGGCGTGGACCAGCATCTTCAACAGCTGGCCCTCGACGTGCCCGGACAGCATCTCCTGCTCCAGCAGCACGGCCCCGCCGTGGCGGCTCCAGTCGTGTGCCGCGGTCGCCTCCGCCAGCGCCCGCAGCGCAGGCGACTCGGGGGTGGTGAACCGGCCCAGGTACGGGTCGAGCCCGGCTGCGAGGTCGTAGGCCTCGCGCAGCCCCTGCCGGATGGCGGCGTCCGCACCATCTGCCTCGTCGGCCATGGCGAGCAGCTCGCCGAGCTTGCCGGCGAGGATGCCCACCGGCGTGACCGGTCGGGGCGCGGACGGCGCCTCGGGTGGCGCGCTCATCCGGCCGCCTCGAAGGACGCGGTGGCCGGCACGAGGAAGGCCTGCTCGCCCTGCCCGCCGCGAGGATAGGTGCGGCACACCTTCCGGTGCGCCGCCAGCGCCTCCTCCAGCTCGTCCATCGTCATGTCGTTGACGAAGAAGCAGGTCCCGATCGGTCGGGGGACGGCGGCGCGCTGCTGGCCGTCGCGGGTCTGCACGATCAGGTCCGTCGCTCTCCGCAGCAGCTCGGGAGTGAGGTGGGAGCTGTCGAGGGACAGGCCGAGCTTGCTCATCAGCCAGAAGATGCGGTCGCGCTCGCTCTCGGAGATGTAGCCGCGCCGCTCGGCGATCGTGGCCGACAGGGCCATGTCGATGGCGATCGCGTGCCCGTGGAAGAACGGCACCTCCGGCGCGAGCTCCAGCGCCGGGCTCCAGGTGTGCCCGAACGCGATCACCCGGTCCAGCTCGAGCTCGTGGAGGTTGGGCACCTCGAGCTCCAGCATCGTCCGGATGGCGTCGTAGGTCGTCCGGTCGGCGATCTCCCGCAGCTCGGGGCTGCCGTCGAGGTGGCCGAAGCGGGTGGTGAGCAGGTCCTCCCCGTACTTCTCGAGCACCTCGAAGATCGCGCTGTTGCCGACCGTGGAGATCTTGACCAGCTCGGCCATGCCGTTGCGGACCTGCTCGATCGGCAACGTCTTCAGGAAGGAGAAGTCCAGGATCACCTTCTGCGAGGCGTGGAACGCGCCGAGCCGGTTCTTCGACGAGCCGTGGTTGACGGCGACCTTGATCGCGACGCTGGCGTCGACCAGGCCGATCAGCGTCGTCGGTACCCGGATGTAGTTGGTCGAACGGCGGAACATCGCGCAGGCGAAACCGGCGACGTCGGTGGTCAGGCCACCGCCGACCACCAGCACCGGCTCCTTGCGGATCAGCCCGAACTCGCCGAACGCGTCGACGATGCGCTCGACGGTGCGCAGCGTCTTGCCGGTCTCGCCGATGACGATCGGGAACACGGTCAGCGCGATGCCGTGATGGTCGAAGTAGGCGCGCATCTGCTCGCCGTACAGGCCGTGGACCGTCTCGTCGACGACCATCAGGCATCGGCCCCACGGCCGATAGCTCTCGGCGATCTCGGTGTTCTCCACCGAGAACGCGCCGTCGACGAGGCCGAGCGAGTAGTCGATCTTCTCGTACGCCTCGACCGCGAAGCTGGTGTCCGTGGCCTTCAGCGTCGCCGATGTGCTGGGCATCATGGTCGTTCTCTCCCGGTGTGGTGCAGTGGAACGAGGTCCGCTCGTGGGTTCTCGGTGGTCGGGCGGCAGGGCGCTCGGGCAGCGGTCAGGTCGTCGGGGCCAGGTCGTGGAGGTCGAGGCGATCGACGACGCGGGCGTCGCCGAAGTCGTGCCCCGCGGTGTTCTCGTTCGGGAACGCGACGCAGGGCACGCCGGCCGCGCGCGCGGATCGGACGCCGCCCACGTTGTCCTCGACGGCCACGCAGTCGCCCGGCTGCTCCGAGAGGCGGCCCACAGCGAAGGTGTAGGCGTCCGGCTCGGGCTTGGGCTGCCCCACGCTGTCCGCGTCGACGACGACATCGAAGTCCTCGGCCCGGAGCGCGGGGCCGAGCGAGCCCAGCAGCGCGGCGACGTTGGCGGGCGAGGTGGTGGTCACCAGGCCGACCTTCCAGCCCCTCGCCCTGGCGGCCTGGATGGTGTCGACGACCCCTGGTCGGGGGCTCAGCTGCACCGCACCCAGGCTCTGCTGGAACAGCGCGGACTTCGTGCGGTGCACGGCGGGCGCGTCGACCGCCTCCCCGCGCGCGCGGGCGTACTCGGCGACCCGGTCACTGCCCCCGCTGCTGTCGAGCATGCGGCGGTACTGGTCCCGGTCCCAGTGCCACCCGAGGCCGTGGGACTCGAAGGCGCGGTTGAACGCGTCGCGCTGCAACTCGGACGTGTCGGCGACGGAGCTGATGGAACCGAACAGGACTGCGGACATCGACCCTCCTACGGGGTGCGGACCAGGTGCGGTGGCGGCCGTCGGGAAGCCCTCGACAAGCATCGGTGGGCACTCGGAGGTCCGCGACTCGACCGGAGCCCGTGCGAGGCTCGGGACGAGCCGGTCGGCGAGCGGCCGGGCCCGCTCCGGCCGTCGTGCGGGTTCGGCCGGACCTGGTGGCACCTGAGCCCGCCCGGAACGGACTCCGGCCTGGTCAGCGCCACGCGATCGGGCCGGGTACGGACCGGAGCACCATCCGGCGAGATCGCTCCGCGCGCCGACACCGAACGCGTGGGTGTGGCGTCCGTCACCCTCTACCGGGCGGAGGCGGATTCTCGGGACGGTCCCGCGCGCTCAGCGCCCGGCGAGCAGCTGCTGCAGGAGGGGGACCGCGTACTCCTGGGCGTCGTCGATGTTCTGGGCCAGCGTCGTGGCGTCCGCGTTGCCGCCGTCCGCCCTCTCGGTGCGCGCCAACGCGATGCCGCCCTGGTCGTGCGCGCTCATCCTCTGCAGGAACAGGCGGTCGAACGCGGGGCCCGTGGCCGCGGTCAGCTGGGCCAGCTGGGCGTCGGTCATCATCCCGAGGCCCATCCCCGGCATGCCGGCCATGCCGCTCGTGCCGTCGGCCGGGGCGGCCGGACTGCCCCAGTCAGCCAGGAGCGACTGCATCTGGTAGATCTCGGGAGGCTGTTCGGCGGAGATCTGCACGGCGAGCTGCGTCAGCTTCGACGACCCCGAACGGGTGGCGGCGAGCTTCGCCATCGCCATGCCCTGCGCGTGGTGGGGGATCATGGCCGTGGCGAACGTGACGTCGGCGGCGTTGTGGTCGTCGCCCGCGCCGTCGCCCGATCCGGTTCCGCCACCGCACGCGGCCAGAGCCAGCACCAGCACGCCGAGCAGCACCGCCCTCCACGAAAGCGCGCCGACCGCTCGCGGTGGCCGATCCCGACGCCCGACGGTCCACACCACCCCGGCAGGCTAGCAACAGCCCGGGGACGCCCCCGCGCACTAGGGTGCCGCGGTGTGAGCCGACGGCCACATGAGAAACGGGAGCCATGGCGCGCAACGTCTACGTCACCGCGATGGAGCCGGGCAGCGGCAAGTCGGCGGTGGCACTCGGGCTCACCGAGATGCTGTCGCGGCACGCCGGGCGGCTGGCGTTCTACCGCCCCCTGATCGCCTCCGCGGACGTGGCGGACCCCGCCGTCGAGGTCGCCCGCAGCCGGTACCGGCTCGCGCAGACCTACGCGGAGTCGTTCGCCCTGACCCGGGCCGACCTGCGCGAGCTCGACGGGCCGGGTGGCTACGACACGCTGCTGAAGCGGGTCTTCGACGGCTATGCCGCGCTGAACGCGGGCGCCGACGTCGTGGTCGTCGAGGGCAGCAACTTCACCGAGGCCACGCTCGCCGTCGAGCTCGACCTCAACGTCGACGCGGCCACCCACCTCGGCTGTCCGGTGCTGCTCGTCGTCGCCGGGCGGCGACGCTCGGCGGCCCAGGTGCTCGACGCCATGCACCAGGGCGTGGCCACCCTGCGCGAGCGCGGCTGCGTCCTGCTCGGCGCCGTGTGCAACCGCGTCGCCCCCGACCTCCTCGACGCCGTGCGGGCGGGCGCCCCCGCGGCGGTGGGTGACGTGACCGTGGCGGTGCTGCCGGAGGTCCCGTCGCTGGCGGCGCCGACCATCGACGAGGTCACGGCCCGGCTCGGCGCCGAACGCCTCGCCGGCGTGGCCGGGACGTCGCGCGACGTGCGGCGGGTCGTCGTCGGCGCCATGGGCCTGACCCACTTCCTGGACCGCATGCAGGAGGGCGACCTC
>JBBQEF010000325.1:0-6150 GCA_038320445.1 Mycobacteriales bacterium
AATCTCTCGTTGCCCGGATCGGGATGGGGGGAGATCCACCTGGAGGAAGCCACGCCGCACGCGGGCTCGCACTGGACCAACGACGGCCGGCCCCGGGACCAACGGCAGCTCAAGAACCGAGCGCGGGGAGAGAGCCGAACCGTGCCGGTCGTGCCGGAACTGACCACGATGCTGCAACAGCACCTGGCCGTGCATGGGACGGGGGAGGACGGCCGGCTGTTCCCGGGGGAGCGCGCGGACGAACTGCCCGTACTCACATACATGCGGACATGGCGGGCCGCTCGACGGCGGGCGTTCACCCCTGAGGTGGTCGCTACGCCGCTGGGGGAGACGCCCTACACACTCCGGCACGCCTGCGTCTCCACGTGGCTCAACGGCGGCGTCCCGGCGCCGCAGGTGGCCGAGTGGGCCGGGCACTCGGTCGAGGTGCTGCTCAAGGTCTACGCGAAGTGTCTGGACGGCCAGGACGTCGCCGCACGCCGACGGGTGATGGAGGCCCTCGGCCGCGCAGCCGACTCCTGAGGGAACTTGGGTACGTATTGGGTACAGATAGCCGTGAACGGCCCCGTATGGCTGGTGACGGCCGGACAGAACAAGATCGGCCCCTCTACCTGTTACAGCAGGTGAGGGGCCGTTTCTGGTGGTCAGATGCTTGGTGCCCCCGGCAGGATTCGAACCTGCGCTTTCGCCTCCGGAGGGCGACGCTCTATCCCCTGAGCTACGGGGGCCCAGATGCGGCTCAGACTAGCGCACTCCTACAGCGGCAGCGGCGAGGCCCCGCGCTCGGTGAGGAGCTGCTTCATGTAGTCCGCCTCCGCCGTCTGCGAGCTGAGCATCTGCGC
Organism: Mycobacteriales bacterium; assembly: GCA_038320445.1. GTDB lineage: Bacteria > Actinomycetota > Actinomycetes > Mycobacteriales > Pseudonocardiaceae > Pseudonocardia. The sequence goes on from JBBQEF010000325.1 coordinate 843, forward strand.
GGCCAGGTTGCGCACCTGCGGCTGGGAGGCGTTCTGCGCCGCGTAGTCCAGCATCGTCGCCCCTCCGTCGTGGTGGCGGAGCATGAGCTGCAGGAACAGCACGTCGAGCTGCTTGCCGGTGGCGGCGCGGAGGTTCTTGAGGTCCGCGGCCGACGCCATTCCGGGCATGGTCGGGACGCCGCCGTTCGCGCTCATCGTCATGCCGGGCATCGCCTCGGACGTCATCCATGTCATGTACTGGCGCCCGACCGGTTGCGCGCCGGCCCCCCACAGCTCCAGCCAGCCCTGCATGCGGCCGATCTGAGCGGTCTGGGTCGACTCGATGTCGTACGACAGCTGGCTGAGGTCGGGATCGGTGGTGTGGTCGCGTTCCCACGCGGCCATCTCCGTGGCCTGCTGGTGGTGCACGCTCATGTCCTGCGCGAAGCCGACGTCGACGGAATCGGCTGCCGGGACCGCCACCGCGGACGAGGTCGACCGCCCGACGAGCAGGCCGCCGGTGGCGCCCACGAGCAGCAGCACCAGCACCCCGGCCGCGATGACGAACGGCCGCACCCAGCCGGGCTCGCGCCGCGCGGTGGGCGGGGGTTCGTCGTCCACCGGAGGGAGGACGGTCTCGGTACTCATCGCGCGCTCATCCGCCCGACGACCCTGCGTCCCGGACGGCGCCGGCCGGGGCGCCGGCGACGACCTCGGGCATGACGGTGGTGTTGTTGACCGCGCTGCCCGCCGGGGCCGGCGCGAACGGCGGCGGCTTGTCCTGGTCGAACTGGCCGGGGCCCAGCGCCTGGCAGCTGGCACCGACCTCGGGGTAGGCGTACTGGTTGGTGCGCAGGGACGAGATGAACTGGTCGATGCGGGGGTCGTTCACGTCCGACAGCTTGAGCTGGTGGCCCCACGACTGCAGCGAGATCGGCTGGTCGAGGCCCGGGTACGGCGACATGACCGAGTACGGCTGGCCCTGCACCTTGGCGGCGAGGACCTTCACGGCGTCGCCGGTGATCTGGTCGGGGTTGTAGGCGATCCAGATCGAGCCGTGCTCCAGTGCGTGCACCATGTTCTCGCTCCGCACGGCCGTCGGGTAGACGACGCCGTTGCACGCGGCCCAGAAGCCGTCGTGCGTGCCGCCGAAGGGCGGGCTGTGGGTGTACGCGACGGTCTGCGTGGGCTGCACGTGCTGGCCGCCCGTGTAGGGCTGGGTGATCACACCCGCGATCTTGGTGGACGGGTCCTTGTTGTCCGCGCTGGGCGTGAACTCCGCCAGCGCCGCCGCCTTGGCCTGCTTCGCGTTGTTCTGCACCACGTAGTAGCCGAAGATCGCGCCCGCGAACAGCACGACGACGAGGATGCCGGCGATCATGCCCCACGGTGTGGACCGCTGGGAGACGACGACCGTACGCGCGTTGCGCACCGCCTTGCTGTTCTTGCCGCTGACCATGCCCCCGATCCTACGAGCGCCACCTGAGAAACCGGTGAGCAGCACCTCCTAGACTCGTCCGGTGACCCCCGCCCTGCTCGCCGACCTGGTCCGTGCCGCCGCGTCCGACGTGCTGACGCGACGCGGCCTCGACCTCGCGGCCCTGCCCGCCGACGTGGGCGTCGAGCGGCCGCGCAACCCCGAGCACGGCGACTACGCCACCAACGTGGCCCTGCGCACGGCGAAGAAGGCCGGGGTCCCCCCGCGCGACCTCGCCGGCTGGCTCGTCGAGGAACTGACCGGCAAGGACGGCATCGCGAGCGCCGAGATCGCCGGCCCCGGCTTCATCAACCTGCGGTTGGCCGCGGACGCGCAGGGCGGCATCGTCAGCGAGGTGCTCGCCGGCGGCGACGCCTACGGCACCGGCGACGAGTACGCCGACCGATGCGTCAACCTGGAGTTCGTCTCCGCCAACCCGACGGGCCCGCTGCACCTGGGCGGCACGCGGTGGGCCGCCGCGGGCGACGCCCTCGGCCGTGTGCTGACCGCGAGGGGTGCCAAGGTCACCCGCGAGTACTACTTCAACGACGCCGGCAGGCAGATCGACCGGTTCGTCGGCTCACTGGTGGCCGCGGCCACCGGCGAGCCGGCTCCCGAGGACGGCTACGGCGGCGCCTACATCCACGACATCGCCGCGCAGGTCCTCGCCGCCGCGCCCGGTGCGCTCGACGCGCCCGACCGCGACGAGATCTTCCGCAAGGTCGGGGTCGGCCTCATGTTCGTGGAGATCAAGCAGGCCCTGCACGACTTCGGCACCGACTTCGACGTGTGGTTCCACGAGCAGTCCCTGCACGACTCGGGCGCGGTCGAGACGGCGGTGAACCGGCTCAAGGACTCCGGCAACCTCTACTTCGCCGACGGCGCCTGGTGGCTGCGCTCCACGGAGTTCGGTGACGACAAGGACCGCCCGGTCATCAAGAGCGACGGCAACCCGGCCTACATCGCGGGCGACATCGCCTACTTCCTCGACAAGCGCTCGCGGGGCTTCAACCTGTGCATCTACATGCTGGGGGCCGATCACCACGGTTACGTGGGACGGCTGAAGGCCGCCGCTGCGGCCTTCGGCGACGACCCTGCGGTCGTCGAGGTGCTCATCGGCCAGCTGGTGAACCTCGTCAAGGACGGGGTGCCGGTGCGGATGAGCAAGCGGGCGGGCAACGTGGTCACGATGGAGGACCTCGTCGAGGCCGTCGGCGTGGACGCGGCGCGGTACTCGCTGATCCGGTCGTCGGCCGATTCGTCGCTGGACATCGACCTCGACCTGCTGACCAAGCGCAGCAACGACAACCCCGTCTTCTACGTGCAGTACGCCCACGCACGGCTGGCGTCGCTGGCGCGCAATGCCGCCGACCTCGGCCTGACGCAGGGGGAGGGGTTCGGCCTGCTGGTGCACCCGCGCGAGGGCGACCTGATCCGCACGCTCGGCGAGTTCCCGGCCGTCGTCGCGTCGGCCGCGGAGCTGCGCGAGCCGCACCGGGTGGCGCGCTACCTGGAGCAGCTCGCCGGCACCTACCACAGGTTCTACGACGCCTGCCGCGTGCTGCCGATGGGTGACGAGGAGATCGGCGAGCTGCACCGCGCCCGCCTGGCCCTCTGCGTCGCGACCCGGCAGGTGCTGGCCAACGGCCTGGCCCTGCTGGGCGTGAGCGCGCCGGAGCGGATGTGATGCGGCTCCGCCGCCCGTGCGCGCATAGCGTTGTTCCCGCGACGTTTTCCGCGCACGAGTTCGGGAGGGGGGTGCGGTCATGAGGGCACACCCGGCAGGCCCCCTGCACGCGGGGATCTCGGCGCCACCGGAGACGGCCGGCCCGCGTCCCGTCGACGCGGGCGAGCTCGACGCGCTCGCCCCGTCGGTGTGGCCGCGCGGCGCGGCGCGGTCCGCGGACGGCGTCATGCGCATCGCCGGCGTCGACGTGCGCGATCTCGCCGCGACCTACGGCACGCCGCTCTTCGTCGTCGACGAGAGCGACTTCCGCTCCCGCGCCGCCGAGTTCGCCACGGCGTTCGGGGCCGGTGCGGTGCACTACGCCGCCAAGGCGTTCCTCTCGGTGGAGGTGGCCCGGTGGGTCGCCGACGAGGGCCTGTCGCTCGACGTCTGCAGCGGCGGGGAGCTGGCGGTCGCCCTGCGCGCGGGCTTCCCGGCCGAGCGGATCGCGTTGCACGGCAACAACAAGTCCACCGAGGAGCTCGTGGCCGCCGTCGAGGCCGGGGTCGGGCGGGTGGTGCTCGACTCGTTCCACGAGATCGCCCGCCTGGACGCCGTCGCCCGCGAGCGCGGGGTGGTGGCCCCGGTGATGATCCGGCTGACGGTCGGTGTCGAGGCGCACACCCACGAGTTCATCGCCACCGCCCACGAGGACCAGAAGTTCGGGTTCTCGATCTCGGGCGGCGAGGCGAGCCCCGCTGCGGAGGCGGTGCGCCGGGTGCTGCGGGCCGACGGCCTGTCGCTGGTGGGCCTGCACAGCCACATCGGCAGCCAGATCTTCGACACCGAGGGCTTCGAGGTCGCCGCGCACCGCGTGGTCCGGTTCCTGGCCCAGCTGCACAAGGAGCACGGCTCCGACGCGCTGGTCGCGCTCACGACACTCGACCTGGGCGGCGGCTTCGGCATCGCCTACCGCGCGCAGGAGACCCCGCTCGACGTCCCGGAGCTGGCGGCCGAGCTGGCGGCGATCGTGAAGCGCGAGTGCCACGCCGCCGGGCTGGACGTCCCGGAGATCGCGGTGGAGCCCGGCCGCGCGATCGCGGCCCCCGGCACCGTCACGCTCTACGAGGTGGGCACGCTCAAGGACGTGCCGCTCGACGGCGCGACGGGACGCCGTTACGTCTCGATCGACGGCGGCATGAGCGACAACATCCGCACCGCCCTCTACGACGCGGTGTACGACTGCCGGCTCGTCTCGCGCGGCTCCGAGCAGGACGGCACGGGGGAGTCGGTGCTGTCCCGCGTCGTCGGCAAGCACTGTGAGAGCGGCGACGTCGTGGTCCGCGACTGCTGGCTCCCCGTCGACCTCGCCCCCGGTGACCTGCTCGCGGTGGCCGCCACCGGCGCCTACTGCTACTCGATGGCCAGCTCCTACAACCGCCTGCCCCGCCCTGCGGTGGTCGCGGTCCGCGACGGTGCCGCCCGTGTCCTGCTGCGCCGCGAGACCGAGGACGACCAGTTCCGGCTGGAGGTGTCCGGGTGAGCCCGGTCACCGGCACGGGTGCCGGCCGTCCGGCGGCACGGCTCCGGCTCATGATCGGCCGTTCGGGACGCGACGCCGTCGTGAGCACGGGTCCTCGTCCCCGAACGGTGATCATGGTTCGCGAGGTCGCTCCCGCGTGCGTCCGTCCCCACCGCCACCCGAGCGCCGGAGGTCCAGCGTGAAACCGAACCAGCCCGTCCGCGTGGCGATGCTGGGCTGCGGCACGGTCGGCGGCGAGGTGGTGCGGCTGCTGCGCGAGCAGGCCGACGAGCTGACCGCGCGAGCCGGCGCGCCCGTCGAGCTGGTCGGCGTGGCCGTGCGCCGCCCGCACCGGCATCCCGACCTGGGCGAGCTCCTCACCACCGACGCCGCCACGCTGGTCACGCGTGACGACGTGGACGTCGTCGTCGAGGTGATCGGCGGCATCGAGCCCGCGCGCACGTTGCTGCTGGAGGCGCTCAAGGCGGGCAAGTCGGTGGTGACGGCCAACAAGGCGCTGCTCGCCGAGGAGGGTGCGCTGCTGGCGGAGGCGGCCGATTCGTCGGGCGCGGACCTCTACTACGAGGCGTCCGTCGCCGGGGCCATCCCGCTGCTCCGCCCGCTGCGCGAATCGCTGGCCGGCGACCGGATCACCCGCGTGGCC
>JBBQEF010000326.1:0-6091 GCA_038320445.1 Mycobacteriales bacterium
CAGGGCGGTGCCGCCGGCCGGTTGCACCGCGACACCGCCGCGTGGCCGCCGAGCGTCCACGCCTGGGAAGAGAGGGTGCACTCCGGCTATGGCCGTCGTCACCATGAAGCAGTTGCTGGACTCCGGCGTGCACTTCGGGCATCAGACCCGCCGCTGGAACCCCAAGATGAAGCGCTACATCCTCACCGAGCGCAACGGCATCTACATCATCGACCTGCAGCAGACGCTGTCGTACATCGACCGCGCCTACGAGTTCGTCCGCGAGACCGTCGCCCACGGTGGCACGATCATGTTCGTCGGCACGAAGAAGCAGGCGCAGGAGGCCATCGCCGACGAGGCGGGCCGCGTCAACATGCCGTATGTCAACCAGCGCTGGCTGGGCGGCATGCTCACCAACTTCCAGACCGTGCACAAGCGCCTTCAGCGGATGAAGGAGCTGGAGGCCATGGAGCAGACGGGGGGCTTCGAGGGTCGCACCAAGAAGGAGATCCTCATGCTCACCCGGGAGAAGGCCAAGCTGGAGAAGACGCTGGGCGGCATCCGGGACATGACCAAGATCCCGAGCGCCGTCTGGATCGTCGACACCAAGAAGGAGCACATCGCCGTCGGCGAGGCCCGCAAGCTGGGTATCCCGGTCGTCTCCATCCTGGACACCAACTGCGATCCCGACGAGGTCGATTTCCCGATCCCGGGCAACGACGACGCCATCCGCTCGGCCGCGCTGCTCACCAAGGTGATCGCGCGCGCCGCCGCCGACGGCCTCGTGGCCCGCTCGGAGCGCAGCGGCGGGGCCAAGTCGGGCGAGGACAAGGCTGCCGTCAGCGACGAGCCGCTCGCCGAGTGGGAGCGCGAGCTGCTCCCGGCCGGGGCCGGCTCCGACGGCGCCAGCCTGACCGACGCCGCCGCCACCCCGGTGGAGTCACCTGCCGCTGCCGTCTCGGCCGCGCCCGCCACCACCAGCAACGGCACCGCGCAGACCACCAGCTGATCCGCGCACCATTCGCACCCGGGCCGGCCCAGCCGGCCCGGGTGTGGATCCGCCCCTCCCACGAGAACGGACGAAGAGGCACCACCATGGCCAGCTTTACCGCCGCGGACGTCAAGAAGCTCCGGGACCTGACCGGTTCCGGGATGATGGACTGCAAGAAGGCGCTCGCAGACACCGATGGCGAGTTCGACAAGGCCGTCGAGCTGCTGCGCATCAAGGGCGCCAAGGACGTCGACAAGCGGTCCGGCCGTGAGACGGCCAACGGGCTCGTCGTCGCCGAGGGCGGCACGATGGTCCAGATCAACTGCGAGACCGACTTCGTCGCCAAGAGCGCCGACTTCCAGGCCCTCGCCGCGTCCGTGTTGAAGGTCGCGGTCGACGAACAGCCGGCCGACATCGACGCGCTCAAGGCAGCCACGCTCGGCAGCGCTGATGGTTCCGGGGCAACCGTCGAGGAGGCCATCCTCGCGCTGTCCGCCCGCATCGGTGAGAAGCTCGAGCTCAAGCGCTACATCCACGTCGACGGCCCGGTGGCGCTCTACCTGCACCGCCGCGCGTCGGACCTGCCGCCGGCGATCGGCGCGCTCGTCTCGTACGACGGCACCGATGTGGAGCTCGTCAAGGGCGTGGCGATGCACGTCGCCGCGGCCAGCCCGAAGTACACCACCCGCGAGCAGGTCCCGGCCGAGGTGATCGAGAACGAGCGCCGCATCGCGGAGGCCACCGCCCGCGAGGAGGGCAAGCCGGAGCAGGTTCTGGCGCGGATCGTCGACGGGCGTATCAACGGCTACTACAAGGACGTCGTCCTGCTGGAGCAGGCTTCCGTCCAGGAGCCGAAGAAGACCGTCAAGGCCCTGCTCGACGCCGCGGGAGTCACCGTCAAGGACTTCGCCCGGTTCGAGGTCGGGCAGGCCTGAGCCACAGGTGAGGACGCACAATCCATGACCGACGACCCACGGATCGGCCCGGACGGCACCCGTCCCGGATTCCGCCGCGTGCTCCTCAAGCTCGGCGGTGAGATGTTCGGGGGTGGCGCCGTCGGGGTCGACCCGGGGGTCGTCGAGGCCGTCGCCCGGCAGATCGCCGAGGTGGTGGCCACCGGCGCGCAGGTGGCCGTGGTGATCGGTGGCGGCAACTTCTTCCGCGGCTCCGAGCTGCAGGAACGTGGTATGGATCGGTCCCGGGCCGACTACATGGGCATGCTCGGCACGGTGATGAACTGCCTGGCCCTGCAGGATTTCCTGGAGCGCGGGCACCACATCGACACCCGCGTCCAGACGGCCATCACGATGGGCCAGGTCGCGGAGGCCTACATCCCGCGCCGGGCGAGCCGGCACCTGGAGAAGGGGCGCGTCGTCATCTTCGGGGCCGGTGTGGGCATGCCGTACTTCTCCACCGACACCGCGGGCGCCCAGCGCGCGCTGGAGATCGGGGCCGAGGCACTGCTGCTGGCGAAGAGCGTCGACGGTGTGTTCACGGCCGATCCCAAGATCGACCCCGACGCCAAGATGTACGACGAGATCACCCACCGCGAGGTGCTGGAGCAGGGTCTCAAGGTCGCCGACGCCACCGCGTTCAGCCTCTGCATGGACAACCGGATGCCGATCATCGTGTTCAACCTGCTCACCGAGGGCAACATCGCCCGCGCCGTACGGGGTGAGAGGATCGGCACGCTGGTGAGCACCCCCGAGGACGCGCGAGAAGGCAGGCAGCCATGATCGAAGAAGCTCTCTTCGACGCCGAGGAGAAGATGGAGCGGGCCGTCACCGTCGCCAAGGACGATCTCGCGAGCGTCCGCACGGGCCGGGCCACGCCCAACATGTTCGCTCGCGTGGCCGTCGACTACTACGGGGCGATGACGCCGATCAACCAGCTCGCCTCGATCAACGTCCCCGAGGCGCGGATGGTCGTCATCAAGCCCTACGACGCCAGCTCGCTCAGGGCGCTGGAGAAGGCGATCCGGGAGTCCGACCTCGGGGTCAACCCCAGCAACGACGGGCAGATCATCCGGGTCATCGTCCCGCAGCTGTCCGAGGAGCGCCGCCGCGACATGGTCAAGGTCGCCCGCGGCAAGGGCGAGGACGCGCGGGTCACCATCCGCAGCGTCCGGCGCAAGGCGATGGACGAGCTGCACCGCATCGTCAAGGACGGCGATGCAGGGGAGGACGAGGTCGGCCGCGCCGAGAAGGAACTGCAGGCCACGGTCGACCGGTACGTCCACCAGATCGACGAACTGGTGAAGCACAAGGAAACCGAGCTTCTCGAAGTCTGACGTGACCCCCGACGTGTGCCCTCCAGCGGAGGCGACATCGTGACCGCCGACGTGTGCCCTCCAGCGGAGGCGACATCATGACCGCCTCCTCCTCCGACCTGCCCGCCGCCGTCGTGAAACCCGCGGGCCCTCGGACATCCCGGGCCGGGCGCCCCCTCCTCACCGCGATCGCGGTCGGTCTGGGAATGGGCGCGGTCATCCTGGCGTCGCTGCTGGTCGAGCGGCACTGGTTCGTCGCGGTGCTGGCGCTGTCCACGGCCGTGGCCACCTGGGAGCTGGCGGCGGCGCTGCGCAGGGGGGCGGAGATCGCCGTTCCGGTCCCGGTGCTGCTGGCCGGCGGCCAGGCGATGGTGTGGTTGTCGTGGCCGTTCGGGTTGGCGGGGCTGGCCGTGTCGTTCGCCGTCACGGCGCTGGCCGTGCTGCTGTGGCGGATGCGACTCGGGTCGGCGCACTTCGTCCGGGACGTCACGGCCGGCGTGTTCACGGCGGCCTACGTGCCGCTGTTCTGCTCGTTCGCCACGCTGATGACGGTCGCGCCCGACGGCCTGGGCCGCGTCCTGACGTTCATGCTCTGCGTCGTCGCCTCCGACGTGGGCGGGTACGCCGCCGGCGTGATCGCGGGCAAGCACCCCATGGCGCCCACCATCAGCCCGAAGAAGTCCTGGGAGGGCTTCGCCGGCTCCCAGGTCGCGGGCATGACGGTGGGAGCCCTGTGCGTCACGTTCCTCCTGCACGACGCGTGGTGGGCGGGCGTGCTCACCGGCGCGCTGCTCGTGGTCTGCGCCACGCTGGGTGATCTCGTCGAGTCGCTGATCAAGCGCGACCTCGGTATCAAGGACATGGGCCACCTGCTGCCCGGCCACGGCGGGCTGATGGACCGGCTCGACTCGCTCCTGCCCACTGCCGTCGTCGCGTGGGCGGTGCTCAGCGTCCTGGTCCCGGCGTGAGGGCGGCCCGGCAGAGGACGACACCGCCCATCCCGAGCCCGAACATCTGGAACTGGCCCGAGGTCTACGAGCAGGAGAACCTCGCCCAGGACGCCCAGGGCGCGATCTGGGCGGCCCTGCGCGCGGCGGTGCCGTGGCGCGGCCTCGACGTGCTCGACGTGGGTTGCGGCGACGGGTTCCACCTGCCGACGTTCGCCGCGGAAGCCGCATCCGTCGTCGGCGTCGAGCCGTACGCCCCGCTGGTGGAGCGGGCGCGGCGGCGGGTGGGCGATGCGGGGCGGGTGTTCGAAGGGGGTGCGGCGGCCCTGCCCTTGCCCGACGCGTCTGTCGACCTCGTGCACGCCCGCACCGCGTACTTCTTCGGGAAGGGCTGCGAACCGGGGCTCGCCGAGGCGGAGCGCGTCCTGCGGCCGGGCGGCGCCATCGCGATCGTCGACCTCGACGCCACCCGGCTGCCCTACGGCGGTTGGATGCGCGCCGACCTCCCGCACTACTCCCCGGCGAGGGTCGAGCGGTTCTTCGCCGCGCAGGGGTTCTCGATGCTGCGCATCCCCACGCTGTGGCGGTTCCGGGACCGCGCGACGTGCGAGGCGGTGCTGCGCATCGAGTTCTCCCGGGCCACCGCCGACCGGGCCGTCGCGGAGACCGCAGGCCTGACGATCCCGGTCGGCTACCGCCTCCACGTCCGGCACCGGGCCGGGCCTCGTACCCGGGGTGGAACGGCGTGGCGCCCACCTGCCGGAAGCGCGTGAAGCCGACGTCCCTGATCACCTGCCCGGTCACCGCCCGGCCCGCCTGCGCAGCGAGCGCGTAGCCGCCGGGCGGCGAGAGGCCGTGGGGGACGCACATCAGCCGGGGAGGTGGACCGGTCCGTCCGCTCGTCGTGGCTGCGGGCTCAACCGACGCGGAGCAGGCGGGCCCGGGCGAGGGACACGGCCTGGGCCGCGGACAGGACGGTCCCGGTCGTCGGGCCCGTCGTGTGCAGCGGCGACGGTTTCCCCGCGGCCAGCAGGCAGCGGTGCAGGATGAGCGCCGACTCGTCGTCGCCGAGCCGCACGAGCAGGCGCACGACGTAGCGCAGGTTGAGCCACTGCTGGGTGCGGTCGCCGACGCGGTCCCAGTGGTCGAGCACGTCGACGAACGCACGGGCCGCGGCGGCCGGGTCCGCGTCGTGCACGCCCCGGGTGGACGCCGCCTCCATCCGGGCGATGCCCTGCCACCACATATTGTGCACCGACGTCGCGAGGTCGGCGGCCTCGTCGAGCAGCGTGAGCGCCCGTGCCGGGTCGGCCTTCTTGAGCACCAGGCCGAGCGCGTAGCGCGACATCGACAACGCGGTCGGGTTGGCGGTGCGCTCCGCCACCCGTACGCACTCCTGGGCGGCGGCCAGGCCACGCTCGGGGACGCGGCGCACGGCGTGGCAGATCGCGACGTAGTACAACGTCCAGACCAGCCGGATCGGGTCGTCGTCCGCGCGCGCGACGACGACCTCGGCCTCGTAGTGGCGCGTCGCGGTGTCGACGTCGCCCTCGTACAGCGCCACATCGGCCAGGACGTCCGCCGGATACCCGGACCGGGCCGTGCCGCGCGCGGGCCGCCGCCCGGCCGCGCGGGCCGCGAGCCGGCGTGCCCGGGCGAAGTCCCCGACGTTCCATGCCCCCCGCGCCGCCGCGCCGACACCGGCGACGAAGAGCGGGTGCTCCACGGGCGTCAGGTCGAGGGCGCGTTCCGCCCATCCGGCCGCCTCGAAGCCCAGCCGGACCTGCGACACCTCGGGCAGTGACGTCACGAGCCGGATCGCCAGATCCGCGTCCCGGGCCGCCATCGCGAACTCGAACGCGGTCCGCAGGTTGTCGGGATCGGGCAGCGTCCGCTCGATCCAGG
>JBBQEF010000327.1:0-6084 GCA_038320445.1 Mycobacteriales bacterium
GGCGTACCAGGGCGGAGCCGAAGTCGGCGACAAGCGCTGTCGCCGACTTCGGACCGGGGCGGAGCGGCGCTGCGCAGCAGCTCCGTCACGCCACGGCGACCATCCGGAGGGACTGCTCGAACTGCGCCTCCACACGATCGAACACGGTGTCGATGGCCCGGATCGCGATGTCCCGCTCCTCGGCCGATGCCGGCAGGCTGGTGAACACCACCGCGTCCGCCTCCGGATCGGGATCCAGCTCCGGATGGGCCAGCGGGTGCCGGTCGGCGAGGTAGTCCAACCGGACGCCGTGCTGGCTCTCCACGGCCCTGGCCAGCGCCCCGCCGTGCTGGAAGAACGCCTCGCCGCTGCCCTGCAACGCCTCCATCAGCCAGAACCGGATCACCGGGCTGGGGTACCGGTAGGCGAGGTCCACGAACGCCGCCATGCTCTCCCGCTGGAGATCGGTCTCCGGCCGGTACCCCAGGAACCCCAGCGTCTCCCCCGCGGTCCAGCTCAACCTGCGGTCCAGGTCAAGCGCGGCCGCGTCGTCGGCGAACAGCCGGTGGTGGGACGCGAGCAGCGCCACCCGCCGGTTCAGTGCCCGCTCCTGCGGGGTGCCGGGGTCCCGGAACGGCAGGGCGTAGGTCATCAGGTCGGAATAGCCCATGATGTCCGGGATCCACAGCGGCAGGAACTTCAGCACGCGCTCCGCGGGGGTGCCGTCGCCCGCGGAGATCCACGCCGGGAACGGGTGCGCCCGCAACCGGTCCATCCGGAGCCCGAGCCGCTCCGCCATCGGCCGATGATCCGCGGACGGCGCAACCGACCCGGCGGGCTCCGCCGGTGCGGCATCGGCCGGGGGACGCCGCAGCGCCGCCGCCGGACGGTGCACGGTCCCGCCCGTCGTGACATCCCTGGCGTAGGCCAGGAGGTGGTCGTTCTTCACGGTGAACATGTCGAACACCTCATGGACCAGCCGGATCGACTCGGCCCGCTGCTCCGCCGTGAGCGACGCGGAGTCGAACAGGCTGTCGGCGTCGATCAGAGCCCCCGTCTCGCGACCGAGGTGGTGCGGCCCGAAGTACCGCAGTGCCGCGCCGGTCCGGGCCGCCAGCTTCTCGGCCAGCGGTGCCGTGTGGCCGAAGAACACGTGACCACAGGTCTCGATGGCCTCCATGAACCCGAACCGCACGAGCGGATCCGGGGTCTCCACGCACATCTGCACGATCCGCATCGCGTACCGGCGGAACACCTCGGTCTCCGGCGCCGCGTAGTACCACGCCATGGTGTCCTCGACGCCCCACCCGAGCTGAGCGTCCAGGCCCAGCTCGGCCCAGTCCTCCAGGAACAGCACCGAGTGGGTCTCGTCCTCGTCCGTGTGGTGGTTGATCGCCTTCTCGTACACCGTCGTGGGCTCCGGGTACCGCATGAACCACCGGTTCATGTCCCGGAAGCCGAGGATGAAGTTCGCGAACAGGGGCGCGAACACGAACCGCTGCTCCAGCGGCACCGCGTCGCTCTCCATCCACCGGTACAGCGGATGGCGGTCGATCTCCGCCCGGCGTCGGGCGATGGCAGCCAGCACCTGCTCCACGGCTACCGCCCCCCGGGCCGGATGCGAAGGGTCTTGAGCTCCCTCCCGAGGGGGCGGAACACGGTCCAGTCGGGCGTCGGATCGGCGGGAGCCATGTCCGGGCAGCGCGTGAGCATCGTGCGGAAGAAGACCTCGCCCTCGAGCCGGGCCAGCGCCTGGCCCATGCAGCTGTACGGACCGACGGTGAATCCCACCTGCTTGTTGGCATTCCTCCGACCGATGACGAACTCGTCCGGATGATCGAACACCTCCGGGTCCCGGTTCGCGGCGAGGAGGGCGAGCATGACGGTGTCGCCTTTTTTGATCACCTCTCCGTGCAGGTGAATGTCCTCCAGCACCATCCGCCGAATGGTGGAAACCGGCCCGTGGAATCGCATCATCTCGTCGAACGCCACGGGCAGGAGGGACAGGTTTCCGGTGAGCAGCCGGCGCTGCTCCGGGTGATCGAACAGCAGCTGGATTCCGTTGGCGAGAAGGTTCGCCGTCGTGTGGTACCCGACGACGGTGAACATGATCCCCTGGGCGACCACGTCGTCGTCCGAATAGGACAAGGGGGTTCCCGGACCGGCCATCACGTCGAACAGCCCGGCACCCTCGCCCTTTCTCGCGGCATCCACGTAGGGGGCCAGGAACGTGGCCATCCGCAGCATGCCGTCCTGGGAGCGACGCAGCTGATCCAACTCACCCATCTCCAGCAACTGGGAGATGCCGTTGGACGCGCTCAGCATCAGATCCATGTCCACGTCGCCCGGCGGGATGCCCAGGAGGTGGCACACGACCGCCATGGCCAGCGGGTGTGCGATGTCGTTCACCACGTCGATCGGCCCACCACCGGCCGCCGCGCCGGCGAACAGGTCCTCCATGATGCTGGTGATCACCGGCAGCTGGGCCTGCATCCTGCGGGGAGTGAAGTGCTTCTTCATCACCGCCAGGAACTCCTCGTGCGCCGCCGGGTCATCGCGCCCGCCCCACTGCACGAAGATCTGTCGCATCGGGGCCAGCTCACGCCGGAACTCCGCAGGGAGGGCGTCGATCGTCTTGTTCTCCTCCACCGGATGAAAGCGGGGGTCTCGCAGTGCCGCACCGACGTCGTCGTAGCGGGTGATCATCCAGGACGCCAACTCCGGGCTGTAGTACACCGGCGCACTCGTCCGCATCTCGTGCAGGAGTGAATGCGGGTCCAGATAGAGATCAGGTTCCTGGAGGTCGTACCAGACTTCGGGAAAGAGCTGTGCCGACATGGATGGAGACTCTCCCGTCCCAGCGCCGCGCCCCGCGCGGCGCGGATGGAACCGCGACCGGACTACTTTGGATACCTAATTGTAGTCAACCGACTACGCAAATGATAGCGGTTGACACCGGTGAGTGCGATCCGTGCAGTACTTCTTGATCAGAAACCGGCCATCGGTATTGCCCCTCGGCGTCCACGTGACCCCGGCGGTGCGGCCCCACCCGCTGGACGGCGGCCCTCGGCGGGCGCCCTACGCTGACGCGGTCGGGACCGGTGATCGCAACGGGAGGCGTGGATGGGCGACCGGCTGATCTTTCAGCTCGGCACCAACAACTGGCAGCGGGGCGGCGAGTTCGCTCCGGGGTCGGGGATCCTGCACGAGGCGCACCACCACGCCTACAACGCGCTTCCCGGAATGCGCTGCTACTCGATGTACCCGTCCAAGGTGCAACGGTTCCGCGACGAGGACGTGCGGGTGTTCGCGCTGGAGCACGACATCCCGATCTGCGAGTCCATCTCGCCGACCAGCAGCTACCGCTGGCACGGCATGAGCGAGGCCGAGGTCGACGCCTACCGGGAGCGGCTCACCAGCGAGGTCGCGGAGTGGATCGACGAGATCGAGGCCGGCACCGACGACCGGTTCGGGCTCGCGATCGCCCACCACGGCTTCATGAACACGGTGGTCATGCGCGACGTGATCCGCCGCCGCGCCTCGGCCGGACGCGGCACGATGCCGCTGCTGTGCTTCGCCCACGGCACCGAGCTCAAGATGTACAACAACGAGTTGCGGGGCAGCCGGCCGGATGAAGATCCGCTGGCGGGATCGAGCGCCGGCAACGAGTTCCCGATGCGCTTCCTGCCGTTCATGAGGAACGAGAAGATCTTCACCTACGACGACCCGGACCACGCGGTCGACGTGGTGGCGTCGATCTCGGCCGAGCAGATCGAGGCGCTGCTCGCGCTGTTCCCGGAGTTCCCTCGTGAGCGCGTGGTGCTGTCGCACAACGGCTACAACCAGGACGTGTTCCAGCGGCTGACCGAGCCGACCGACGTCTACGCCGAGCGGGCGACGGTGCTGGCCGGGTTCATGACCCAGCCCCCCGAGGGCACCGGCCGGGAGCCCGAGCCGGTGGCACCGCCCGAGGGGTTCGACGCGGTGGTGGCGTTCTGCGGCAAGTTCGCGGACTGGAAACGGCTCGACGCCCTGCTCCGGGCCGCGGCGATCTACGAGCAGGACGAGCGGAAGATCGTGACCCTCGTGATCGGCTCCGGGCCGCTGGAGGCGCAGACCCGGATGCAGGACCTCGCCGCCGACCTGGGCCTGCGCCGCACCTACTTCCTCGGCCCGCGCGGGCAGGACGAGCTGACGACGCTGTTCAACTGCGCCGACGTCGGGTGCTTCCCCTCCTACCGCGAGCCGTTCGGCCTGGTGTTCATCGAGTGCATGGCCTGCGGGACGCCGGTGATCGGCGCCGACTCCGGCGGCCCGCGCGACTTCGTGACCTCCGACGTCGGCGTCCTGGTGCCCGAGACCGACGACAGGGCGGAGCTCGCCGCGTCGCTCGCCGCCGCCGTCCGCACGGCACTCGACGAGGACTGGAAGCAGACGAAGGGCCCGGTCGCCGAGTCGTACGTCCGGGAGAAGTTCAGCGTGGTCGGGCAGGTCTCGGAGCTGCTGGCGGCGGTCGACCGGCTGACCGGGGCCTGATCTACAGGGCGTCCCGAACCGCAGCAGGGTGACAGAGCTCCGACTCGACCGGAGGAGTGTCACCTCGCTGGGATCCCGGGCGCGGTTCAGTGGGAGTCGCGCGACACGGCGTCCCCGCTGGAGCCGACGAGGAAGTCCAGGTCGGCGCCCGTGTTCGCCTGCCCCACGGTCTGCACGTAGAGCCGCTCCCACCCGCGTGACGGCGCGGCGTACGCGGCGACGGTGGCCGGATCGGGTTCCCGCGACGCGAGGTCCGTCGCTTCGACGTCGAGCCGGCGCGCGGGGACGTCGAGCACGATCGTGTCCCCGGTGCGGACCAGCGCGAGCGGACCGCCCGCCGCCGCCTCGGGCGTCACGTGCAGCACCACCGTGCCGTACGCGGTGCCACTCATCCGGCCGTCGCAGATGCGCACCATGTCGCGCACGCCCTCGCGCAGCAGCTTCGCCGGCAACGGCAGGTTCGCCACCTCGGGCATTCCCGGGTAGCCCTTCGGGCCGCAGCCGCGCAGGACCAGCACCGAATCGGCGTCGACGTCCAGGTCGGGGTCGTCGATGCGCGCGTTCATGTCCTCGATCGAGTCGAACACGAGCGCGCGGCCCCGGTGGCGGAGCAGGTGTCCGGACGCGGCAGCAGGCTTGATCACCGCACCGGACGGGGCGAGGTTGCCGTACAGCACGGCGATGCCGGCGTGGTCCTGGAGTGGCTTCTCCCGGGTGCGGATCACCTCGGCGTCCCAGATCCGCGCGGCGTCGAGGTGCTCGACGAACGGCCGCCCGCTGACGGTGATCGCGGACGGGTCGAGCAGGTCGCGCACCTCCCGCAACACGGCCGACAGGCCGCCCGCGCGGTGCAGGTCCTCCATGAGGTACCGCCCCGCGGGCTGCAGGTCGACCAGCAGCGGGACGCCTGCCCCGGTGCGGTCGAAGTCGTCCTGCGTCAGCTCGACACCCAGCCGGCCCGCGATCGCCAGCAGATGCACCACCGCGTTCGTGGACCCGCCGACCGCGGCGAGGGCCACGATCGCGTTGAGGAACGAGCCGCGCGTGAGGACCTCGCTGGGCCGGCGCCCGGCCGCCACGATCTCGACGGCCAGCCGACCGGCCCCGTGCGCGCCCTCCAGCAGCCGGCTGTCGGCCGCCGGCGTCCCGGCCAGCCCGGGCGGCACCATGCCCAGCGCCTCGGCCATCACCGCCATCGTCGACGCGGTGCCCATCGTGTTGCAGTGGCCGCGGCTGCGGATCATCGACGACTCCGACCGCGTGAAGTCCTCCTCCGACAGCGTCCCGGCCCGCACCTCCTCCGACAGCCGCCACACGTCGGTGCCGCACCCCAGGGCCTGCCCGCGGAAGGTGCCGGTGAGCATGGGGCCGCCGGGCACCACCACCGCCGGGAGGTCCACCGACGCGGCCGCCATGAGCAGCGCCGGGATGGTCTTGTCGCAGCCGCCGAGCAGCACGAGCCCGTCCACCGGGTTGGCGCGGAACATCTCCTCCGCCGCCATCGCGGCCATGTTGCGCCACAGCATCGCCGTGGGCCGCACCAGCGTCTCCCCCAGCGACACCACCGGG
>JBBQEF010000328.1:0-6072 GCA_038320445.1 Mycobacteriales bacterium
GGCCGAGGTTCCGCACCACCTCATCCCACACGGGAGACATCCTGGTGCCGGGGTGCGGAGGAGGTGTCGCCGCCCGCCCACCACACCACACGGGCCGGGGTCACGTGGATCACCAGGCGCATGTAGTACCAGTCCATGAACCAGCGCACCGGTGGGGTGCGCGAGAAGAACCGGCTCGCGGGCTGGATGCGGGCGATCCGTCGCCAGTGCGCGCCGAGGTCCTCGCCCCAGGTCTGGACCTCCTCCGACACCGTCGCCGTGCCCTGCACGAGCACCGCAGGCCCGTGTCGCAGCCCGCTGCCGGTCGGGTCGGAGAACAACAGCGACACCCGCGGGTCGCGCCCGATGTTGGACGCCTTGACCGGGAACCCGATCGTCGTGGTCAGCAGCAGGCGGCCACGGTCGGGCAGGTACAGCGGCGCCGCGGGCCACGCGACGGGGGTGCCGTCGGCCGCGAGGGTGGCCAGCTCGCAGCACAGGTACCCACCGAGCACGGCCTCGACCTCGGGCGGCAGGCCCAGCCCCTCCTCGTGCTGTGTCACCTGTGAAGTCTCGCTCACCGACAGTGTTCGCGCCCTGGTAGGGCGGCAGTGGGCACGCACGTGTGCAAACATTCGGCTGAATGAGGAACACTATCGACGTCCGGAGCGACCAACACAGTGTGCTCGCTCCCTCACCGCCCGACAGGTCGAACCCCGCGCCCGCGAACGGAGACGTCGCCGTGACCGCTCTGTCCGGGCTCCCGTTGATGTCGTTCGACGGGGCGTGTGAACGAGTGGTCGGCTACCTGAAGGAATGGGTTCCGCTCGCGTTCTGGTCGGTCAGTCGCGTGGACGGGGAGCAGCAGGTTCAGCTCTACGTGAGCGACGACGCCTACGGGCTGTCGCCCGGGCTGTCCACCGGCTGGTCCGAGTCGTTCTGCCGGTACATGGTCGCGGGCCTCACCCCGCAGATCGCGCCCGACGCCATGGCCGTCCCGCAGTACGCCGCGCTCGGCAGCGAGCTGAACATCGAGGTCGGCGCCTACGTCGGCGTGCCGATCCACGACGGGGACGGGTCCCTGTTCGGCACGCTCTGCGGGCTGGACCCGGTCGTCCAGGACGACGACCTGCTCGAACAGGCGCCACTGTTGCATCTGCTGGCCGCCCTGCTCGGGCAGATCCTGCAGGCCGAGCGGCTGCGCGGCGAGGCGGACGCCCACGCGAGCGCGCTGGAGTGGACCACGTTCCACGACCCGCTGACCGGCCTGCCCAACCGCGCGATGTTCCTCGACCTGCTCGCCGGTGCGCTCGAGCCCGGCGCCGACCGGCCGCACGGGGTGCTGCTGCTCGACGTGGACGGCATCGCCGCGGTCAACGACACGTTCGGGCACGCCACGGGCGACCGCCTGCTCCTGGAGGTCGCCGGGCGCCTGTCGGGGGCGGTGCGCCCCACGGACACGGTCGCGCGGATGGGCGGCGGCGAGTTCGCGATCCTGCTCGCCGACGGGTGGGGTGATCTCGAGGTGGCCGCCGCGCACATCGTCGGCGCGCTGGGGGAGCCGGTGGCGGTCAGCGGCCACCACATCCCGGTCTCGGTGCGCGCCGGGGTGGCGCCGGTGGCGGCGTCCGATGTGGACACCGTGCTGGCCAGGGCCGACATCGCGAAGCACGCCGCGCGGGTCCGGCCGCCGCTCGCGGTCTACGAGCCGTCGATGACCCTGCCCGGTACGCGGGACCTGCAGCTGCACGGCCCACTGCGCGACGCCATCCGGACCGGGGCCGTCGAGGCCGTCTACCAGCCCATCGTCGAGCTCGACAGCGGCCGGGTCGTCGCGTTCGAGGCGCTCGCCCGCTGGACGTTCGACGGCATCCCCGTCCCGCCCGACGAGTTCGTGCCCGTCGCGGAGCGGGGCAACCTCCTGCCCGAGCTGACCGACCACATGCTCGACCTGGCGGGCGGACAGGTCGCCCGCTGGTCGGCCTCGCTCGGCCACCAGCGCCTGCAGGTTGCGGTCAACGTGCCGCCGTCTCTCATCACCGACCGGTCGTTCCCGGACCGGGTGCAGGCCTGCATGCGCCGCCACGGCCTCGGCCCGCGCCAGCTGGTCCTGGAGATCACCGAAGACGCCCTGCTGACCGACCCGCCTGCCGCCCAGGCCGTGGCCGAGCGGCTGCACGAGATCGGCGCCACGCTGTCGCTCGACGACTTCGGCACCGGCTACTCGTCGTTGCTGCACCTGCAGCAGATCCCCCTGCAGTCGGTGAAGATCGACCGCGGGTTCACCGCCGACCTGGAGACGAGCGCCCCCGCCCGGCGGTTCATGCGCGCGGTGCTCGCGCTGGGCCGCGACCTCGGGCTGAACGTGGTGGTGGAGGGGGTCGAACGGCACACGCAGGCGGAGATCCTGCACCAGCTGTTCGGCACGTACGGCCAGGGACACTACTTCGGCAGGCCCGCCCGCCCCGAGGACATCGACGTCCGGCCCGACCACCGCTGACCGGCGGTTACCCCGTCTCACCGGCCACGGCGTGGTGGGTGGAGGCCCGTCGGCGATGAGTTCTCGCGGCGGCCGAGGTCCTACCCTCGTCGCTGCAAGCGCAGACGACCACCGCACCGGAGGCCACCATGTCGTTCCAGGCGTACTTGGACAAGATCGAGGAGAAGACCGGCAAGACCCCTGCGGAGCTCCTCGCGATGGCCCACGAGCGGGGTTACGACGCGTCGACGAAGGCCGGTGTCGTCACCGCATGGCTGAAGGAGGACTTCGATCTGGGCCGGGGTCACGCGATGGCGTTGGTGCACGTGATCAAGAACGGCCCGGAGATCAGCGACGAGCACGTCGGCAGCACCGGCGTCCACCGCGACGGATCCACGACGCTGCGCCTCGACGGGATTGCCCAGCGGTAGGGCCGGGCGGGAACGTCCGGTCGGCCCTGGACGTCGTCGGCGGGCCGGCGCAGGCCGAGCACCAGCCCGGCGACGTACGGCTCGCCCACCATGATGCGCCAGTCGCCACGATCCGCAGCCGGATCGGGTCGGCCTGCGCGGAGAGCGCCGGCCGGCACGTCGCACGATGAGACGCGCAGCAGGTGATCGAAGTGGGACGGTGCCGTGGTTGCGCCGCGGCAACACAGGAGCAGGAGCGTTGATGTCGAGTACGGATCAACAGTCGGTCGCCCCGGCGTCCGGTGGGCCGTCCCCGCTCGTGACGTGGCATCAACACGCGTTCACCGAGGTGGAGCGCTGGCCGTGGCTGCACGCCCTCAACGAGCGCGTCTCGGCCGTGACGCAGCCGCTGTACGACCGCCACCGCGACGACCTGGTCGTCGAGCTCATGCACGGCGGCCGGTGGGCCGGGCACTCGCTGCACGCGGCGCTCAGCGACCTGCCGATCGGCTTCTGGGCCGGCACCGCCGTGCTCGACCTGCTCGGCAAGGACCGCTCGGGCGACAGCGGCCGCCTGGATCCGGCCGCGACGCTGAGTGCCGCCGGGCTACTGGCCGCGGCGGCCACGGTCGCCACCGGCGTCACGGACTGGACGGTCAGCGACGGCGACGAGCGCCGGGTCGGGCTGTTCCACGGCCTGCTGAACCTGGCGGGCACGACGCTGCAGGCGGTGTCGCTCGCCGCGCGCCTGGGTGGCCACCGCCGCACCGCGCACACCCTCGGCCTGGCCAGCATGGGTGTCACCGCCGCCGCCGGTTACGTCGGCGGGCATCTCGTGCAGGGCAAGGCGGTGATGGTCAACCGCGTCGCGACCACGACCGGGCCGACCCGGTGGGTCCGCGCCGTGTCCGAAGAGGACCTGCCGGACGGCGCGTCGACGGGCGTCGAGCTCGACGGCCGCAAGGTCATGCTGCACCGCAGCGGCGAGCTGGTGTACGCGATCGACGACCTCTGCAGCCACGCGGGTGCGTTGCTCAGCCGTGGTGAGGTGGTCGACTGTGTCGTCACCTGCCCGCTGCACGAGTCCAAGTTCGACCTGCGCGACGGGCACATCGTCCGCGGGCCTGCCCACCACCCGCAGCCCGCGCTCCCCACGAGGATCCGGAACGGCTGGATCGAGGTCCGGGGATCACAACCCCGGTCCCGGCGCGCAAGAACCTAGGAGGACACATGGCTTGGGAAGCAGTCGCCGATCTCGACCAGCTCGAGGAGGGCGACATGATGCTCGTCAACCTCGGCGAGCCGGTCTGCGTCGTCCGCCTCTACGAGGACGAGGTGGTCGCGGTGCACAACACCTGCACACACCAGCAGCAGCCGCTGAACGAGGGATACCTGCAGGAGGACGACACCCTGATCTGCCCGGCCCACAACTCCTGCTTCGACCTGCGCACCGGCGAGCCGCGCGGCGTCCCCGCCGTCGCCCCGATCCCGGTGTACGCGTGCAAGATCGAGGACGGCGCCATCTGGGTCGACATGGAGCAGCAGCTCAACGACGCGGCAATCCCGCACAAGCCCTACCACTGAGCACGGCGGGGATGCTCGTGCGGTGCCGGTGCCGCCCTGGTTCGATGGCCCCATGACCCACCGCGTGACCGTCGTCGACGTGCTCGCCCGACCGACCGCCGTGGTCGCGGCCACCACCACCTGGCAGGAGTTCCCGTCGTTGTGGATGGGGCTCCTCGACGAGGTGTGGACGTGCCTGCGCGCGGGCGGCGTCCACAGTGGCTGCCGCAACGTCATGCTGTACCGCGACGCCCAGCCCCGCGTCGAGGTCGGCGTCGAGCTGCTCCGGCCCTGCCCGCTCACCGGACGCGTGACCGCCTCGACCCTTCCCGCCGGACGAGCCGCCACGACCGTCCATCGTGGATCTTATGCCGGTCTGGCCGCCGCTCACGACGCCGTGCACGACTGGTGCGCGACGCAGGGTCTGCAGCCGGCCGGGCCGCGGTGGGAGGTCTACGGACCTCACGACGACGACCCGGCGAACGTCTGGACCGAGGTCTTCTGGCTGCTGTCCTGACGCGCCCGACGGCCGTCCCGCGCACACGCGTACCGGTTCGAACAGGCCCGAGGACCGCGGCCCCGATCAGCTGCGCGCGGGCGTGCTGGAGACGAAGGAGGTGAAGGCGACGACGTTGGAACGATAGCTGCGGGCGACCGGGTCGAACTCGCCACCGCAGGTGACCAGCTGCAACGCGCTGGATCCGTGCGGGCCGTAGACCAGCTGGGCGGGGAACGCGTCCTTGAGGTAGGTCGCCACCTCCGTGACCACGAAGTGGGTGACCGCGCCGTCGGCCAGCGCCACCGATACCTCGTCGCCCTTCTTCAGCGTCCGGAGCCGGAAGAACACCGCAGGCCCGCGGTAGCTGTCGACGTGGCCCAGGATGACCGCTGATCCCTGCTGGCCGGGCGACGGCCCGAGGGAGAACCAGCCGGGCCGTTGGAAGTCCGTGGGGACCTCGACGGTCCGGTCGGGGTTGAGACCGAGGCCGGAGAGCGGAACCGTCAACCCGATCGCCGGGACCCGGAGCTCGACCGGCGTCGAGCGGGCCACGACCGTGACCGCCGCCGACGACGTCGGGGCGGACGCGGCGCCGTTGTCCGTGGACGTCGGAGCGATCTGCGACGCCGGCGGATCGACCAGCGCACGGTGGTTCCCCTGCAGGCCGGCCACCAGGAAGCCGGTGCCGACGAGCAGGAGGACCACCGTGGCGACCCACCAGCGTCGCGGCCCCGGCCTCGGAGGTTCGGGCGGGGAGACCCAGGTCATTCGTTCTCGTCGCCGTTCGGCAGGTCGGTCACCACACCGGACTCACGACGCCTGCGGAGCGCGACACACGCCGTCACGACCGATCCGGCCAGTGCGATGCCGCCCAACGCGATCGACCGTGTGTCGTACGCGTGCGATGCGCCGCCGACTCCCGTCTCGGGATGGCCCAGCGGGATGATCGTCACGCCGCCGGAGCCGTTATCGACACCGCCGTTACCGATGCCGACACCGACACCGCCGCCGCCGCCACCGTTGCCGCTGCCGCCACCGTTGCCGTTGCCGCTGCCGCCACCGTTGCCGCCACCGTTGCCGCCGCCGCCGCCGCCGTTACCGCCGCCACCGTTGCCGCCGCCGCCGCCGCCGTTACCGCCGCC
>JBBQEF010000329.1:0-6059 GCA_038320445.1 Mycobacteriales bacterium
AACTTCAACCCCGGATACGTCCTGCGCTCGCAGGACCGGATGTTCCGGCAGAGCGACCGCGAGCCGTGGACGCACATGCACGAGCACGACCACGAGCGCGTCTCACTCCCGGAAGCCGACATCGACGACGGCCTGCAGTACCGCTGACGCCCCGTCACCTCCTGCCTCGAGGAGCAACCCGCGCCACAGATCCCCGTCCGCGCCGGAGCCACCCTGAACGACGAGATCAGTGGCAGCCGTGGCCTCGCCCGCCGAGGACGCCTCCGCCCTGCTGGAGGAACTCGAGGTGCCCGGGCGGACGTGCTCGGTCGATCCATCGACTCGGCGGTGGTGCAGGAGCTCGCCCTGGCCCACCCGGACCAGGTCGAGCCGGGCCGGGATCGGGCCGCTGTCGGTGCTGCTGCCGCTGCCGAGGGAGTTGCGCATCGTGATCTCGTCGCCGACGGCGTATCGGGAGAAGTCGATGATCACGTCGAAGCGCTCGGCCTGGGCGATGAGGACGTGGTCGAGCTCTACTGCTGTGCCGAGGAGCCCCAGGTCACTGCCCGCTCGGCAGCCCGATCGAGCCAGTCGACGACGAACGCGGCGAGCAACTCGGGCCGCTCGTGCATGAGCGCGTGGCCGGCGTCCTCCACTACGGCGATGGTGGCGTGCGGGTAGCGGTCGAGCAGGCCGGTGGCGTCGGCGTACCCGACGACGGAGTCGCGCCGTCCTGCCGCGATCAGGGTCGGCGACGTGAAGGCCCGCGACCCGACGTCGACCCTCCACCCGGAGAAGATGCGGCCCAGCGCCGCCTCGTCGACGAGCGTCGTGCCCGGCACGACGTGGTCGCGGTAGCGGCGAGCGGTCGCCGGCGTGCGCACGACGACGTACTCGTCGAAACCCGCCCGCTGCGCGGGGTCGAGTTCGTCGTAGGTATCGGCGTCCTGGCGAACCGCGCCGTGCTCGGGCACGGGTCCCGATCGCTCGGCAACGGGGCACAGCAACGCCAGGCCGAGCACCACCTCCGGTCGCTGTGCGGCCACGCCACGAGCCAGGTAGGCGCCGTAGGAATGCCCGAGCAGCAGCGCCGGCCCCCCTGCGAGGTGGTCGATGAGGTCGCCGAGCAGCGTCACCACGTCGTCGTTGCAGGTCAGACCATCGGTAGCGGAGTGGCCCATCCCGGGCAGGTCGGGGTAGATCCGCCGGTATCCCGTGCGGGGAACGACGGCCTCGATCGCCGCCTCGATCTCGCGATGATCGACACCGGCGCCGTGCAGAGCGACCAGCGGCATGCCGGTGCCGTGCTCGACGTAGTGGACGGCGACCCCGTTCATCGTGCACTGCATGCCGACACCGTAGCCATCCCGCACCGCCCCGAGACGGGAGCCGGGAGAGCTCATCCGCGATCTCGGCGCTGCTCTGTGTGCCCCACGGGCGGACCGAGAACGGTGGCACGGCCGCGCCGGGTCGCGAGCACCTCGGCTCCGATGAGGCCCACGGCCAGCACCATGACCACGGTGCTGGAGACCGCCGCGATCAGGCCCGCGGCAGCGGCGGTTCCGCTGACGACGTTGAACAGGCCGTGCCAGACCGCCACGATCGCGATGCTGCCGGTGCGGTTGTAGAGCCACCCCAGCACGACCGAGCCGCACACGAGACCGAGGAACCAGCCCACGAGCGTGCCGGCGCCGAACCCGCGGAAGGTGGAGACCACGGCGAACATCGGGGCGTGCCACAGGGCCCAGATCGGGGCCAGGAGCAGCATCGCGGTGAGGGGCCGGAAGCGTCGCTGCAGGGCGGGGAGGAGATATCCCCTCCACCCGGTCTCCTCGCCGAACCCGTTGACCACGACGAGCACAGCCGCGACCCCGGCCGGTCCGGCGAGCGCGGAGATCCCGGCGAACACACCGAGGCCCGCCGGCGCCGGGAGGGAGCCCGTGGCCAGGTAGCCCACGGCCGCGGCGACCGCACCGATCCCGAGGGGGCTCAGCGCCATCAGCCACCAGCGGACCCCGACCCGGACCCGGACCACGCCGGCGACGAGCGGCCGCAGCCGGCCGGTGACGGTCGCGACCACGACGGCGGCGACGAGGGGACCGACGAGCGCGGGAAAGTGGGTCGGCCATCCCGAGCCCGGCTCGGCCGTGGCACCGGAGGCGACCATGGGGAGGAGCCAGGCCCAGGACAGCCCGTAGGCGAGGGCGATGTAGGCGAGGACGGCCGCACCCCGGCGCGGTCCGGCCCTGTCGTTCCCGCCGGATGCGAGGGAATCGGGGTCGACCCGGAAGACCGGGTAGCGCGGAGCGATCTCGGCGAAGTCGGCGAGGGGTGCGTTGCGATCGAGCGGCAGGTGGGGGCGTGCTCCGGGCACCTGGGCGAGGTAGCGCCGGAGGATCGGTGCGCGCTCGGGGACCGGGATCTCGACGAGCCGGCACCGGACGGCTCGCCCGCGGCGCAGCACGGCAGCACCGCCCGCGGCTCGCACGTTCTTGACCCAGCTGCAGTCCTCGCCGAGCATCGGCACGAGGTAGGACCGGCCGTTCCAGTCGGCCATGCCCAGGGGGAAGCGGGTGGTCCGGCCCGTGCGGCGTCCCTCGACCTCGAGCGTCACCCACCGCCGGGGCATGAGACCCAGCCCGAACACCGACGCCCACAGCCGGGAGAACCGGCGCGCGGTCGCGTCGCCGCGCCCGCCCGCGTACATCGCCCGCAGCTTGTCGTCGGAGATGATCCCCGTCCGCATCGTGACCTCCCCGGCAGGAACCAAGCCTGCACCGCGGGCGCGCCGCCCGGCTCGGGCAGAACGGTCCGCCGGGACGAGACCAACGTCCCGCCCAGGTCGGGTCAGGCTCGGTCGTGGCCGGACAGGGCGAAGATCCCGTACGCGAACCCCGCCGCCGTGGCGGTGTCGCCGTCGACCGAGACGCCGCGGGCCAGCAGCGGCGTGGCTGCCACCAGCTCATCCGCTCTCAGGTCGGCGGGCTCGCGCCGAGGGTTGACGACGACGAGGTGCGTCCCCCCGCGCACGTAGGCGAACGGGTAACCGCTGTTCAGCACGCGGGTGTCGGCGCGCCCGCCGAGCGCGGGCGTCGCCCTGCGCAGCGCGACGAGCCTCCGGACGAGGTGGAGCGTGGACTCGGGGTCCTGCTCCTGTGCCGCGACGGTCGGACGTGCGGGATCGGGATCGACCGGCAGGTACAGCCGGGACGCCTCGGCCGAGGAGAACCCGGCGTTCGGCCCGTCGTCCCACTGCATCGGCGTGCGGCAGCCGGCCCGGTTGTACGCCGGGTTGCAGACGGCGCCCTCCACGCCGGGCATGCCCGGCAGGTACCGCATGCCGATCTCGTCGCCGTAGTAGATGCAGGGCACCGACCCCCAGGTGAGCAGGAAGGTGAGGGCCGCGCCGAGCTGCTCGGGGGTGCGCGGTCCGCACCGCAGCCGATCGAAGTCGTGGTCGGCCGTCGACAGGATCACCGGACGGGCCGGGTCCGCCAGCCGGGCGGCGTCCCAGCCGTCCAGGAAGGCGCGGGTCGTGCCGCGGCCCGCGGCGTCGAAGAACGGCTCCCGCGGCGCCTGGAACGGCAGCACGCCCGCGGCGTGGTTGTCGAACAGGCTCGCGTGCTCCTCCATGATGACGAGGAAGAAGTCGGCGTGGAAGGCCAATGGCGAGCCGGTGCGGGGCTCGGCGCCCTCCGGGACGATCACGGCGTCGGGATACGCGACGTCCAGCCAGTCGCGGATGTCGCGCCACACATCCATGGTGGCCTCCGGGCCGCCGCCCTCGCCCGGATCCGTCTTGATCAGGGAGAACGCCATGTCGACGCGGAATCCGGCGACCCCACGGTCGAGCCAGAACGCGATGATGTCCCGGAGCGCCTGACGGTTGCGCCGCGGGCCGGGCGCGTCCACCGCGTCGCGCCACGGCTCGTCCGCACGCAGCTGGGTCCAGCCGAAGTTGAGTGCGGGCTGCTCGTCGTAGAAGTTCTTGAGGTACCAGCCCCGCCGCGGTCCCGGCGACGGCACCCACGCGGGCCGGCCCGGGATGTCGTGCGGCCACACGCGCGGCGGCAGCTCCTCGCACCACACGTAGCGGTCGCCGTCGGGGTCGGGCCCGGGCGCGCTCAGCTCGCGCCGGAACCACGGGTGCTCGCTCGAGGTGTGCCCGGCGACGAGGTCGAGCAGGACCCGGATGCCGCGGCGTTTCGCCTGGGCCACCAGCTCGACCATGTCGTCGTTGGTGCCGTACCGCGGGGCGATCGTGAGGTAGTCCGTGACGTCGTAACCGGCGTCGACGAACGGCGACGCGAAGCACGGGTTGAACCAGATCGTGTCGACGCCGAGGGAGGCGATGTGGTCCAGCCGCGCGATCACGCCCCGGAGGTCGCCGACGCCGTCGCCGTCGGAGTCGGCGAACGACTGCGGGTAGACCTCGTACAGCACCGCATCGGCGATCCAATCCGATCCCAACTCCGACTCCTTCACCTCTGCCGCCAACGCCCACAGCGTTCCATGCCGCCCGACCCCGACGTCAGCGGAGGACCTCGCATCGATCCGGCTCTACGATCCGATGCTGTGCGTCGGCGCGCCCGCCGTCCGGCCGATCGAGAGTGTGAGGTGGACCCGTGCCCCTTGATGTCGCAGCGCTGCTGACCGAGCTGTCGTTGGCGGAGAAGGCGTCGCTGACGTCGGGCTCCGGGTTCTGGTACACGGTGCCTGTGGAGCGGCTGGGCGTGCCGAAGGTCATGGTCTCCGACGGGCCGCACGGCCTGCGTGCCCAGCCCGGCGACGGCGACCATCTCGGGCTGGGCGGCAGCGTGCCCGCGACGTGTTTCCCCACGGCGTCGGCGATCGCATCGGCGTGGAACCCCGAGCTGCTGGGGCGGATCGGCGCCGCGCTGGCCCAGGAGGCGCGCGCGATCAACCTGTCGGTGATCCTGGGCCCGGGGATCAACATGAAGCGCTCGCCGCTGTGCGGGCGCAACTTCGAGTACTTCTCCGAGGACCCGTACCTGGCCGGCGAGCTGGGGGTGGGGATCGTCGACGGCATCCAGTCCCGTGGGGTGGGCACCTCGGTGAAGCACTATGCGGCCAACAACCAGGAGAGCGACCGGCAGCGGGTCGACGCCCGGATCGACGAGCGGACGCTGCGGGAGATCTACTTCCCCGCGTTCGAGCGGATCGTCACGGCCTGCCAGCCGTGGACGATCATGTGCTCCTACAACAAGGTCAACGGGGAGTCTGCCTCGGAGAACCCCTGGCTGCTCACGACGGTGCTGCGTGACGAGTGGGGCTTCGAGGGGCTCGTCGTGTCCGACTGGGGTGCGGTCTACCACCGGGTCCCCGCACTGGCCGCCGGGCTCGACCTGGAGATGCCACCCAACCTGCCCCGCAGCCCCGACGAGATCGTCGCGGCCGTGCGGTCGGGACAGCTGGACGAGCACGTGCTCGACGCCCGGGCCCGCACCGTGCTGGAGCTGGTGAGCAAGGGGATGGCCGTCCTCGACCTGGACGAGGACTTCGACGCCGACGCCCATCACCGGCTGGCGCGCGCGGCGGCAGCGGAGTCGATCGTGCTGCTGAAGAACGAGGGCGCCGTCCTGCCCCTCGCCCCTGCCAGCCGGATCGCCGTCATCGGCGAGTTCGCCCGCACCCCCCGTTTCCAGGGTGCCGGCAGCTCCCAGGTGGTTCCCACGAGGATCGAGAACGCGCTCGACGAGCTGACGGCGGCGTTCGCGGACGTCACGTTCGCGGCGGGTTACGGGATCGGCGACACCGCATCCGACGAGGCGCTCCGGGCCGAGGCGGTGGACGTGGCGGCGGCGGCCGAGACGGTGGTCGTGCTGATCGGGTTGCCCGGGGCTGACGAGTCCGAGGGTTTCGACCGCACCCACATGAACCTGCCGGCCAACCAGATCGCCACCCTCGAAGCCGTCGCGGCGGCGAACCCGAACGTCGTGGTCGTGCTGGTCAACGGGTCGACCGTGGTGCTCGGCGAGGTCGCTCCGCACGCTGTCGCGCTCGTCGAGGCCTGGCTCGGTGGGCAAGCGGCCGGGGGCGCCATCGCGGACGTGATCTCC
>JBBQEF010000330.1:0-6055 GCA_038320445.1 Mycobacteriales bacterium
GCAGCTGTGCGAGGGCGCGCTCGCCGACGGCAGCCCGGTGCAGCTCGAGCTGCCGGTCCGCAACGTCAACCGGACCGTCGGCACGATGCTCGGCGCCGAGCTGACCCGCCGGCACGGCGGGCACGGCCTGCCCGAGGGCACGATCGACGTGACCTTCCACGGCAGTGCCGGTCAGTCGTTCGGCGCCTTCCTGCCGCGCGGCATCACGCTGCGCCTTGAGGGCGACGCCAACGACTACGTCGGCAAGGGCCTGTCCGGCGGCACCGTCATCGTCCGGCCGTCCCGGCAGGCCCGGGTCGTCAACGCCGACGACGTCATCGCCGGCAACGTCCTCGCCTACGGCGCGACCGGCGGCAAGCTCTACGTCCGGGGCGTCGTGGGGGAGCGGTTCTGCGTGCGCAACTCCGGCGCCACCGCGGTGGTCGAGGGGGTCGGCGACCACGCCCTCGAGTACATGACCGGCGGGCGCGTGGCGATCCTCGGGCCGACCGGCCGCAACGTCGCCGCGGGGATGAGTGGCGGGACGGCGTACGTCCTGGACCTCGACCTGGGCAAGGTCAACCCGGAGATGGTCGACCTCGAGGAGGTCGACGAGGGCGACCGCGAGACCCTGCGCCAGATGCTCGCCGAGCACGCCGCCGAGACCGGCTCGCCGGTCGCGCAGGCGCTGGTCGACAGCGCCGGGCTGTCCAGCGCCTGGTCCGCCCGGTTCACCAAGGTCATGCCGCGGGACTACAAGCGGGTGCTCGCGGCGATGGAGCAGGCCCGGGAGGACGGCACCGACGTCGACGTCGCCGTGATGGCCGCCGCCGCGTCGACCGCGTCGGGTGCCGGCAAGCCGGTGGCGCCGGCCACCGTCGACCTCGACGAGGGCTCGCCGTTCCCGGCGGCGGGCAACGGGGTCCCGCCCCAGCACGCCCAGTCCACCGTCGGCACGAAGCACTGAGGGAGCAGCAGATGGCCGACCCCACCGGGTTCCTCAAGCACCACCGGGAGCTGCCCCAGCGCAGGCCCGTCGACATCCGGATCAAGGACTGGCGCGAGGTCTACACGCCGTTCCCGCCGGAGGCGGTCCACGACCAGGCCGCGCGCTGCATGGACTGCGGCATCCCGTTCTGCCACAACGGCTGCCCGCTGGGCAACCTGATCCCGGAGTGGAACGACCTCGTCTACAAGGGCGACTGGCACGACGCCATCGACCGGCTGCACGCCACCAACAACTTCCCGGAGTTCACCGGGCGGCTGTGTCCCGCTCCGTGCGAGGCGGCCTGCGTGCTCGGCATCAACGAGGACCCGGTCACCATCAAGCAGGTCGAGGTCGAGATCATCGACAAGGCCTTCGAGCAGGGCTGGGTGACCCCCCTGCCGCCGATGGAGCACACCGGCAAGCGGGTCGCGGTGGTCGGCTCCGGGCCGGCCGGGCTCGCCGCTGCGCAGCAGCTCACCCGGGCCGGGCACCACGTCGTCGTGCTCGAGCGGGCCGATCGGATCGGCGGCCTGCTGCGCTACGGCATCCCCGAGTTCAAGATGGAGAAGCGGGTGCTCGACCGGCGCCTCGCGAAGATGGGCGAGGAGGGCACCGAGTTCCGGACCGGCGTCGCCGTCGGGGTGGACGTGACGGTCCCGCCGCTGCGGGACGAGTACGACGCGGTCGTCCTCGCCGGCGGCTCGACCCTCGGCCGCGACCTGCCGGCCCCGGGCCGGGACCTCGCCGGCATCCACCTGGCGATGGAGTACCTCGTGCCGTCCAACCGGGTGCAGGAGGGCGACCTGCAGCGGGCGCCGATCGACGCCGAGGGCAAGCACGTCATCATCATCGGTGGAGGGGACACCGGCGCCGACTGCCTGGGCACCGCGCACCGGCAGGGTGCGCTCAGCGTGACCCAGCTGGAGATCATGCCGAAGCCGCCGGAGACCCGGGCGGAGTCCACGCCCTGGCCGACCTGGCCGCTGCAGTACCGCACCTCCAGCGCGCACGAGGAGGGCGGCGAGCGGCTGTTCGCCGTCAACACCGAGCGGTTCGTCGGCGACGCCGATGGCCACGTGCGCGGCATCGAGCTGGTCGACGTCGAGATGGTCGCGGGCCGGTTCACCCCGGTCGAGGGCACCGGTCGCACGCTGCGCGCCGACCTGGTGCTCCTGGCGATGGGCTTCACCGGCCCGCAGCGCACCGGGCTGCTCGAGGCGCTCGAGGTCGAGCTCGACGGCCGGGGCAACGTGGCCCGGGACGGTGGCTGGGCCACCAACGTCCCCGGGGTCTACGTCGCCGGCGACATGGGCCGCGGCCAGTCGCTCATCGTCTGGGCGATCGCGGAGGGCCGCTCGGCGGCGGCAGCGGTCGACCGGGCGCTGTCCGGCAACACGCTGCTGCCCGAGCCGGTGCTGCCGACCAGCCGGTAGTCCCGGGTCTCCGTCGCGGAACCGACCTAGGATGACCCGCGTCCTGGACCCTGCCGCACCCGGCTGACCGTGGTCGACGACCGACAGGAGACGTCGAGATGCCCGCGACCGTCCGCACCCTGGCGGGAGCCGCGTCGGCCCTGTTGGTCGCCCTGGCCGCGATCGTCGCGGGCCCTGTGCCGGGGGCCGGGGCCGCTGCCCCGACCGCGGTCGCGCGGGCCCAGTCCTGGGTGGTCCTCTACCGGCCCGGCGTCGCCGACGCGGCCGGTCGCCGCGCGGTGGTCCAGGCCGGCGGCACCGTGCTGCGCAGCGACCCCGCGGTCGGCTACGCGGTCGCGCGGAGCGGCGCCGCCGACTTCTGGCGCCGGGTCGCGGCGTCGAGCCAGCTCCTCGGCGCCGCGCGCGACCAGAGCATCGGGACCCTGCCGGGCGCCGCGCGGGCAGGGACGGCGGTCGAGCACCGCCGCGCGGCCCCGGTCGTCCCGGCGCTCCGGGCGACCGGCACCGAGCCGCTGGCCGGCCGCCAGTGGGACATGCAGCAGATCGGCGCCACCGCCACCGGCTCGTACGCCCGCCAGCGCGGCTCGCGCCAGGTGCTCGTCGGCATCGTCGACACCGGGGTCGACCGGACCCACCCCGACCTGGCGCCGGTGCTGGACGAGTCCCTCAGCCGCAACTTCACCCGGGACCTGCGCGACGTCGACAACGGGGTCGACCGCAACGGCGACGGGCTGGGCGACGAGCCCTGCGAGGTGCCGAGCTGCGTCGACCCGGTCGGCGAGGACGACAACGGCCACGGGACCCACGTGGCCAGCACGATCGGGGCGGCGCTGAACGGCCGCGGGATCGCCGGCGTGGCTCCGGGGGTCACACTGGTGGACCTGCGGGCCGGGCAGGACAGCGGGCTCTTCTTCCTCCAGCCGACCCTGCAGGCGCTGTCCTACGCCGCCGACATCGGCGTGGACGTGCTCAACCTCAGCTTCTACGTCGACCCGTGGCTGTTCAACTGCGCTGCCAACCCCAAGGACTCGCCGCTCGAGCGGTCCGAGCAGCAGACGATCGTGGCCGCGGTCCAGCGCGCGGTCACCTACGCCCGCAGCCGCGGCGTCCTGCCGGTGGCGGCGGCCGGCAACGAGTCGACCGATCTCGGTCACCCCGGTCAGGACTACCTCAGTCCCGACTACGGAGGCCGGTCCCGGGCGCGGACCCTGGCCGACAGCTGCCTGTCCGTCCCGGCCGAGACCGACGGCGTCGTGGCCGTCAGTGCCGTGGGCCCGGCCCAGCAGCTGGCCTACTACTCCAACTTCGGCCTCGGCGAGGTCGACGTGGCGGCCCCCGGTGGCCAGGACAGCGACGAGGTCAGCGGGCTCGGCGGTGCGACGGCCGAGGTGCTCGGGGCCTACCCGGCGGTGCTCGCGAAGAAGAACGGCGACCTCGGCCCGGGTGGCCAGCCGACCTCGAACTACGTCGTGCGCGACTGCACCGGCGGCCCGTGCGCCTACTACCGCTACCTGCAGGGCACCTCGATGGCCGCGCCGCACGCCGCCGGGGTCGCCGCGCTGCTGGTGAGCCGGTACGGCGCCGCGGACCCGCAGCACCCGGGCGGGCTGCGCCTGGACCCGGCCCGCACGCAGTCGCTGCTGCAGGGCACCGCCCGGCCGCACGCCTGCCCGTCCGCGTCGTCGGGCGGACCGGTCTGCCAGGGCACGACGGCGTACAACGGCCACTACGGCTCCGGGATCGTCAGCGCCTCGGCCGCGACCTCCTAGCGTCCGGTCCGGTGGCGTCGCGCGCGGGCCCGACCCGGTCGGCCTAGGCTGACTGCCGTGATGCGTCGCGCGAAGATCGTCTGCACCCTCGGCCCCGCCGTCGGCTCCTACGAGGCGATCCGTGCCCTCGTGCTGGCCGGCATGGACGTGGCCCGCCTCAACTTCTCGCACGGCAGCCACGCCGACCACAAGCAGAACTACGAGTGGGTACGCCGCGCCAGCGACGAGTCCGGCCGGGGCGTCGGCGTGCTCGCCGACCTGCAGGGCCCGAAGATCCGGCTGGGGACCTTCGCGGACGGCCCCGTCGTCTGGGCCACCGGGGAGACCGTGTCGATCACGACCCGGGACGTCGCGGGCACGCACGACCTGGTGTCGACGACGTACGCCGGGCTGGCGGGTGACGTGTCGGTCGGTGACCGGCTGCTCGTCGACGACGGCCGGGTCGGGCTGCGCGTGCTCGCGGTCGACGGCGAGGACATCCAGCTGCTCGTGACCGAGGGCGGTCCGGTCTCCAACAACAAGGGCCTCTCGCTGCCGGGTGTCGGCGTGTCGGTGCCGGCGATGTCCGACAAGGACGAGGCCGACCTGCGGTTCGCGATGGGGCTGCGGGTCGACATGATCGCGCTGTCCTTCGTCCGGTCACCGGAGGACATCGTCGGCGTGCACCGGATCATGGACGAGTCCGGGATCCGGCTGCCGGTCCTGGCCAAGATCGAGAAGCCGCAGGCCGTCGACAACCTCGACGCGATCATCGAGGCGTTCGACGGCCTGATGGTGGCCCGTGGCGACCTCGGGGTGGAGATGCCCCTGGAGCGGGTCCCCGTGGTGCAGAAGCGGGCCGTGCAGGCGGCCCGCGAGCAGGCCAAGCCGGTCATCGTCGCCACCCAGATGCTCGACTCGATGATCGTCGCCCCGCGACCCACCCGGGCCGAGGCGAGCGACGTCGCCAACGCCGTGCTCGACGGCGCCGACGCCGTCATGCTCTCCGGGGAGACGAGCGTGGGGGCCTACCCGGTCGAGTCCGTCGCCACGATGGCCCGGATCGTCGTGGCCGCGGAGGAGGAGCTCGCCAAGGTCCCACGGGTCGCGGCCGAGCCGAGCTCGATCGGCGCCGCCATCGCCCGGGCTGCCGCCAGCGTCGCGCAGACCGTCGGCGCCAGCGCGATCGTGGCCTTCACCCAGTCCGGCGACACCGCCCGCCGGCTGGCCGAGCACCGCTCGCCGATCCCGCTGCTGGCGTTCACCCCGACCCCCGACGTGCGCAGCCAGCTGACCCTGGTCTGGGGCGTCGAGACCTTCCTCGTGCCGGTGGTCATGCACACCGACGAGATGGTGCGGCAGGTGGAACGGGCGATGCTCGACCTCGGCCGCATGCAGCCGGGCGAGCTGGTCACCATCGTCGCGGGCAGCCCGCCGTCGACCGCCGGCTCGACGAACGCGCTGCGCGTCCACCGGCTGGGCGGCTTCCTCGCCACGCCGCCGGCCCGGTCAGCCGAGCTGGACTGACTGGGGCCGTACTCGACGGCTCAGGGCACGTCGCGCGGCACGGCGTGCCGCAGGAACACCCGCATCGCCTTGTGGGCGCGGTCCGCCGTCGGGCCGAACATGCACGGGCAGCCCCCGTCGATGACCGTCACCCCGTGCGCCCGCCCGTACGCCGTCGCCTCGGCCGACACGCTGCCGGCGCCCGGCCCCCGGTGCATCCAGACCTGCGAGATGCCGAGGTCGACGCACTCGCGGACCGTGGCCGGCGCCCGGTCCGGCCGCGTGCCGATCACGACGGCCTCCACGCCCCCGGGCACCGA
Source organism: Mycobacteriales bacterium (assembly GCA_038320445.1). Classification (GTDB taxonomy): domain Bacteria; phylum Actinomycetota; class Actinomycetes; order Mycobacteriales; family Pseudonocardiaceae; genus Pseudonocardia. The sequence continues at coordinate 5,975 of JBBQEF010000330.1, forward strand.
GGTGAGGTCGGGGTAGCAGGGATCACCCTCGACCTGCTCGGCGTGCGGGTTGACCGCGACGACGTGGTAACCGCGGTCCCG
>JBBQEF010000331.1:0-6048 GCA_038320445.1 Mycobacteriales bacterium
GGAGACGATGGTCTGGGCCTGGGCCAGTGTGATGGTCACGGGATCGTTCACGCGACCCGGGTCAGCCGGATCACCGGGATGGTCCGGGTGGTCTTCTCCTGGTACTCGCCGAAGCCGGGGTTGGCGGCGACGACCCGCGACCAGACCTCCTCGCGCTCGGCGCCGGCCACCTCGGCCGCCTCGACCGGGAAGGTCTCGGTCCCGACCTCGACGTTCACCGCCGGGTTGGCCTTGAGGTTGTGGTACCAGTCGGGGTTGGTGGGGGCGCCCGCCTTCGACGCGATGATCACCATCTGGCCCCGCGCCTCCGGGAAGTAGACCAGCGGCGTCACACGTTCGGTGCCGGACTTCGCCCCGATGTGGTGCACGAGGATCATGGGCGCGCCCTCGAACGGTCCGCCCACCTGGCCCTCGTTGGCCCGGAACTCCTCGATGATTGCGGTATTCCAGTCGCTCACGTTCGTTCTCCTCGAGATCTCAGAACAGCAGGACCCAGGCTGTGGTGATCACGGCCACACCGCCCACCAACCAGAACAGGGCGGCCCAGATTCCCCCGGCGACGTGCGTCAGGCCGGCGAGCATGTCGGCATCGGAATCGCCACGGCGGGACCGGCGGCGGCCGCGCTGCAGCTCCCGCACCGCGCGCAGCCCCCCGAACACCAGGAACCAGCAGAGCGCGGCCGCGAAGCCGTCCTGCACGCGCGGTGTGGCCCAGCCCGCAACGGCGGCCACGAGCACACCGGTGGCGACCACGGCGAGCGCTCCGAACACGTTGCGGATCTGGATCAGCGTGGCAGCCAGGAGTGCCAGGGCGATCCACAACATCAGCTCGGCCCGGTCCGCGGCCACCAGCGCGGCTCCGCCCAGGCCGAGCAGGGACGGGGCCGGGTAACCGCCGAGGAACGTGACCACCAGGCCCGGGCCGCGACGAGCTCCCGTCGACACCGTGACGCCGGACGTGTCGGGGTGCAGCCGGATGCCGGTCAGGCCGCGTCCGGCGACCATGGCGGCGAGCGCGTGCCCGCCCTCGTGGGCGATGGTCACGACGGTGCGGGTCCAGCGCCACGACACCGACCACAGCACGGCGACCAGCGCGAGTGCCGCGGCGAGCAGCACGGACGGCCGTTGCTCGGCGACCCGGGTCGCGACGCCGAGCCATTCCTCCACGCCACCAGCCTGGCATATCCCCTTGACCCTCCATCGGCTGGAGGGCTCAGCATTGGCCCATGTCCGCAACCGACACCACGATGCTCACCATCGGGCAGCTCGCCCGTCGGTCGGGCGTGCCGATCCGGACGTTGCGCTTCTGGTCCGACGAGGGTGTCCTGCCCGAGACGGACCGCTCGGCAGGTGGCTACCGCCGCTACGACGCCCACGCCGTCGCCCGCCTCGACCTCGTTCGCACGCTGCGCGAGCTCGGCCTCGGCCTCGACGACGTCCGGCTGGTGCTCGCACGCCGCCGCAGCGTGGAGGACGTCGCCGCGGCGCACGTCAACGCGATCGACGGCCGCATCCGCCTCCTGCGGACCCAGCGTGCCGTCTGCACGCTGCTCGCCCGCGGGGCCCCCTCCCCCCGAAAGGCCGCCCTGATGAACGACCTCGCCCGTCTCTCCGCCACCGAGCGCCAGCAGATGATCGACGCGTTCGTGGCCGACGCGTTCGCAGGCACCGACCCGGACGCCCCCGGCGCGGGCATCGCCGGCGCCATGCGCACCCTGCCCGCGACGCTGCCCGACGAGCCGACCACCGAGCAGGTGGAGGCGTGGGTGGAGCTCGCGGCGCTGGTGAGCGACCCGTCCTTCCGGGCCCGCGTCCGGGAGATGGCGACCGCGGGGCCGGACGCTGCGCGTGCACCGGTGGACCCCACAGCCGTCACCGAGCACGCGGGAGCAGCGCTGGCGGCCGGCATCGATCCTGCGTCGCCGCAGGCCCGCGCCGTGCTCGACCGGATCCTCCCGGCCGGTGCGGACCCCGCTCACGTGGCCGATGCGCTGGAGACGTTCGCCGACCGGCGCGTGGAGCGCTACTGGGCCCTGCTCGGTGTGCTCAACAACCGGGACCCGTTCCCGTCGGCCGTGCCGGCGTTCGAGTGGCTGATCGCCGCCCTGCGCGCCTGACGTCCCCCGTGCGCGGAAAACGTCGTCCTGGCGACGTCTTCCACGCACGACCCGCGCTGGTCAGTCGCGCCGGCCGCTCAGCGCGAGGCCGGCGCCGAGGGCGATCATCGTCAGCCCGCCGGTGCCGCCCACCCACCGCAACCGGGCCGGCGACGTGACGAACCAGTCCCGGGCGGTGCCTGCCGCGAGACCCCACATGCTGTCGAGCACCGACGCGATCAGCGCGAACACGAGCCCGAGCACCAGCATCTGGGTGGTGGCATCACCCGCGGAGGTGTCCACGAACTGCGGCAGCACGGCCGCGAAGAACACCAGCACCTTCGGGTTGGTCACGCCGACGATCACGCCCTGCCAGTACAGGCGCCGGTCGGCGGGCCCTGCGGGCGCGCCGAGGACGTCCGCGAGGTCGCCGCGGTGCCGGATCGTCTGCACGCCGAGGTACACGAGGTAGGCCGCGCCGGCCACCTTGAGCACGCCGAACACCACGGCGGACTCCGCGGCCACCGCCCCGAACCCCAGCGCGACGAGCAGCACCACCGCCGCCGCACCCGTCGTGTTGCCGGCCACGCTCGTGAGCGCCGCCCGCCTGCCGTGGGCCAGCGCCCGGCCGACGATGAACAGCACGCTCGGCCCGGGTATCACCACCAGGACGATGCCGGCGAGCGCGAAGGTCAGGAGCGTGGAGGCGGAAGGCACCCGCGGACGGTAGCCCGGCGTCACCAGCCGTAGAAGACCCTTTCCACGACCGTCCGCGCCCGCCGCGTGGCCCGCCGGTAGTCGTCGAGGAACACCCCCGAGTCCCCATCGGACGGATAGCCCATCGCGCACGCGACGGCGGCCAGCTCCCGGCCCGAGCGCGGCAGCTGGTCGCCCGGCCTGCCCTTCACGAGCATGATCGCGTTGCGCGCCCGGGTGGCCATCGTCCACCCCGCCGTCAGCTCGGCGACGTCGCCGCGGGCCAGCAGGCCGGCCTCGCCTGCCTCGCGCAGCCCTTCCAACGTGGACGTCGTGCGCAGCTCCGGCTGGTCGCCCGCGTACTGGAGCAGCAGCAGCTGCACCGTCCATTCGACGTCGGCGAGCCCGCCGAGCCCGAGCTTCGTGTGCAGGGCGCGGTCGGCGCCGCGGGGCAGGCGCTCGGCGTCGACCCGGGCCTTGATCCGCCGGATCTCGGTGACCGTCGCCGCATCGAGCCCGTCGACCGGGTAGCGGATGGGGTCGACCATCTCGACGAACCGGACTCCGAGCCCCATGTCGCCGGCGACGGGCGTGGCCCGGAGCAACGCCTGCGCTTCCCACGCCTCCGACCAGCGCGCGTAGTAGCTGCGGTAGGACTCGAAGGTGCGCACGAGCGGGCCGGAGCGGCCCTCGGGGCGCAGGTCGGCGTCCACGAGCAGGGCCGGGTCGGGGCTCGGGGCGCCGAGCCGCCTGCGCACGGTCTCCGCCACCGTGGTGGCGTAGCGCACGGCATCACCATCGGCCGCGCCGTTCACGGGTTCGCAGACGAACAGCACGTCGGCATCGCTGCCGTAGCCCAGCTCGGCCCCGCCGAGCCGGCCCATCCCGATCACCGCGATCCGGGCCGGGGCGGGACCCGCACCCAGAGCCCGCTCCACCGACTCCAGCGTCGCCTGCAACACGGCCACCCACACCGCGGACAGGGCTGCACACACCTGGTCGGTGCTGATCACCCCCAGCAGGTCGGCACACGCCACCCGCAACATCTCGTGGCGGCGCAGCGAGCGGGCCGTGGCGGCCGCTGCGTCCGGGTCGTGCTGGCGGGCGACGGTGGCGCGCAGGGACACCGCCACCTCCGACGGGTCGCGCGCCAGCTCGTCCGCCTGGCCGGTGGTCGGCGCGGCCAGCAGCCGCAGCACCTCCGGGGCCCGCACGAGGAGGTCCGGTACCAGCGTGGACGTGCCGAGCAGCCACATGAGGCGCTGCGCGACGAGACCTTCGTCGCGCAGCAGCCGCAGATACCACGGCGTGGTCGCAAGGGCCTCGGACACCCGCCGGTAGGCCAGCAGGCCGCGGTCCGGGTCGGGGCTGCCCGCCAGCTCGTCGAGCAGCACCGGCAACAGCGTCTGCTGGATGGCTGCTGCCCTCGACACCCCGCCGGTCAGGGCCCGCAGGTGGTTCAGCGCGCCCTCCGGGGACGCCCAGCCCAGCGCACCGAGCCGGGCCTTGGCCGCCGACTCCGACAGCCGCGCCGAGTCGGGCGACAGCCGCGACACGGCGGTGAGCAGCGGCCGGTAGAACAGCTTCTGGTGCAGCCGCCGTACCCGCCGGGCATTCCGCGTCCATTCGGCCATGAGCACCCCGACCACGTCGTTGCGCCCGTCGGGCCGCATCCGCGCGGCGCGCGCGAGCCAGCGCAGGCCGGCCGTGTCGTCGGAGGCCGGGAGCAGGTGGGTGCGCCGCATCTTCTGCAGCTGCAGGCGGTGCTCCAGCAGGCGCAGGAACCGGTAGGACGCGGCGAGGTTCGCCCCGTCGTCACGGGCGACGTAACCACCTTCGGAGAGGGCCGCGAGCGCGTCCAGCGTGCCCGAGGCGTGCAGGTCCGGATCGGTGCGGCCGTGAACCAGCTGCAGCAGCTGCACCGCGAACTCGACGTCGCGCAGCCCGCCGGGCCCCAGCTTGAGCTCGCGGCCCGCCTGGTCGGGACGGATGTGCTCCTCGACGCGGCGGCGCATCGCCTGCACGTCGGCCACGAAGTCGTCGCGGCCCGCCGCGTTCCACACCATCGGCGCCACGGCCTCGGCGTAGGCCTTGCCGAGCTCCGCGTCGCCCGCGATCGGGCGGGCCTTGAGCAGCGCCTGGAACTCCCAGGTCTTGGCCCACCTCTTGTAGTAGGACATGTGTCCGTCGAGCGTGCGGACCAACGCCCCCTGCCGTCCCTCCGGTCGCAGGTTGGCGTCCACCTCGAAACAGGCCTCGCCCGCGATCCGCATGACGCGGCTGGCCAGCTTCGTGGTGGCCGGGTCGGCGGGCTCGGCCACGAAGACGACATCGACGTCGCTGACGTAGTTCAGCTCGTGCCCACCGCACTTGCCCATCGCGATGACCGCCAGCCGTCCCGCGTCCGGCACCTCGGCGACCGCCACCGCGAGGGCGGCGCGCAGCGCAGCCGCGGCCAGGTCCGACAGCCGCGCGGTGACGTCCTCGATGTCGAACACCGGCAGGTCCGGCTCCCCCACCGCCCCGACGTCGGCCGCCGCCAGCACGAGGATCTCGTCACGGTAGGCGGTGCGCAGCGCGTCGACCGCGTCCGCGCCGGTCACGGTCGCCGCCCCACCACCGACGGCGCCCGCGGGCGGGGCGTCGGGATCGGCACCCACAGCGGCCAACAGGCCGGGCGTCGGATCCGCCCCCGGCGTCTGCGCCCGGCTCCGGAGCCGGTGCCAGCGGTCGGGGTGGGTCACCAGGTGGTCGCCCAGCGCGGTGGAGCTCCCCAGCAGCGCGACCAGCCGCCCGCGCAGGCCCGCCTCCGCGCGCAACGCGATGTTGAGCGCCTTCCCGTCGGGTGCCGCCGCGAACAGCCGCTCGAGGGTGCGGAGCGCCAGATCGGGGTCGGGGCTGCGGGCCAGCGCCCACATGATCGGCTCAGCCCCGACGGCCGGCCCGTCGCCCGACCACCAACCGAGCTCCACCAACGTCGATTCCGCCCGTGGCTCCGTGAGCCCCAGCCGCGCGAGCGACCCTCCGATGCGCCGGTCCACGGGCCGATCCTGCCATCCTGCACGCCGGGCGAGCGCGATTCACGACGAAAAAGGGGTGGATCCCCGTCTTTCGCCGGGGATCCACCCCTGATGTTTGATGTCGGCGGCGACCTACTCTCCCACACCCTGACGAGTGCAGTACCATCGGCGCTGGTGGGCTTAGCTTCCGGGTTCGGGATGGGACCGGGCGTTCCCCCACCGCCACAACCACCGAC
>JBBQEF010000332.1:0-6040 GCA_038320445.1 Mycobacteriales bacterium
CAGACGCGCAATCTCCTGAGCGGCAGAGCGGTGCTCACCCAACGCGACCGGCGACCAGTCGGCCTGAACCGGGTTGGTCACGTCGACGACGATCGTGCCGGCGAGCGCATCACGGACCGGACCGTCGAGCAGGGCGGGCAACACGCCGAAAGGCACCGCCAGCACGACGACCTCCGCCGACACCGCTTCCAGGAGCGGAACCGTCCGCTGGCTCCTGGGCCGCGACATGTCACGCACCCCCACCACGACGTCGTGACCCGCAGTGGTGAACAGCTCCCCCAACGCCGTGCCGACGTTGCCGCCGCCGATGATTCCGATCCTCACGAGTGCCTCCTACTTGGCCGAGTAACGATCTAACGCTAAAGTACGTTACATGACCTCCATCCCTTTGGGGGAGCCGGCGTGGCGAGCCCACCCCGCTCCCGGCGAGCTCGGCCGGCTCCAGGAGTTTGTCAACAGCCACGCCTACTCCGGCCGGGCCGACCTTCTCGCCGACAGCCACACCGCCAGGGCCTGTGTCGCGGTGCGGCCCGACACCCTCGACACGGCGGCGCTGCATCGGCTGCGGGAGCTGCGGGAGGCCGTGCGGACGGTGTTGCTGACCCACGCCGGACACGACCGAGGCCATCAGGCGGCTGGCGTCGCGCTGCGCGCCCAGCTGCGCAACGTGACCCTCGGCGTAGACACCGACGACGGGGGCGGCGTGCATGCCGCCGGTGTCACCACCGGGCTCACGCGGTTCGTCGACGACCTGGCCGCGATCATGGTCGCGGCCACCACCGACGGGACCTGGGCACGGCTCAAGGCCTGCGGCAACGACGAGTGCCGGGTGGCCTTCTACGACCACACGCGCAGCCGCACCGGTCGCTACTGCACCTCGGGGATCTGCGCGAACCGCGCCCGCCAGCGCGCCTTCCGGGCACGCCACTCGGCCGGTGCAGCCGGGGAGCAGGCGTGACCGAGCTGGACGGCGCTCGCGTTGTCATCACCGGAGGCAGCTCCGGCATCGGTCTGGCGACCGCGCGGCACACCCTGGCCCTGGGCGCGGCCCAGGTCGTGCTCGCCGGCCGGGACCAGGCCCGGCTCGACGCCGCCGTGGCCACGCTCGACGCCCGGGCGATCGGGCGCGTCCTCGACGTCACCGACGAGACCGCGGTGGCAGCAACACTCGCCGACCTCGGACCGTTCGACCACCTCGTCACCGCCGCGGCCGGCACCTACCGAGCCACGATCACCGACCTCGACACCGACCACGCACGGGCGCTGTTCGAATCCAAGTTCTGGGGCCAGCACCACTGCGTACGCCACGCCGCACCGCTGCTGCGGGTCGGCGGCTCGATCACCCTGTTCTCCGGCTGGATCAGCCGCAAGCCCACGCCCGCCACCGGCACCCTCGCCGCGATCGACGCCGCCATCGAGGCCCTGGCCCGTGTGCTCAGCCTCGAACTCGCCCCGATCCGGGTCAACGCCGTATGCCCCGGGATGATTGACACACCGCTGTGGGCCGCCCGGCTGACCCCTCACCAGCGGCACGAACACTTCGAGAAGCTCGCTCACGAGCTACCCGCCGGCCGGGCCGGAACCGCCGACGACATCGCACACGCCGTCGCCTTCCTCATGACCAACGGCTTCACCCCCGGCTCCATCGTCGATGTCGACGGTGGCCAGCGCTGAACCGATCCCGCGGACCATCGACCCGATCGCGGCCTGGCAGACGATCACACGGCCCAAAGCCGCTGCCGGAGGCAACGGACGTCCTCGGTGACACCATCCCCCCGGGCGTGCTTCGCGCGCCGCCGCGCAGCACCGGCGCACGACCGTCATCGAGAACGGGTGACTGCTGCGAGTACGAGGCCCTCGCCCGTTGCTGGGTTTACCCGCTCATGGCATCATGGTGGCCTAGCTCCCCACCGTCCTCCGGGACTGGTGGGGCTTTTTCGTTGAGGAGCAAGTACCTGTGCCTGAACTTCGGGCTGCTGTCGTCGTCGACTATCAGAACGTGCATCTGACCGCGCACGAGCTCTTCCATGTCAGCAAGCATCTTCCCCGACACGAGTCGTTGATCGACCCCGTGCACTTCGGCAACCAGCTGATCAGCGCCGGCAACCGCGCCCAGCGCCCCGGGATGGATCACGCGGTCCTGGCCAGGATGTTGGTCTACCGCGGCCAGCCCTCGGCCGAGCATGACCCCAAGCCCTACGCGCGCAACCAGGCTCAGAAATCCCGCTGGGAGCGCGATCCCCGGGTCACCGTGCACCAGCGGCCGCTGAAGTACCGCTACGAACGCGACTCCACTGGCCGGCTGATCTACGGAGCCGACAGCAAGAGGATCGTCGAGAGCAAGGGCGAGAAGGGGATCGACGTCCTGTGCGCCCTCGCCGTGGTCCGCGAGGCGCGGCGCCCCGACGTCGACCTCGTCATTCTCGCTTCCCACGACAGCGACCTCGAACCCGCGCTCGACGAGGCCCTCATCCTGCTCTCCGCAAAGATCGAGACCTTCTGTTGGTACGACGACAGGTGGGGGGTAGTCCGAACGCCAACCCAGAGTCGTGACTCGGTCAGGCCAAGACGGGTCGGGCTGGGCGTAGGGCTGGCGCGGTGGAGCGCCCAGCATCACCGCCAGGCCGGATCCGCTGATTTCCTCGCGCTCGTATGGGGGTCGTCACTGAACCGGTTCCGGTTCGTCGCTGAGGAGGTCGCACGGGTCAGCTGCGTTCCACATCGAGACGAACTGCTCGTAGAAGTACTCGAACCATGCCTCATCGCGGGAACGGTCCACATGGAAGGTGGGCCGAAGATGATGCTTGCCGTGGAACGAGCCGAGCCGCAGCTGCATCATGCCGGTGTCGAGGCCGGGGTCGAAGGCATAGAGCGTGTACGGAGCGAGGTAGTCGATCAACCGCACTTCCAGATGCGGCCCGACGTGGGCGAGCCGCCGGAGGATCGCGAGGTTGGTGGTCAGACGCTCCTCCTGCTCTCGCTGGTCTAGTCCATGGGGGCCGGCACGCAGTACCGACATGTCCATCGCCCCACTACCTGGCTTGATCAACAAGATGCGGACGTTCCGACCGTTGCCGATGGCCTGCCGCAAGTCCGACTCCAGGTAGGTCACATGCATCGATAGCGTCGTACCCAAGAGCCATACCTGCTCCTGCACATTCTTGATTAAGTACGAGATCTCGTCGACCTTGTCCGTCTCGACGAAGAAGCTGTGGGCGGCCACCGGGCCCAATTCGCGGTCGGCGTAGCTGCGCGCCCGACCGCCGGGCTGAGCGGCCGAGACCCTGTCTAGCGCCTCGATCCACGGGCGCACATCGGACTCCTCACGCACCTTCATCGCTGCTAGGAGATTCCGCAGTAGCTGCGGACTCGGCGATCGCTTACCCGCCAACGCGTCGCCCAACGAGCTCTTGGCCATCGGCCGGCCGTGCCCGACACCCCAACTCTCCAGTTCACGCAGCGGAGTCTTGCCGTCGAATCGGTGCATTCGCCGCATGCACTCGGCCAGCCCGGCCACCGTCCCAACGGCAGCCAGCTCCTCAACTGTTGGAGCACCACTCTCCATGATCTTTCCTCCGCGCTCGTCGGTCACGAGGCCAAGCTAGCCATCAATGAGCCACCGGACGCTCTCCACCGGACGCCCTTCGTCAACGTCCGGTATCGCCGGACATCGCCGGACACGCTGGCGATGTGGCGCCTCGCGTCCGGCACCACCGGACTGGCTTCCTTGTCTCCCCGCTGAGGACATGAAAGGAGCAGGACGCCGCATTCACCTTTCCCGGGCGCCGAGGACATGCACATCAGGCTCTGACAGGAGACCCACGTGAACCAGCTGTTCGACCCCCCGTTTCGTTGCAGTTCGTTCTGTGATCACGCTCGCTGCGTCAAGGTAGCCCCGCTGCCTGGCGGATTGATCGCCGTCCGCGACTCGAAGGATCCGAACCCCCAACACAACGTCTACACTGCGGCCGAATGGGTTGCCTTCGTCCAGGGCGTCAAGGCAGGCGAATTCGACTTCGATCTCCCCACGAAGGTGGCCGTAGTTGGGCCAGATCGAGACTTCCGCCCGCTACTGCCCTTTGGCGCTGCCGCCTTTGGTGCCGCGGTGCGCGTCTGGCTCGAGCACATCTTCCGCTGACGGCCGCTCTCGCCAGAGCGAGCTGTCACTTCGTGGCGCCCGGACCACCGTCGTTCTGGTGGCGCTCCACCGCAGGAGTGCGTCGCGGACGTCGTAAGCGAGTTCGAGGGTGGGGGAGCGGTCGCGGCGGCGGATGAGTCCGAGCTGCTGGAGCCGGACCGCGACCTGCGGGCCAATGACCGTGTGCCCGCTCGGTGCAGCCGCTGTCGGGCTGGGCGATTGCGTACAGCGCTCGCACCGCGTCCACACCGAGCCGCTGATGGGCATGCGCGAGCCTTGTGCAGCGCCTCGTGCTGCTCCGGGCTGAGCAGGCCAGCGCGTGGTCGGAGCCCGTGCATCGGTCGGTCGTCGTCGTGCCGGACATCGACATCGACCCGGACACCGCGCCCGGCCAGCGCGTCGTCGGGACCGGCCAGGGCGGCGACGAGCCGGCCGAGGGCCGTGGCCAGGCCTGAACGCGACGGCCGAACCCTGGGTCGTGCGGGTACCGACAGACTCTCGGCCTTTGGCCGCGATCGCCGCCGACGTCGTCGCGGTGACGACCTGGGCCACGCGCCGCTAAGCGGGTCTCGATCGAGGTACAACTCGATCATCCTCACGTGAGGAGTCGGTCGAGGGTGCGTTGCATGACCTCGCCCAGGGGGTGACGGCGTGGGGTGTAGGTGACGATCCCGCCGACAGCTTGTTCCAGTGCGAAGCCTCGGCCTCGTGACCAGCTCGGCGCGTCGACATCGAGCATGTCGCGGAACGCGGCGGCGCCGGAGGCGTCGAGCACCGCCCAGGCTGGGGTCAGGTCCTGCGCGGGGTCCCCGGCGCCCAGGGCACCCCAGTCCAGGACCGCGGTCAGGCGGGCGTCGGCGACCAGCAGGTTGCCCGGGATGAGGTCTCCGTGCACCAGGGCAGGCGCCACGTCGTCCGCGGCTGCTTCCAGGCATTCGTCCCACACCTCTAGCACGGCGCGCACGTCGAGCAGGCCGTCGGCGCACTTGAGCCACCAGCGCAGCCGTGCGTCGAGGGCGTGGAGCGGGCCACCGCGCTGTCCCGGTTCTCGGCCCGGCGCGTCGCCGATGGGCATGGCCCGCAGTTGGGTGACGACGGCGGCCAGGTCGTTCCTGAGCTCAGGACCGAACCAGTCCTCGTGGTGGCGGGCGTGCCAGGCGTCCACGCCGACCAACCAGCGGAGGATGGCCCACCGGTACGGGTACGAGCCAGCAGGTTCACCGGCATGCACGATCTCGGGAACCGCGACGGTAAGCCCGGTCAAGCGTGCGAGCCAGTCGAGCTCGACGTCGAGGCGGGCCGCGGCATCAGCGAACCGGGGCAGCCGAACGACGAACCCTGAACCCAGCCGGTATAGCGTGTTGTCCGAGCCGGTGTTGGCCAGCAGCTGAAGAGGTAACCCGGCCAGCTCAGGCATCTGCACGTGCAGCAGCACCGCGACGACCTGCGGGCCGGTGTCCGGCCCGCCGTCATGTCGGGGCGTCAGCACATCAGCCACCTACCGACGGCACTGAAGGAAGCTCGATCTCGTCCGCCGGACGAACGGCGGTGGGGACTGTTGCTCACGATGGATCATTCGTCGAGCGCCCACAGCGGCTGGTCGGCGTCGAGTTCGGTAATCGCCCGGTCGAGTGCATCGACGATCCCGGAGTCGAGCAGGCGCGCGAACAACGGGTCGCCGCCCGCGGCGATGTCCCGCACGTCCTGGGCGTGCGCAGCGATACGGGTGCGGACTGTCTCCAGCACCCGGCGGACGGGTCCGCTATAGCCGTACGCGTCGAGAAGCAGCCGAAGCCGGCGAGGTCGGGCATCGAAATCGGTGAAACCCTCCGCAACGACGACGTCGCGTGCGTGCAGCGGCACCCAGGAGAAGGCGGTGAACGCGAGGTCCCAGATCGGCGG
>JBBQEF010000333.1:0-5936 GCA_038320445.1 Mycobacteriales bacterium
GCCCGGAGCGGGCGCGCGCAACCGGTATCCCCGCGTGCGGACGACCTTCCCGTCGATCTCCGCGCGGTCCCCGTCCAGGAGCGGGCGCAGCGCGGCGGCGGTCTCGGCGAGGGCCCGCGCGGGGGAGCGCTGCTGCCGGCCGTGCCAGCCGCCGACCACCACCGGGCTCGACGAGCCGATGGCGACCTCCACCGTTCGCCCCGTCAGCTCCGCCACCGACGCCGCGCCGATCGCGATCTGCACCGGGGTCCGGACGGCGACGGCGAACGGGCCCAGTACGAGCGGGATCCGGCCGGGGGCGGCCGTGGCCAGCGCGAACGCATCGTAGGTGGCCATCTCGCCGATCCACAGCCGGGCGTAACCCAGGGCGTCGGCGACGCGGGCGGTGTCCAGCGCCTCGATCGACGGGCGGTCCTGCCAGAGCCCCAGCGCTACCGAGAGCTCAGCCACGCCCGCAGCTCCCGTTTGAGGACCTTGCCCAGCGGGTTGCGCGGCAGCACGTCGACGATCTCCAGGTGCTCGGGCAGCTTGTAGGAGGCGATCCTCCTGTCCCGCAGCAGGGTCACGAGATCGACGAGGGTCGGCGGGATCGAGCCCGGAGCCACCGTCACCACCGCGGCGGTGCGCTCGCCGAGCACGTCGTCCGGGAACCCGACGACGGCCACGTCGGCCACCGCCGGGTGCGTGGAGATCAGCGCCTCCAGCTCGGCGGGGGAGATGTTCATGCCGCCGCGCACGATGACGTCGCGGGCGCGGTCGACGTAGCGGAGCAGGGTCGGGTCGTCCTCGGCGATCGCGAAGAGATCGCCGCTGCGGTAGTAGCCCTGGTCGTCGAACGGGTCGCCGCGCCCGTTCCAGTATCCGGACATGATCGTCGGACCGGCCACCCGCAGCTCCCCGGGGATCCCCGCCTTCGTCACGTCCTCGCCGGTCCCGGGATCGACGAGACGGGTGCGCACGCCGGCACTCGCCGGGTTGGGCCAGGTCAGGCCGGGCCCGCCGAACCACGGGAAGTAGGCGGCGCGGGCGTCCGGGTCGGGGACGGTGTGCTGGTCGGAGATCAGCGGGACGCCCTCGTTGGAGCCGAAGAAGTTGGTGACCTCGATGCCGAACCGGTCGCGCCACTCCCGGATCAGCGCACCGGACAGCGGCGCGGAGCCGGAGCCGATCACCCGCAGGCTCGACAGGTCGGCCGCTTCCAGCAGCCCGGGCGCGCGGAGCATGCCGGTGAGCAGCGCGGGCGGGGCGAGCGTGTAGGTGACGCGTTCCTCGGCGATCTGGCGCAGGTAGGTACCCATGTCGAACGGATGGTGCTGCACGAGCCGCGCGCCGGTGAGCAGCCACGGCACGAAGATCCCGCCGAAGCCGGCCATGTTGACCAGCGGGAACGGGCTGAGGATCACGTCGTCGGCGGTCAGGCCCGGCGCGGCGGCGCAGCCCTCCCCGATGACGTTCCAGCCGTTGGCGCAGCGGGGCACGCCCTTCGGGGTGGCCTCGGTGCCCGACGTCCAGCAGAGCGTCACCACGTCGGTGGGCAGCGGCGTACGCGGGGGCGCGAGGAACTGGACCGCCCGGCTCGGGTCGTCCGGCCCGAGCAGCGTGTCCAGGGACTCGACGCCGTCGGGCAGGCCGTCGCCCCACGCGAGCACGGGGCACCCGGCCGCGGCCGTCCGCACCTCGGCCGCGTGCGCCCGTCCGCCGAACGTCGCGACGGTGAGGAAGGCCGACAGGCCCGCCTCGGGGGCGAGCTGGGCGAGCTCGTACTCGCGGTAGGGCATCGGGAACGGCGAGACGATCGCCCCCAGCTCGGCGCAGGCGAGGTAGGCGAGCACCAGTTCGACCGTGTTGGGCAGCTGGGTCCCGACCACCGAGCCGGGCCCGATCCCGCGGGTGCGCAGCACGACCGACAGGTGGTGGGTCCGGTCCAGCAGCTCCCGCCAGGTCAGGCGCTGCGGTGGGCTGCCCAGCAGCGCCTCCCGGTTGGCCGGGTCGACCACGGCCACCCGATCCGGGTGCGCCGCGACCCGGGCCCGCAGCAGCCCGTCCCACGACCACGCCGGATCCTCGTGCCACCACCCGGCGGCGACGTACTCGGCGATCCGCTCCGGCGTGTGCCGCGCAGCCCGCGCCCGGGGGTCGACCTCGCCGTCACGCTCCTCCATCACCGGCGCAGCTGGTCGGAGCGCACCCACGTGGCGTGGAAGCCGACCGGCACCCGCTGGGGCAGCAGGACGCGGGCCACCGGGCCGGCCGTCAGGTCGGAGGCGTCGAGGATCTCCACCTCGCTGCGGCCGTCGCGCTCGTCGGTCACGAAGCTCACCAGGTAGCCGTCGTCCTCGCCGGTGCTCCCGTCGCGCGGTGCGAACGGGGCCTCGCTGCCGAACCGGCCCGGCCCGAACCGGTGGTCCTGGCGTTCGCCGGTGATCCGGTCGTAGCGCAGCAGCCCGTCGAACGTGACGGTCTCGGCGTCGGCGATGTGGACGTTGTAGGCGTACCGGCTGGGGGCGCCGCAGACGCGGGCGTCGATCGACGGGAACTCCGTGTTGACGTCGTCGAGCTGGGTCTCGGTGGTGGTGCCGGTGTCGAGGTCGAAGACGTAGCGGTGCAGGCGGGCGTCGAGGCGCAGGTAGCCGAGCAGCTTGCCGAGCGGGCCGGGCCGGGTGGGCTGCGGCTCCGGGCGGGTGACGCGGCAGACGTCCAGCACGATCGTGGCGTGCCCATCGGGAGAGGCGGACTCCCACGCGTTGACCACGTGGTAGATGTAGCAGGGCGCCGCCTCGAACCAGCGCACGTCGGTGCCCCGGCGCGGGATCACCGCGAACCGGGACGGCGTCTCCCGGTCGAACGTGATCTTGTAGCGGCCCTGGCGGGCGGCTGCGGCGTCCTGGACCAGCGGCAGGTCCATGAGGATCGACCAGTTCTCGGTGATCGCCATGTCGTGCGGCAGGCGCGGGCCGGGGAGGTCGATGGTCACCTCGTGGTCGATCCTGCCGTCCTTCACGACGCCGTAGCGCAGCAGCGGCTCCCGGTTCCCGTAGTCGAACCACATCAGCTCGCCCGTGGCGTCGTCGACCTTCGGGTGGGCCATGACGTCGCCGCGCAGCGTGCCGAGGAACGTCTCGGCGCCGATCGTCTCCAGCGACAGCGGGTCGAGGCTCATCGGCTGCCCGCACAGGTACCAGGTGGCGAGCACCCTGCCGTCGTGGTGGATGAGGTCGGTGTTGGCGCTGTCCTTGAACGGCAGGCCGCGCGCGGTGCCGACGGGGTTGCCGCGCGGCGCCTCCATGACGCCCGTCCAGAGTGCCGAGCCCGCGGCCTCCTCCGTCCCGAACGCCCGGGTGCGGACGTACCGGTTGCGGTAGCGCGCCTTCCCGTTCTCGAACGACATCGCGTGCACCATGCCGTCGCCGTCGAACCAGTGGTAACGGCCGGCCGCGTCGTAGCGGCGGTTCGGGCCGTTGCGCAGGTAGACCCCGTTCAGGTCGCGCGGGATCTCGCCGATCACCTCGAGATCCTCGGCCGTGATCTCGTCACGGACCGGGGCGTAGATGCCCAGCAGGTACGGGTTCTCCTCGTCGGGCCCGACCTGCTCGGCGAGGGCGATCGGCTGGTCGACGGTCATGTGACCGACGTTACGACCCGGCGCCCCGGCCCCACCACCCCCCGGCCCGTGATCGTCGTTCGGGTGCGTGCGCGGCCGTAGGCGGCCGGGATCGCACCGAGCGGCCGATCACGCCGGGGCGCGCAGCGACCACTGCGCCCCGTCGGCGCTGTCGCGCACTTCCACGCCCGCTTCGGCGAGCTTGTCGCGCAGCGCATCGGACGTGGCGAAATCGCGCGCCGCACGGGCGGCGGCGCGGCGCTCGATCAGGGCCTCCACCAGCGGCGCGATCCTCTCCGCCGGATCGCCCAAGCCCTCGCTCGCGGCGCCGGCCAGCTCCAGCACCATGCCGCGCAACGTGCGGCGGGCGTGCTCGGCGTCATCGGACTGCAGCGTATCGGCCGTCCAGTCGGCGATGGCCTGCTCCAGTTCGAGCACGGCGGCTGCGGCCGCGTCGGCGTCGCGGCTCGCGAGCGCCTTCTCGAAGGCGGCGCGGGCACGGTCTGCGGCGTCGCGGAGCGACGAGGCCGTTGGCGACACACTCTCGGCGCCACCCGGTGGCACCGGGACCCCGGCCCGCCCACTCGGCGACCCCGACCCGCGGGCGGCCAGCGACGCGGTGGGCACCGTGGTGCCGGACGTCAGGACGCGGGACCCGCCGTCGTGCCGGACCGTCACCGTGCCGTTGCCCAGCACCTGGGCCGTGCCGGCCGCCAGGTCGAAGACCAGCGCCGTGTGCTCGTCGACGCCGATGACGTGTGCTCCCTCGGGCAGCGAGCCCTCCAGGAACCGCAGCCGGCGCTCGCCCAGGTAGCAGAAGCGGGTGGAGTGGGTGCCGCCCTCGGTGTTGTCGTAGTGCGGGATGAGCGCGGCACGCAGGCCGGTGAGGCGTTCCAGCAGGTTGGTGCCCTCCGCCCACGCCGGATCGGCGCCGCTCTTGTAGATCTCGTAGACGGGCACGGTGACGGCGCCGATCGTCAGCGCGGCCGCGCTCGCGAACGTGACGGTGCCGCCCGCCGCCGCCAGCGCGGCCACCGCGTCGTCGAAGCCGGTGCCGGCCCACACCCGCAGCGCATAGGTGGGACTGCCCGGCCCCGCGAACACCGAGCGGGCCCCGCGGACGGCGGCGAGCGCACGGTCGAGCTCGGTGCCGCCGAGCCGGGTGCGCCAGACCAGGGGGGTGACGGTGCGCCCGACGCTGCGGGCGAAGTACGCCACGGCCTTCTCGGTGATGTCGTCGGCGTTCTCCTGGAACCCGTAGGGCGTGTCGAGCAGCAGCGACGGGCCGTCCCCGGCCGCGCGCAGCGTGGAGCGGTGCACCTCGACCATCGTCGGCGCGGTCTCACCGGATCCCATGATCACCAGACGGCCGTTCATCCCAGCCCTCCGATCAGCTCGGCGACGCGCTGCGGGTACTGCGCGTGCAGGTCGTGATCACCGCCCGGGAACTCGACGACCCGCGCCTGCGCCAGCCCGGCCACGGCCTCGGCCACCTGCTCGCCCTTGCGCCCCGGCCCCTGCGCCGACACCGCGGCCAGCAGCAGCACCGGGCAGCGGACCAGCGGATACAGCTTGCGCGGCTGGTGGCGCAACATGCTGCCGACGATCGCGCGGTGCCGCTCGCGGCTCAGCCACGGCGACACCAGCCCGTCGTCGTCCTCGTGCAGGTTGGCCAGCGTGGCGTCGATGGCCCACGGCTCCCAGCCCGGGTGCCCGGAGATCAGCATGGAGCGCAGCCGCTCGGCCGTCATGTCGTCGAAACGGGGCGGGGCGAGGACGGACCACGCGTCGTCGAGGGTGGGGAACTGGTCGCCCAGGTGCAGCCAGCCGCCGTCGACGAGGGCGAGGCCGTGCACGAGCTCGGGCCGTCCCGCCGCGAGCTGCAGCACGACGTTGCCGCCCCACGACTGGCCCGCGACTATGACGCCGCCGCCCACCGCGTCCCAGCCGAGGCCGGCGCACACGTTGGCGAGATCGCGCGCGGCGGCTTCGGTGGCGTCGACGGCGGGGGCGTCGAGGTCGTCCTCGTCGTCGGTGTCGGAGACGGGGGCGGAGGTGCCGTGCCCGCGCAGGTCGACGGCCAGGACGGGGTGCCCGGCGGCGGCGAGGTGATCACCGACGCCGTCCCACAGCCGGGCGTTGGACGACAGGCCGTGCACGAGCAGCACCGGGCGGCCGGCGCCGCCCTTCCACGACCGGGCGCCGAGACCGATCGGCCCGGCGTCGACCGTGATCGCTTCAGGGGGTTCCACGGGGAGGAGCCTATGGCCGCCCACCGACAATTGCCTGGGCGCGGCTGGGAGAATCGGCACATGACCGTCCCGACCCCCAGCCG
>JBBQEF010000334.1:0-5934 GCA_038320445.1 Mycobacteriales bacterium
GCGATCGACACGGCCGGCGCGGTCCACGGCAAGTCGGGCCGCGCCGGCGTCACGTCGGACTGGATGGAGATGGAGCGCAAGCGCGGCATCTCCATCACCTCCGCGGTGCTGCAGTTCTCCTACCGCGACCATGTGATCAACCTGCTGGACACCCCCGGCCACGGCGATTTCTCCGAGGACACCTACCGGGTGCTCGCCGCCGTCGACGCCGCGGTGATGCTGCTCGACGCGGCGAAGGGCCTGGAGCCCCAGACGCTCAAGCTGTTCGACGTGTGCCGCAGCCGCGGCGTCCCGGTGCTCACCTTCGTCAACAAGTGGGACCGGCCCGGCCGCGAGGCGCTGGAGCTGCTCGACGAGGTGGAGCAGACGATCGGGCTGCGGCCGATGCCGGTCACGTGGCCGCTGGGCATCGCAGGCGACCTGCGCGGCGTCGTCGAGGTCGAGACGGGTGAGCTGCGCCGCTACTCCCGGACGGCGGGCGGCGCCACCCGCGGCGAGGTCACGGTCGTGCCGGCCGAGCAGGCCGCGGCCGAGGAGCCGCACCACTGGCCGGCCGCGCAGGAGGAGATCGCGCTGCTGGCGGAGATCGGCGCGCAGTTCGACGAGAAGGACTTCCTGGCGGGCATCGCCACCCCCGTGCTGTTCGGCGCCGCGCTCTCGGGCGTGGGCGTCGGCCGGCTGCTGGACGCGCTGGTCGATCTCGCACCCGCCCCGGAGGCCCGCGAGGACGCCGAGGGCAACCCGCGCCCGCTGGAAACGCCGCTGTCCGGGCTCGTGTTCAAGGTGCAGGCCGGCATGGACCGCAGCCACCGCGACCGGATGGCGTTCGTCCGGATCGCCTCGGGCCGGTTCGAGCGCGGTATGGTGCTCATCCATGCCGCCACCGGGCGCCCGTTCGCCACCAAGTACGCCCAGGCCGTGTTCGGCCAGCAGCGCACCACGGTGGAGGAGGCGTTCCCCGGCGACATCGTCGGCCTCGTCAACGCGGGCGCGCTGCGCCCGGGGGACACGCTGTACGAGGCGGACCCCGTGCTGTTCCCGCCGATCCCGAGCTTCTCGCCGGAGTACTTCTCGGTGGCCCGCGGCGCCGATGCCGGCCGGTTCAAGCAGTTCCGGCGCGGCATCGAGCAGCTCGACTCCGAGGGTGTCATCCAGGTGTTGCGCTCGGATCTGCGTGGCGACCAGAGCCCGGTGCTCGCCGCCGTCGGGCCACTGCAGTTCGAGGTGGTCGCGAGCCGCATGGCCGACGAGTTCGGGGCTCCGGTCCTGCTGGAGACGCTGGGCTACTCGGTCACCCGCCGCACCGACGCCGCGGGTGCCGAGCAGCTGAGAGGCCAGGCGGAGGTGGAGGTCCTCGAGCGCCGCTCCGACGGCGCCCAGCTGGCGGTGTTCGTGAACAAGTGGCGCCTGGAGACCATCCGGCGCAAGTTCCCGGACCTCACCCTCGACGCGCTGCCCGCCGGCTCGTCGGACCGCTAGGAGGCCGGCACCACCTGCGAGCGGTAGTCCTCGATGATCCCCATGAACTCCTTCTGCTCGGACGGGGGCACGCCGAGGAAGTTCAGGGTGGCCGCGATCTCGATGGCGACCGCGTCGAACTCGGCGTCGTTGATGTGCAGCGTGTCGTGGGCCGCCACCATGTCCCGGCCGGGATAGCACGTCGGCCCGCCGGCCGCCTCGATCGACCACGCCGTGACCAGGAACTTGTAGCCGGGCGCGTTCGCGGCGACGCCGTGGTGGGCGTGCACCGCCTCGTTGGCGTTCACCGCGGCGTTGGCGAAGAGCCGGTCGACGAGGACGTCGACCGCGCCCGCGATCGCGTACATGCCGCCCAGCCGGTCGTACAGGGTCCCGTCAGCCATCGATCTCTCCCTGATCTGTCGTCGAGTGGTGCCATGTGACGGCACTCACCTTCCGGGGCCGGGTCGGCCACGTCAAGAGGACACAATTAAATGTGGCCCGACAGAACAGGGTCAGCTCCGCCGGACGGCGGCTTCCACGAGGTCGAGAACCGGGCCGAGGTCGTCGGCGGGCAGCCCCATCGCCAGGTGCGACACGAGGCCCTCCATCACCAGCTCGAGATACTGCGCGAGCACGGGAACCGGCACGTCGTTCCGGAGGGCACCGGCCGCGGCCTGCCGCTCGAGGCGTTCGCGGGTGGCCAGCGTCAGCGCGGCCGAGTGGGCGCTCCAGCGCAGCCGGAACCCGGGATCGGTGCGGAGCCTGCGGGAGACCTCGAGGCGTGTGCCGAGCCAGCCGCGGACCCCGGCCGGGTCGGCCAGCAGCTCGCGCATGACCTGCACGAGGCCCTGCTCGGCCACGACGTCGGCCATCCTGACGGCGTCCTGCTCCGCGAGCGCAAGGAACAGCGCCTCCTTGTCGCGGTAGTGATGGAAGATCGCCCCGCGGGACAGTCCGGTGGTCTCTTCCAGCCGCCGGACGGTGGCGCCCTCGTAGCCGTAGCGGGCGAAACAGGCGCGGGCGCCGTCGAGGATCTCCTGACGCCGCGCCGCGAGCTGGACGGTGCTGACACGGGGCACCGGCCGAGCCTAGTGCCCAACCGGACGTACGTACGTCTTGGGAGCGTGACCCTTACGGCTTCCTCACGCACCACGGTCGACCCGTGCGGAGGGCGATTTCCGGGGGTAGCGTCCTCGG
Source organism: Mycobacteriales bacterium (assembly GCA_038320445.1). GTDB lineage: Bacteria > Actinomycetota > Actinomycetes > Mycobacteriales > Pseudonocardiaceae > Pseudonocardia. The sequence goes on from JBBQEF010000334.1 coordinate 2,659, forward strand.
ACGTGACGCAGAAACCGGGTGTCGCGGTGGTCGCCGATGCGGTGTCCACCGTGAAGCACGACGCACCGGACGCGGGGCCCACCGTGCTGCACGACTGTGCGGACGCGCAGGCCTACGTCGCGTCGGTGTGTTTCAAGCACGGGCCCCCGAGGCTCACCGGGGTCGAGCTCGAATGGCTGCTCCGTGACACCGCCCACCCGGATCGCCCGGTGGACGCCGCCACGTTGATCGCAGCCCTCGGCCCGCACACCCCGGGGTCGCTCGACCCCGGTTCTCCCGCACGGCCGCTCCCCGCCGGCTCCGAGGTCACCGTCGAGCCGGGCGGCCAGATCGAACTGGCCAGCCCCCCGATGCCCGATCTCGCGGGGCTCCTGCGCACCACCGGATCCGACGCCGCTGCGCTGCACGGCCTGCTCGCCACCCAGGGACTGCGCCCCGAACCGCGAGCCGCCGATCCGCACCGGCCCCCGCTCCGGATCCTCGATCTCCCGCGCTACCGCGCCATGGAGCAGGCGTTCGACCGGCACGGAGCCCACGGCCGCAGCGCCATGTGCTCGACGGCGGCGGTGCAGGTCTGCGTCGACGCCGGGGACGCGGCCGAGGCCGCCCGCCGCTGGTCGGCGGTGCACGCACTGGGACCCGTGCTGCTGGCCGCGTTCGCGAACTCGCCGGAGCTGCACGGGCGGCGCACCGGGTGGAAGTCGTCGCGCTGGGTGAGCTGGCTGCAGTCCGATCCGGCACGCACCGCGCCGCCCGCGGTGCGCGACGTCGATGCGGCGGATCCCGCCGCGGCCTGGGCCCGCCGGGTGATCGGCAGCCCGGTGCTGTGCGTGCGCAGGCCCGGGGGCTGGCTGGTGCCCGAGCGCGTCACGTTCGCGGACTGGATCCGCGGTGCCCTGCCGGGCCGCCCGACCACCGCCGACCTGGATTACCACGTCAGCACGCTGTTCCCGCCGGTACGCCCGCACGGCCACCTGGAGATCCGGTACGTGGACATGCAACCCGGACGGGGATGGGCACTGCCCACGGCCGTGCTGTTCGCGCTGCTGTCCGATCCGACCGTCACCGACCGGGCGCGTGACGCGTGTGAACCCGCCCGTGAGCGGTGGGTCTCAGCGGCGCGTCACGGCCTCGACGACCGGGTGCTCGCCTCCGTGGCGGCCACCGTGTTCGAGCTGGCGGTGGCGCAGCTGCCGGCCGCGGGCGCTCCGGCGTGGCTGGTGCACGACCTGGTCGCGATGACCGAACAGCAGGTGCTGCGCGGGCTGTGCCCCGCCGACCTGCCCGCGCCCGAGACCCCGGAAGGACAGCACGGATGACCACTCCGACCGCCGTCACGGCCCCGACCACCGACCCGGCCCCGGACCTGCGCAGCCGGGTGGCGGACCTGCTCGCCGCCTCCCGCGCCCGGAGCACGGCGCTCACCGACGCCGTCGACGAGGCCGATCTCGTCGCCCAGCACTCTCCGCTGATGTCGCCGCTGGTCTGGGACCTCGCCCACATCGGCAGCCAGGAGGAGCTCTGGCTCGTCCGCGACGTGGGTGGGCGGGAGCCGCTGCGCCCGGAGATCGACGGCATGTACGACGCGTTCCAGCACTCCCGCGCCAGCCGGGTGGCCCTGCCCCTGCTCACCCCGGCGGAGACAAGCGCCTACGTGGCCGAGGTGCGCGACAAGGCCCTCGACGCGCTCGACCGCACGCCGCGGGCCGGACGCAGGCTCGTCGAGCAGGGCTTCGCGTTCGGGATGATCGTGCAGCACGAGCAGCAGCACGACGAGACGATGCTGGCCACCCACCAGCTGCGCGCCGGTGCGCCGGTGCTGCAGGCTCCCGCCCCGCCCGCCGGGATGTCGCTGCAGGTCGGCGAGGTGCTCGTGCCCGCAGGCCCGTTCACCATGGGCACGTCCACCGAACCGTGGGCGCTGGACAACGAGCGTCCCGCGCACGCCGTGCACGTCGACGCGTTCTGGATCGACACGGCACCGGTGACCAACGGCGAGTACGCCGAGTTCGTCGCGGCCGGCGGCTACGACGACCGCCGGTGGTGGACGACCGCGGGGTGGGGGCACCGCGTCGACGCCGGGCTGGTCGCGCCCCGGTCCTGGGAGCGCGACGGCGGGGAGTGGCACCGGCGCCGGTTCGGCCTGATGGAGCGGATCGTCACCGGCGAGCCCGTGGTGCACGTCTGCGCGCACGAGGCCGACGCCTACGCGGCGTGGGCCGGCAAGCGGCTCCCGACCGAGGCGGAGTGGGAGAAGGCCGCCCGGTTCGACCCGGCCACCGGCCGCTCGCGCCGCTACCCGTGGGGCGATGAGGACCCGACGCCCGAGCACGCCAACCTCGGCCAGCGCCACCTCCGGCCGGCTCCCGTGGGCGCCTACCCGCGCGGGGCGTCGGCGCTCGGTGTCCACCAGCTCGTCGGCGACGTCTGGGAGTGGCTGAGCTCCGGGTTCCACGCCTACCCCGGGTTCGAGATGTTCCCCTACCCCGAGTACTCGCAGGTGTTCTTCGGCGGCGACTACCGCATGCTGCGCGGAGGCTCGTTCGGCACCGACCCCTCGGCGGTGCGGTCGACGTTCCGTAACTGGGACCACCCGGTCCGCCGGCAGATCTTCTCGGGCTTCCGGCTGGCGCGGGATGCCGCTCGTGAGGACGTGGCGTAGCGGGTGTGCCGCCACCTGGCCTACCTGGGGCCGCCCGCGACGTTGGCCTCGCTGGTCCTGGAACCGCCGCACTCGTTGCTGCGGCAGTCCTACGCGCCTGCCGACATGCGCGGGGGCGGCACCGTCAACGCCGACGGGTTCGGCGCCGGCTGGTATCCGTCGCCGGGCGCCGACGCGGTCCGGTACCGCAGCGCGGCGCCCATCTGGTCCGACGCGTCGTTCGGGCAGCTCGCGGGCGTGACGTGCACGGGCGCTGCGCTGGCCGCGGTCCGCTCGGCCACGACCGGCATGCCGGTGACCGCCACGGCGGCGGCGCCGTTCGCGGAGGGGCGCTGGCTGTTCAGCCACAACGGAGTGGTGCGCGGCTGGCCCGGGTCGGTGGCGGGTGTCGCGGCCGCGCTACCCGTGCCCGACCTGCTCACCCTCGACGCCCCGACGGACGCCGCGCTGCTGTGGGCGCTGGTGCGGCACGGGCTGCGCGGCGGCGCGGATCCGGCGGTGGTGCTCGCGGACGTCGTCACGTCGGTGGCGGCTGCCGCGCCCTCGTCGCGGCTCAACCTGTTGCTCACCGACGGCGCGGCCGTCTGGGCCACGGCGTGGGACCACGCCCTCTC
>JBBQEF010000335.1:0-5844 GCA_038320445.1 Mycobacteriales bacterium
GGCGCGAGCGCGGTCGCCTCGTCGGGGCCGAGCTCGCCGCGGGCGACCGCCGCGTGCAGGTCCGCCACCTCGGCCAGGCGGTCGCGCTGCTCCGCGACGAACGCGGGGCCGACCGGATCGCCGTGCCCGGGAACGACGACGCGGGGCCCGAGCGCGAGCAGCGCCGTCAGGGTGTGCGGCCAGCGCTCGACCACCGCGTCCCCGAAGTCGGGCGGGGCGCCCTGCTCCACCAGGTCGCCCGCGAACACGACGCCGGCGTCGGGCACGTGCACGACCAGGTCGTGGTCGGTGTGGCCGGGCCCGAGGTCGAGCAGGTCGGCCGTGCGCCCGCCCAGGTCGAGCGTCGCCGGAGCGGCCGAATCGGGCAGCGGCGGGTCGGTGGCGGCCAGCGCGTCGGCCGTCGCGTCGTCGTGCCGGGCGCGGTAGCGGGTGGCCCACGCGGATCGCTGCGCCACGGCCGTGGCGGCGAGCACCTCGCGGCAGCGGGGCAGCGAGTACACGGGTGCGGGGAGGAACGCGGCGGTGCCGAAGCAGTGGTCGAAATGGGCGTGGGTGACGGCCACGACGAGCGGCAGCGCGGTGATCGTGCGGACGGCCGCGGCGAGCTCGGCCCCCTGGCGTGCGTCACCGCGCGTGTCGACGACCAGCGCCAGTGACGCCCCGACGACGAGCCCCACGCTGAGGTCGAGCTCGCCGTACCGCCGGACGAGCACCCCCTCACCGACCGTGACCCAGCGCCCGCCCACGGCCCCATCCTGGTGCGTGCCCGACGCTCCGCCCGATGCGGACCCGGCCGGGCGGGTACTGCGGCGGGTACTGCGGCTGCCCGCCGATCAGGCGCACCCGCGCGCGAGCGGCCCGCGGTAGCGTCGGCTCCCATGACCGTGCAGGACGTGATGGGGCGCGTGGGGTTGCCGCTGCCCGTGGCGGAGCTGGCCGCCCGCCGGTGGGACGTCGTCGTGGTCGGTGGTGGGCACAACGGGCTCACCGCTGCGGCCTACCTCGCCCGCGCCGGCCGCACGGTGCTCCTGCTGGAGGCCCGTGAGCAGCTCGGCGGGGCCGCCACCCTGCAGGAGCCGTTCCCCGGCTACCTGATCAGCCCCTGCGCCTATGTGGTGGGCCTGCTGCACCCCCTGGTCGTCGCGGAGCTCGACCTGAAGCGACACGGGTTCGACGTGGTGTTGCTCGACCCGAGCCTCTGGTGCCCGTTCGAGGACGGCACCTCGGTGGCGCTGTGGGCCGACGCCGACCGGACGGCGGCCGGGATCGCCGCGATCTCCCCGTCGGACGTGGACGGCTACCTCGCCTACGAGGCCCTCTTCGAACGGCTGCGCCGGGCGCTGCGCACCGGCCCGCGCGACACCTGGGTGGGCGACAGCCCCGACCGCGGCGGGCTCGCCGAGATCCTGAAGGACGATCCCGAGGCGCTCGATGTGCTGCTGCACCGCCCGATCGCCGACGTCGTGGAGGAGCACGTGCGCGACGAACGCCTGCGCGCGCTGCTGCACGGGCAAGGTGTGATCGGGACGTGGGCGGGCCCGCGCGACCCCGGCACCGCCGCCGTCCACGCGATGCATTCCATGGGCACGCTCGCCGACGGCCGGTGGGGCTACGTCCGCGGCGGCACCGGGCGGGTGTCGTTCGCGCTGGCCGACGCGGCGATCGAGCACGGCGCGGTGCTGGCGAGCGGGGTGGAGGTGGCGTCGATCGAGCCGGGCGAGGGCGTACGGCTGGCCGGGGGCGAGCTGATCCGTGCGGCCGCCGTGGTGTCCAACGCCGATCCGAAGCGCACCACCGCGCTGTGCACGGACGTCCCCACCTCCTGGCGGGCCCGCGTGGACGGCTGGCGGTCGTCCAGCCCGGTGCTCAAGATCAATTGCGCGCTCTCGCGGCTCCCCTCCTTCACCGCAGCGCCGGAGCCGGACCTCCCGCACCGCGCGATGGTGACCATCACCTCCGGTATCGACGCCACCCAGGCGGCCTTCGAGCGGGCCGTGGCGGGGCACCCGGCGCCGTCGTGGGCCGAGGTCTACTTCCCCTCGCACTACGACCGCTCCGTCGTACCTCACGGCGGGCACGTGATGAGCGTGTTCGCCCAGTACGTGCCCTACCACCTCGCCGACGGCACCTGGGATGCGCGCCGCGAGGAGATCGGCGACGCCGCGCTGGCCGAGGTGGCACGGTTCGCCCCGGACGTGGCCGACTGCGTCGTGCAGCGGGAGGTGCTCGGCCCGCCCGACGTCGAGGCCCGCATCGGGCTGACCGGAGGCCACATCTTCCAGGGCGACTGCCTGCCCGACCAGATGTGGGATCGCCGCTTCTCCCCGCGCACGGAGGTACCCGGCCTGTACCTGTGTGGTGCGGCCACCCACCCGGGCGGCAGCGTGATCGGCGTGAACGGGCGCAACGCGGCCATGGCGGTGCTGTCGGACACCCTCCTCCCGCGGTAGCCGCGGCTGGGCACGGCCGGGTACTCCGACGTGCCCGGCAGGCGGCGCGGGCAGCGGGAGGGGCCGGCGTGGTCATGCCGGCACTGTCGCACCGACCACCGACAATGTCGTCGGTGCGCGGCGGCACAATGGCCCGCATGGCTCTCATCCGGCGGTTCGACGAGATCGGCCGCGGCGACGTCGACGTGGCGGGCGGCAAGGGTGCCAACCTGGGCGAGCTGGTCGGCGGCGGGTTCCCGGTGCCGCCCGGGTTCGTGCTCACCACCGGGGCGTACCGGCAGTTCGTCGCGGAGTCGGGGATCGGCGCCGAGATACTGGCCCTCGCAGCCGAGCCGGGAGCAGCGGAGCGGATCCGTGGCCTGTTCACCGCGAGCACGGTGCCCGGGGCGATGGCGGGCGAGATCACGGCCATGGCGCAGATGCTGGGCGGGGCCGTCGCGGTGCGGTCGTCGGCCACCGCCGAGGATCTCGAGGGCGCCAGCTTCGCCGGCCAGCAGGACACCTACCTCAACGTCCGCGGCTCCGATGCCCTGCTGGTGGCGGTCCGTGACTGCTGGGCATCCCTGTGGACCGAGCGCGCGATCGCCTACCGTGCCCGCCGGGGCATCGAGCCGTCCTCGGTCGCACTCGCCGTGGTGGTGCAGCGCATGGTCGAGGCCGACGCGGCCGGGGTCATGTTCACGGCCAACCCGGCGAACGGCCGTCGCGACGAGGTCGTCATCAGCGCCGCGTGGGGGCTGGGGGAGTCCGTGGTGAGCGGGGCGGTCACCACGGACGATCTGGTGGTGGCGCAGGGCCGCGTCCGGTCGCGAACCACCGCCGACAAGGCCGTGATGACGGTGTACGCCGATGCCGGCACGGAGGATCGCCCGGTGCCGCCGCAGCGGCGGAGGCTGCCCGTTCTCGACGATGCCGCAGCCGTCGAGCTGGCCTCCGTCGGCCTGCGGATCGAGAAGCACTTCGGGGCACCGCAGGACATCGAATGGGTCCGCTCCGGAGGGGCGTTCGCGGTGGTGCAGGCGCGCCCGGTCACGGCGTTGCCGGAGCCGGAGGCCGCGCCGCCCACCGACTGGACGGTGCCGCCCGGGGCGTACTACTTCCGGGCGAGCATCGTGGAGCAACTGCCCGATCCCCTCTCGCCGCTGTTCGCCGATCTCGTCGACGGCTCGGTCACGCGGTCGCTGCAGGCTCTGATGCGGGAGTTCGCAGGCGACGGGGCGGTCCGCGACGGTGAGGTCGGGCTGCCCACCGTCAACGGCTACGCCTACTACCGCTACTCCTACGGCGCCCTGGGCCGGATGATGTTGCGCAGCCCGGCCGCGATGAGGCTGCTGTGGTCGGCGCAGGGGCAGGGCGCCCAGGCCCGCTGGCGGGAGCACGCGCATCCGCACTACGCAGGTGTCGTCGAGGGTTGGACGCGCCGCGCGCTCGGGGACATCGGTGATGCCGAGCTGCTGGCCGGTGTCGTCGAGCTGCTCGACGCGGGCACCGCGTACTACACCTCGGTGCAGACGATCATCCCGATCGCGGCGTCCAGCGAGGCGCTCCTCACGCAGTTCTACGAGCGGCTGGTGCGCCGCGCGGGTGATCCACCGGCGCCGACGTTGCTGCTCGGTTTCGACAGCGCCCCGATCCGGGCCGAGAAGTCGCTGTACGACCTCGCGACGTGGGTCCGCACCGACGCGCCGCTCACGGCGGAGCTGCTGGCCGCCCCGCCGGGGACGGTGCCCGACGGCACCGGCCCGGCCGGCGAGGAGTGGCGAACCCGGTTCCGCGCGCATCTGGGGGCGTTCGGGCACAGCGTCTACAACCTGGATTTCCGCAACGCCGTACCCGCCGACGATCCCGCCCCGGTGTTCGACACCCTGCGCTTCTACCTCGACGGCGGCGGCACGGATCCACACGAGCGCCAGCGCCGCTCGGCCGAGAACCGCGAGCGGCTCGCCGCGGCCGTGCAGGCCCGGCTCGATCCCGCCCGCCGGGCCGCGTTCGGTCGGCTGCTGCGGTGGGCACAGTCCGCCGCGCCGGTGCGGGAGGACGCGCTCGCCGACATCGGCCTGGCCTGGCCGCAGATGCGCCGGATGGTGGCGGAGCTGGGCAGGCGCCGGGTCGCCGACGCCACGATCGACGCACCCGCGGACGTGTACTGGCTGCGGCACCACGAGGTGCTGGGTGGTCACGCGCCCACGGCGGACGAGCTGGCCGAACGGAAGGCGCTGTGGCGGGGGCAGCGGCGTGCCACGCCGCCGCAGATGTTGCCGAAGGGCACGGTGTGGGATCGGTTCGAGTCCCTCTTCCCGGCCGGGTCACCGGATCAGAGCGGTGATGTCCTGCGCGGGACCGCCGCCAGTGCCGGCCGGGTCACCGCCACCGCAAGGGTGCTCGCCGGCCCGGAGGACTTCCGCCGTATGCGCCCGGGGGACGTGCTGGTCGCGAGCATCACCACCCCCGCGTGGACGACGCTGTTCGCGCTGGCGTCCGGTGTGGTCACCGACATCGGCGGGCCGCTGAGCCACAGCTCGATCGTCGCCCGCGAGTACGGCATCCCGGCTGTGCTCGGCACGAACGTGGCCACCCGGCGCATCGAGGACGGGCAGCTCGTCCGCGTCGACGGCGACGCGGGCACGGTCACGCTCCTGCACGACGGGGATGGCGCGCCGACCGCGGCCGAGGCCGCCGTACCGGACGACGGCTCCCGTTCCGCCGGTCGACGCCGGTTCGCGGCTCCGGCCGTCGCCGCCGGACTGGCGGTCGCGCTGTGGCGCAGGCGGGCCGCCCGGAGCCGAGGCCGGTAGCCGGGCGGCGCCCGGAGTGCGCAGCAAGGTGCCGACTCGCGCGCGCCGGCGTGCCGACTCGCGGGCGCCGGCGTGCCGACTCGCGCACACGAGCGTGCCGACTCGCGGGTGGACCATTCGTACAAATGGCTGATGTGGACCCTGGTCCGTCCACTCTAGATTCCGCAGATGCGATCACGCGCCGCCTGCCTGATCGGGATCGTCCTGGCCGGGTCCGCCCCGGTGGCCTGCACCGCGCAGGCCAGTGGCCCCGCCGAGGCGCCTGCTGCCTCCACCGTGACCACGGGGGTCTCGGCCCCGACCAGCACGGCCGACGCGGTGGCCCCCACGCTCGCGTCCACCGCCACCTCCGCGAGCGTTCCCGGACCCGTGGCGTTCTTCCGGTCCCTGGAGGCGGGCTGCGCGCAGCACGCCGCGAGCTCCGGCAACCCGGCGGTCGAGCCGGATCGTTTCGCGGGCGCCACCCTGGTGCGCGACCTCGACGGCGGCAGCTACCTCGTCCGCGACGGCCGGGGCACCCAGCTCGTGGTCCAGCCGGCGAAGGGCGTGGTGCTGCCGGCGTCCGGGAACGCGAGTGCCGAGATGCCCGCGCCCTACGG
>JBBQEF010000336.1:0-5832 GCA_038320445.1 Mycobacteriales bacterium
GCCGCTTGCGATCACCATCGACCCCGACCGGCACCACCGCGTTGCCGACCGTCACCCCACCTGCTGAGACTTGCCGGGGTCACGCGCGCAAGGTGTTGTTGTGGTGGCGCGTCGTCGACCCGCTGATCTCGACGGTCTCCACGCGCCTGGCCAGCACCGTCAGCAGCTCCTCCGACTCCAGCCGGGCCACGCGCAGGTCGGCACACCGGTGGACGCCCACGCCGAAACCGGCATGCCCCGACGGGTCGCGGGCCGAGTCGACCACGTCGGGATCGGTCCAGCGGTGGGGGTCCCCGACCCCAACCCCGACCCTGCCCAGTTCTGACCAACGACAGACGCCCCGAGGTCACTCACCCGACCACCGCCTGGACAGGGCCGACGCCGCGGAGCAGGCTGAGAGCCCGTCGACGGCGACCTGCGGAGGTGGCCCGTGGGATCGCTCGCGCGCCTCGCGACGGTCGCCGCGCTGCTGGCGGCGGCGTGCACCGCTCCAGGCCCCCCTCCGGTCGTGCCCCCACCGCCGCCGCCTGTGCTCTTCGTCTGGCCCACGTTTCCCCAGCCGCCCACCGCGCCGCTGCCGATCGCGGCGGTCGACGGGTTCCAGGCCGTGCTCGACCACGCCGTCGAGACCGACCGCCTCTTCCCGGGGTCCCGGGCCGGCGCGACCGGCGTCACCGCGGCCGTCGTCACCGACCGCGGGGTCTGGACGGGCGCCGCGGGCGTGGACGGGCACGGTGACCCGCTGGTCCCCACCTCGACGTCGAGCATCGCCGGCATCGGGAACACCGTCGTCGCGGCCGAGGTCCTCCACCTCGCGGACGCCGGGCGGATGGACCTCGACGCGCCACTGGCCACCTACGTGACCCACGGCCTGACGGGCAACGCCGCGACCGTCCGGCAGTTCCTGGGTCTGCAGGCGACCTACTCCGACCTCAGCTTCCAACTGCTCGACCACGCGGTCGAGCGGGTGACCGGACGGCCGGTCCCCGGAGCCGACCTCGCCGGTGTCCCGGACGCGGCCGGCACCAACGCCCTGGCCGTCGCCTGGTGGGGCTACGACCTGTACGGCGCACGGATCCTGCCGCCCGAGGACGTCGTGGCCATGACCACGCCCGCCGGCCCCGACCAGGTCGCCGAGGGCTACCGCTACGGGCTGGGCACGATGCTGTTCAGCCAGACGCTCGGGCTGGGCGACGCGTTCGGCCACACCGGGCACGCCCGCGGCGCCCAGAGCATCCTGGCCGTCGTCCCCGGCCGCCAGATCGCGGTGGCAATCCTGATCTTCGACGACGACAAGGTCGTCACCGGCCCCGTCCAGGACCTCTTCGGGGTGCTGAACACCCGCCTCGGCTGAACCGGGCACCGCGACGGTCGTCGGTCAGGTACCGGCCCGTTCCGGCACGCCGGGCGCCGGGTGGTTCCCCTCCCCCCCGACGAGGGCCGGCCACGGGCTGCGCGGCTCCGGGACCGCTGCCGGGATCCGGCGCGTCACCCCCGGCACGGCCGCGACCTGGTCGATCGACAGGAGGAGGGACGGCAACGTGACGGTCGCGCGGGTACCGGGCCCGCCCGGCACGGGATGCAGCGTCACGGCGATGCCGTGGTTCTGCGCGAGGCGTCCGACCACGAACAGCCCCATCCGCCGCGACACGGTGGCGTCGACCGGTGGCGGGTCGGCGAGCCGCGCGTTCAGCGTCGCCAGCTCGGCCGCCTCGATCCCGGCGCCGCCGTCGATCACGTCGATGCCGATCCCACCGTCGGGCTCGAGGCGGACGTCCAGCGCGACGAGCGAGCCGGGCGGGCCGTACGTGGTGGCGTTGTCGAGCAACTCCGCCAGCAGGTGCACGAGGTCGGCGGCCACCGGACCCACGACCGCGATGTCGGGAGCCCGCCCGACGTTCACCCGCCGGTACTGCTCGATCTCCGAGACCGCCGCCTGCGCCACGTCCTGCAGGGAGGCCGGCCCGACCCGGCCACTGCGCTGCGGTGACTCGCCCGCGAGAACCAGCAGGTTCTCGTTGTTGCGGCGCATGCGGGCCGCGAGATGGTCGAGCCGGTACAGCTCGCCGAGCTGGACGGGGTCCTGCTCGCTGCGCTCCAGCCAGTCGATGAGCTGCAGCTGGCGGCTCACGAGGCTCTGGCTGCGCTGCGAGAGGTTCACGAAGATGTCGTTGACGTGGTGCCGCAGGAGCGCCTGCTGGGCGGCCAGCCGCACGGCCGCGGCATGGACGGCGTCGAACGCGCGCGCGACCTCGCCGATCTCGTCCCGCGTGTGCACCCCGATCGGCTCGACGTCCATCGACGGCGCGACGCCGTCCACGACCACCATCCGCTCGGTCCGCTCGGGCAGCCCGTGCTCGGCGATCTCCAGCGCCGACACCCGCAACGCCCGCAGCGGTCGCAGCAGCGAGCGGGCGACGAGCACCAGCAGCACCATCGTCAGCGCGAGGAGCGCGACGACGAGCAGCCCGTCGCGGACGGCGGCCGCCCGCGCGTCGCCGGCCAGCGCCGAGGCCGCGGCGACCAGGTCCTCCCGGGCGGTCGTCGCGACCCGGCCGATGAGGTCGGCGGTCTGCCCGGAGACGGCGTCCCAGTCCGCGGCGGCCGGCGGCACCGGCCGGCCGAGGGCGAGGGCGACGAGCGCCTGCTGGGCGATCCGCTCGCGGCCGTCGACGGCGGTACCCGCCACGGTGCCCGCGAATCGCTCACGCGTGGACGCCAGCGCGGACGTGGACAGCTCCGCCAGCGTCCCGGACAGCTGCGCGTCGACCTGCCGGGCCGCGTCGGCCAGCGCGGGCGCCGGGCCCCCGACCAGGACCGCGTTCAGCACGGCGTGCTGGCGCTGGACCTCTTCCTTGGCGTCGGCGAGCAGCAGCGCGTCCGTGGCGGGACGGACCAGCGAGGGCTGCACGGGGCTCAGCACGCCCCGCTCCAGCGCCCGGACGGAGTCGATGACCGCCGTGTAGGTCGCCTCGACCCGTTCGGGCGGGAAGGCGGTCCTGATGACGGCCCGCCGCAGCGCCGCGAGGTCGCCGATCCGGACCCGAGCGGCGGACGTGACGTCGGTCAGGCCGGATCCGAGCCGCTCGACCGGGCCCGAGGTGACGGCGGGCGAGGCCGAATCGACCGCTCTCGTGGCCGCGTCGAGCGCCGCCCGGTCGGCAGGCCGGCCCGCCGCGACGAACGTCGCGGAGATCGCCCGCTCCCGCTGCAGCGCGTCGATGAGCAAGGCGACCTGCTGCCCCGCGGTGAACCGGTCGACCTGCGCGTCGAGGGACGCCGCCTCCTGGGCCGAGCCGGCGATCCGGAACGCGCCCAGCGCGCAGGCGAGCAGCAGGGGCACGGCGAGGACCGCCACCAGCTTCGACCGCAGGCGCCAGTTGCCCAGCCGCCAGCGCTCCGCCGGACCCGCAGTGGGGCGGCTCTCCTGCTTCGGTTCGACTCCGTATTCGGACATTCGCGCAAACCCCCGGTGCAGTCCGGGCGGAGCATAGCGACATCGTTTCCGGCCCTGACCGGGGCTGCCGATCAGGCGGCCTGCAGGTCCGCTACCGTCCGTGCCGGAAGCGCGGTCGGCGCACCGGAACGGACCCGTTCGAGGGAATCCATGACGCATTGGCATCGCATTCGGCGCATTCGGCCGGCCCTCGTCCTGCTCTGCGTGGCGGTACTGGCCGCACTGGCAACCGCCTGCACGACCCAGCCCTCGGACGCCTCCGGCCACGGCACCGGCGGCGCTCCCGAGAAGGTGCGGATCCGGCTCGGCGTGTTGCCGATCGCTGACGACGCCCACCTCGAGCGCGCCCAGCTCGCGGGCTACTTCGCCGCGGAGGGCCTCACCCTGGAACTCGTCCCGGTCCAGGGGGGCGCCAGCGCGCTCCCCCGGCTGCGCACCGGCGAGCTCGACATGACCTTCACCAACTACGTCAGCGTCCTGGGCGCCGCGTCGCAGCAGGCCGGCGACTTCCGCTTCGTCGACGGTGGTTACGACGCCGGACCGAACTCGATGCTGGTGATGACCCGGCCGGGCTCCCCCATCCGTTCGGCTCAGGACCTGCAGCGCAAGCGGATCGCCGTGAACACCCTGCGCAACGTCGTCGAGCTGACCACCCGGTCGGCGCTGGAGACCAACGGGGTCGACCCCGCCTCGGTCACCTTCGTGCCGGTACCGTTCCCGGCGATGGCCGCGGCGCTGGCCGCGGGCCAGGTCGACGCCGCGACGATGGTGGAGCCGTTCATCACCCAGTCGGCACAGGCGTTCGGCGCCGTCAGCGTGCTCGACGCCGCGGCCGGGCCGACGGCGTCGATCCCGCTCGGGGGCGTCGCCGTCACCGCGGACTTCGCGGCGCGCAACCCGAACACCGTCGGCGCCTTCCAGCGCGCCGTCGAGCACGCCAGGGCCGATCTCGCCGACCGCAGCATCCTGGAGTCGACCCTGCCCACCTACACCGGGATCTCCCCGGACACGGCCGCGCTGATCGCGCTCGGCACGTGGCCCTCGGCGCTGGACCGGACCCGCCTGCAACGCGTCGCCGACCTCATGCGCCAGTACGGCGCGCTCCCCGGCAACGTCGACACCGGCAGGATGATCCTCCCCCGGGGTTGACGAGCGGCGTCGAATGAACAATCATTCAGTGACGTGGTCGATCGACGGGAAGCAGTGCTGGCGGCAGCGCTGGAGCTCTTCGAGCGCGACGGTTACGGCAACGTGCCCATGTCGCGGATCGCGACCTCGGCCGGCGTCGCCGCCGGCACGATCTACACGTACTTCCGCAGCAAGGAGGAGCTGGCCAACACGCTCTACCGCCGGTCGAAGCTCGCGCTGGTGGGCCAGATGCTGGACGAGCCGACCGACGGCGACGTGCGGGGCGACTTCGGCCGCTTCTGGCGGTCATTGATCCACGTCGCGACCACCCAGCCGGTCGCGCTGTCGTTCCTGGAGAACCACCGGCACGACGTCTACCTCGACGACGAGAGCCGCACCCTCGCGGCACGGATCGACGCCGGTGCGGCCGAGTACGTGAGGCGCGGCCAGAGGTCGGGCGAGATCCGGCCCGGGCCCCCGGAAGCGTTGGCCGCGCTGGTGTTCGGCGCGTTCGTCGGGCTGCTGCGGGCCGGGCACGAGGGCCGGTTGCCGGTGGACGAGGCACTGCTCATGGACATGGAGGACGCCGTGTGGGGGCTGCTCGCCCCGCCGGGCCGACGGGACGGGGAGATCGCGTGAAGGTCGAGATCAACGGTGAGGCACGGGAGATCGACGGTGGCGACGGCGCCACGGTCGAGCTGGTTCGCGACGAGCTGGGGCTGACCGGCACCAAGCTCGTGTGCGGGGGTGGGGTCTGCGGCGCGTGCACCGTCCATCTCGACGGCCGCCCCGTGGCGTCCTGCCTGCTCCCGACCGCCGCACTGAACGGGCGCGCGCTCACCACCGTCGAGGGGGTGGGTCCCGGCCACCCGTTCCAGCGGGCGATGGCGACCCACGACGGGCTGCAGTGCGGGTTCTGCACGCCGGGCTTCGTGATGGCGGGCTCCGCGTTCCACGACCGCTGGCGCACCGAGCGGGGAACCGAGCGGCCGACCCGCGACGAGGTCAGCGCCGCCCTGTCCGGGCATCTCTGCCGGTGCGGTGCCTACGAGGGCATCATCGCCGCCCTCCAGGGCGCGTGTGCCGGGGAGTTCGACGAGCCCGGCGGCCCGCCACCCCGCATGGAAGCGGGGGCCAAGGTCACCGGGGCCGCCCGCTACACCGTGGACGTGACGGTTCCCGGGATGCTGCACGGGGTGATCGTCCGCTCGGCGCGGGCGCACGCCCGGGTCGAGCGGGTCACCCCG
>JBBQEF010000337.1:0-5790 GCA_038320445.1 Mycobacteriales bacterium
TCGCTGACCAGCACCTGCTGCAGCTTCGGCAGCACCTGCGGCTCGTCCACGCCCGCCAGCACCAGCGCCCGCCACGACACCCGCAGCAGCGCTCCGAGCGCGGCCTCGTCGGGACCGTGGCCGCAGACGTCTCCGATGATCGCGTGCACCGTGCCGTCCGGGCCGAGGACGGCGTCGAAGAAATCGCCACCGAGCAGCGAACGGGCCCGCCCGGACCGGTAGAGCGTCCGGGGCCGGACCCCGCTGCCCGCCAGCAGCGGCGACGGCAGCAGCCCGCGCTCCAGGCGGGCCGACTCGGCGGCGGCCAGCTCCTCCTCGCGCAGCCTCAACATGCTGGCCTCGGCACGGCGGCGCTCGACGGCGTAGCGGATCGACCGGATCAGGACCTGGCCGTCGACCTTGCCCTTGACCAGGTAGTCCTGTGCGCCCGCGGCGACCGCGGCCGTGCCGAGGTGCTCGTCGTCGAGGCCCGTGAGCACGCACACGGCGGCGGTGTCGTCGACCCGCAGCAGCGCGCGCAGGCCGTCGAGACCCTGGATGCCGGGGAGGTTCAGGTCGAGCAGGACGCAGTCGCACGCGGCGAGCTCGACGACGGTGGGCAGCTCACCGGTGACCGCGACCGTGAGCTCCGGATCGACCTCGGCGAGCAGCTCGGTGACGAGGAACGCGTCGCCGGGATCGTCCTCCACCAGCAGCACGTGCCGGACGGGTGGCGTGTTCTCGCTGCTCGGCACGACCGGTCACGCCGCCGCAGTGGCCCGCAGCACCGACGTGAAGAGGGCGAGACCGTCCTCCGACGGGCCGGTCAGTGCGTCGACGGCGTGCTCGGGGTGTGGCATCAGGCCGACGACCCGGCCGTCCGCGGAGCTGATGCCGGCGATGTCGGCGAGCGAGCCGTTGGGGTTGCTTCCCGCGTACCGGAACACGACGCGGCCGGTGTCCTCCAGCTCGGCGAGCGTGGCGGCGTCCGCGACGTAGCGGCCCTCGGCGTTCTTGACCGGCACCAGGATCTCCTGGCCCGCGGCGAGGTCGGCGGTCCACGGCGTGGCGCTGGTCTCGACGCGCAGCCGCTGGTCGCGGCAGACGAAGTGCAGGCCCGCGTTGCGGACGAGTGCGCCCGGCAGCAGGCCGGCCTCGCAGAGGATCTGGAACCCGTTGCAGATCCCGAGCACCGGCATCCCGCGCCCGGCCGCGGCCACCACCTCGGTCATGATCGGCGCGATGCTGGCGATCGCGCCCGCCCGCAGGTAGTCGCCGTAGGAGAAGCCGCCGGGGACGATCACGGCGTCGACGCCGTGGAGATCGCGCTCGGCGTGCCAGAGCGCGACGTCCTGGGCGCCCGCGTAGCGCACGGCGCGGGCCGCGTCGACGTCGTCGAGGGTGCCGGGGAAGGTGATGACGCCGATCCTCATGGGGTTCCCAGGACTCATCGGCGCTGTACCACCCAGTCCTCGATCACCGGGTTGGCGAGCAGCTCACCGGCGATGCGGTGCAGCGTCGCGTCGTCGACGGCGTCGTCGACCTCGAGCTCGAAGTGCTTGCCCTGCCGGACGTCCGCGACGCCCGCGACACCGAGCCGCACCAGCGCCCCCGCCACGGCCTGACCCTGGGGGTCGAGGATCTCCGGCTTGGGCATCACGTCCACCACCACTCTGGCCACGGGGCGAGCCTACGGCGACCACCGTCGAACGCCCCCGCCCCTCCCTCCCCCACCCGCGAGTCGGCACGAATCGGTGCGCGAGTGGGCACGCCTCGGAGCCGCACCGGTCCGTGACCGCGTCGACGGCGGGCCGATCGCTGCGCGGTCGACCACCAGGTCGTCGGGCCCGGGGCCGCGTTCGACGTCGTCGGCACGCGCATGCCGAGCTCCTCGATCGAGCCCACTCATCTGGAGCGCTACAGAAATAGTCTTGACCGCTATAGCAACCGGCCGTACTGTAGCGCTATAGAACCCACCGAGGAGGAGAGTTCCCATGTACGCACAGACGTCGCTCGCCGCCGATCTCGTCCGCCGCCAGTTCACCGAGACCGACGTACCGGAGCCCACCACGCGGGCACCGCGCCTCCTGCACACGCGCCTCGCCGTCGCGGGCGGCCTGCTGCGGGTGGCGCGGGCCATCCATCCCGGGTCCGGCATCCGCCTACGATCGGGTGTGTGGCAAGGGTGACGCTCAAGACCGTGGCCGAGCGGGTCGGCGTCAGCTCGATGACGGTCTCGAACGCGTTCTCCCGGCCCGACCAGCTCTCCGCCGCCCTGCGGGAGACGATTCTCGCGGCGGCGGCGGAGCTGGGCTACGCCGGGCCGGACCCCGCGGCTCGCACACTGGCGCGCGGGGCGACGGGCACGGTGGGCATCCTGCTCAGCCCGTCGCTGCGCTACGCGTTCACCGACGAGTTCTCCGCGGTGTTCCTGAGCGCCATCGCCGAGGAGCTGGCCCGCTCCGGTCTCGCCCTGACGTTGCTCCCGCCCGAAGGCGCGGGCGTCGTGATACCGACCCGCGACGTCGCCATGGACGGTGCGATCGTGTACTCGTGCCGCCTCGGGGCGGACGGCCTCGAGCAGCTGCATCGCAGGCGGTTGCCCCTCGTGCATGTCGATCAACCGTACGACCCTGCTGCGATCAGCGTCAACGTCGAGGACGCCGACGGGGCGCGCGCGGCTGCCCAGCACCTGGTGGACCTGGGACACCGGCACGTCGGGCTGCTCGTGGTCGACGGTGGCGACCTCGACCTCGACCTCGGCGAGGGGAGCCACGGTGATCGCATCCGCGGATGGCGTGCGGCCCTCGACCCGGCCGGGGTCGAGACGACGACCATCACAGCGCCCGTGAGCAGCGAGGACGAGGGTGCCGACGCCGTCCGGGCGCTCTTGGCCGGACCGGACCTCCCGACGGCACTGCTGTGCTTCTCCGACGCCCTCGCCGCCGGAGCCGTCCACGCCGCTCAGGAGAGCGGGCTCCGCGTGCCCGACGACCTGTCCGTGGTCGGCTTCGACGACAGCCCGCTCGCCCGTCGCGTGCGGCCGCAGTTGACCACCGTGCGTCAGGACGCCGCCGCCAAGGGGCGGACGGCCGCCGCGGCACTGGTCGAGGCCATCGCCAGGCGGCGGGCCGGGGCGGAGCCGGAGATCACCCACGTCGTGTTGCCGACGGAGCTGGTGATCCGCGACAGCACAGCTACGCCGCGCGCTCCAGAGCCCGCTGCCGGTAGGTGACGGGCTGCGCGCCCAGCTCCAACGCGGCGTCGACGGCGGCGAGCACGGCGGCGCGGCGGGAGGTGCGCTCGAGGTCCTTCGCGCGGACGTTGATCCGCACCAGCCCGCCGCGCCGGGCGGTGCGGGCCACCTCGTTCTCCAGGATGCGGCAGCGCCACGACTCGACGGACTTCTGGTCGTCGGCGACGGGGCGACGCTCCCCCGACACCCGGAAGCCGAGCAACCGGGCCCGCTCCGAGGATCCCGCGCCGAGGCGCCGCACGCCGTTCTCGTCGGCCAGCATCGTGAACCCCTGCTCGGTGAGCGCCTCGGCGGTGCCCTCGGAGGCGAGCCAGCGCGGCGGGACGAACAGGTCGGTGCGCAGGCCCACCGCCGTCAGCACCCGGCGGGCTGCGGTGAGGCGCAGGCCGGCCTCGTGTCGCGGCAGCGTCGCGAACTCGGCCCGGCGTCCGACCCGCTTGAGCGCGGAGTTCTGCCAGTTCCCGATCGGGTCGGCCGTGTGGTCGTAGCCGTGCAGGACGATCACGTCGCCGGCCGAGCGCCGCTCGTGCATCCACGCGACGAGTGGCGAGCCGCTGCGCACCGGCCCGCTGGAGCTGCGCGGCCGCAGCAGCTGCGACACCGGGACACCGCGGGCGTCCAGCTCGGCGGTGAACGCCGCGCCGCGGCGCAGCGACTCCGGGGAGTCCTCGGAGAGTCCGGAGAGCGAGACGATCAGTCGGGCGGCCACGGTGCCCATCCACTCACACCGACGTGAACGCCCAGTCGAGTCCGGTGATCCGTTCGTAGACCTCCACATAGCGGGTGCGCGTGGCGTCGACGACGTCGGCGGGCACCTCGGGTCCGGGCGGGGTGCGGTCCCAGTCGAGGGTCGAGGACCAGTCGCGCACGTACTGCTTGTCGAACGAGAACTGCGGGCCTCCCGGCTGCCACCGGTCGGCGGGCCAGAAGCGCGACGAGTCCGGGGTGAGCACCTCGTCGCCGAGGACGATGGTGCCGGCGGGATCGAGGCCGAACTCGAGCTTCGTGTCGGCGACGAGGATCCCGTTCGCCGCGGCCGTCTCGGCTCCCCGGGTGTAGACGGCCAGCGTCAGCTCCCTGAGACGCTCGGCGTGCGAAGCCCCGATCAGGGCCACCACCTCGTCGAACGTCATGAACTCGTCGTGCTCGCCCACCGGCGCCTTGGTGGTCGGCGTGAAGATCGGCTCCGGCAGCGTCGAACCCTCGACCAGGCCGGGCGGCAGCGCGACCCCCGAGACCGTTCCGGTGGCGAGGTACTCGCGCAGCCCCAGCCCGGCGAGGTAGCCGCGCGCGATGCACTCGACGGGCAACATCTCCAGCCTCCGCACGCGCGTCGCCCGGCCCGCGAACTCGGCGGGCACGTCGGTCGTGGAGATCACGTGGTGCGGCACGAGATCCGCGAGCCGCTCGAACCACCACAGCGACAGCCGCGTCAGCACCGCCCCCTTGTCCGGGATCGGGGTCGGCAACACGACGTCGTAGATCGAGATACGGTCCGAGGCGACGAGGATCAGGTCGTCGCCGTCCGCGTAGACGTCGCGGACCTTGCCCGAGTGCAGCAGCTTCACAGGATGGCTCCCGGGGCGTACGCAGCGGCGGCCGGGTGGGCGTCGACGATCTCCTGGACGCGCGCGACGACGGCCGCGACCTGCGCCGTCGCCGCGCCGGTGAACCGCAGCGGGTCGGCGAGCAGGCCGTCGAGCAGGCCGGCCGGGAGCCCGAGCCGCTCGTCGCAGGCGAGGCGGGCGATCAGGTCGTTCTCGCTCTGGCCCTTCTCCCGCATGGCCAGCGCGACGCCCACCGCGTGCTCCTTGATCACCTCGTGGGCGGTCTCGCGGCCGACGCCGGCGCGGACCGCCGCCATCAGGACCGCGGTGGTGGCGAGGAAGGGGAGGTAACGGTCCAGCTCGCGGCCGATCACGGCCGGGTAGGCACCGAACTCGTCGAGGACGGTCAGGGTGGTCTCGATCAGGCCGTCGAGCGCGAAGAACGCGTCGGGCAGCGCGACGCGGCGCACCACCGAGTCGGAGACGTCGCCCTCGTTCCACTGCGACCCGGCCAGCTCACCGGCCATCCCGGCGTAACCGCGCAGCAGCACCATCATCCCGTTGATCCGCTCGGTGCTGCGCGAGTTCATCTTGTGCGGCATCGCCGAGGACCCGACCTGACCGGGCTGGAAGCCCTCGGTCGCCAGCTCGATGCCCGCCATCAACCGGATGGTGGTCGCCAGCGAGGACGGGCCCGCGGCGAGCTGGACGAGCGCGGAGAGCACGTCGAAGTCGAGCGAGCGGGGGTAGATCTGGCCGACGCTGGTGAACGTCGCGTCGAAGCCCAGGTGGGACGCGACCCGCTCCTCGAGGTCCGCCAGTCGGGACGCGTCCCCGTCGAGAAGGTCGAGCATGTCCTGCGCCGTGCCCATCGGGCCCTTGATGCCCCGCAGCGGGTAGCGGGCGCGCAGGTCCTCCAGCCGGGTCAACGCCACCAGCGTCTCGTCGGCGGCGGAGGCGAAGCGCTTGCCCAGCGTGGTGGCCTGTGCGGCGACGTTGTGGCTGCGG
>JBBQEF010000338.1:0-5767 GCA_038320445.1 Mycobacteriales bacterium
CCTCGCGAACAGGGGTCCGGCTGACGCCGAGCCGCTCGGCGAGCTCGGTCTCGCCCAGGCGCGCACCAGCCGCGAGCTCACCGTGCAGGATCAGCTCGCGCACCGCACCGGCCGCGCGCTCCGACGCTCGTGTCACGTCACCTCCTGCCGAGATTGTGTGCAATGTAGGGACGACGCGGTACCGTGACAAGGTCCGATCGTCGGTTTGCATACAAACGTCGGAAGGATGCCCATGGGGGAGCTGTTGGCGGGGCCCTTTGCGCCCCGGGCCCGGCTGCGCGAGCTGCTCGCGGCGGGCTCCGGCCCGGTGGTTGCTCCGGGCGCCTTCGACGCGCTCTCGGCCCGGCTCGTGGAGCAGGCCGGTTTCGAGGTCGTCTACATGACGGGGTTCGGCACCACCGCGTCGCTGATCGGCCGGCCGGACGTCGGGCTGCTCAGCAGCACCGAGATGATCGACAATGCCCGGCGCATCGCGGCCGCGGTGGACCTGCCGGTGATCGCCGACGCCGACACCGGTTACGGCAACGCGATCACCGTGGTGCGCACGGTGCAGGGCTACGAGCAGGCCGGTGTGGCGGGTATCCACCTGGAGGACCAGGTGATGCCCAAGAGGTGCGGCCACATGAGCGGCAAGGCCGTGGTGTCCACCGAGGAGATGGCCGGCAAGATCCGCGCCGCGGTCGCCGCCCGCCGCGACCCCGACTTCCTGATCATCGCCCGCACCGACGCCGCGGCGGTCCTCGGGCTCGACGAGGCCATCGCCCGCGCCCGCGCCTTCGCCGCGGCCGGGGCCGACGTCCTCTTCGTCGAGGCCCCCACCAGCGAGGACGACATCGCCCGCGTCGCTGCCGAGCTGAAGGGCGTCGCCCCCCTGGTGTTCAACTGGGCCGAGGGCGGCCGCACCCCGCCGATCACACTGGAGCGGATCGCGGAGCTGGGCTTCTCGCTGGTGCTCTACCCGATCGGCACGCTGCTCGCCGCGACCGCCGCGATCCAGGAGGTGCTCGCCACGATCCGCAAGGACGGCACGCCTGCCGCGGCGATGCCCGGCCTCCCGACGTTCGAGGGCTTCACCGACCTCATCGGCCTACCGGAGATCAGCGCCCTGGAGCGCCGCTTCGGCGAACCCTGACCCCCGGGGTGCTCCGGGCTCGCTGCACGATCCCGCCTACTCTCGGGGCCCATGACCAAGGTTCGCGTGGCCGTCGTGTTCGGTGGGCGCAGCAGCGAACACGCCATCTCGTGCGTCTCGGCGGGCAGCGTGATGTCGCACCTCGACCCGGACCGGTTCGAGGTCGTCCCGGTCGGGATCACGCGGGACGGTGCGTGGGTGCTCGGCAGCGACGACCCTCGCGAGCTGGCCATCTCCGGTCGCACGCTGCCTTCGGTCGACGGCAGCCGCACGGCACTCGCGCTCCCCGGTGACCCGACACGCGGCGGGCTGGTCGTGCTCGATCCCGAGCGGGCGGGGGAGGTGTTCTCCGCGGTCGACGTCGTCTTCCCGGCGCTGCACGGCCCGTTCGGCGAGGACGGCACGATCCAGGGCCTGCTGGAGATGGCGGGCGTGCCCTACGTCGGGGCGGGCGTGCTGGCCAGCGCGGCGGCGATGGACAAGGAGTTCACCAAGAAGCTCCTCGCCGCCGAAGGCCTGCCCGGCGGAGACTTCGTCACCCTGCGCGCCGGCACCCTGACCGCCGCTCAGCGCGACCGGCTCGGCCTGCCCGTGTTCGTCAAGCCGGCGCGCGCGGGGTCGTCGATGGGCATCAGCCGCGTCACCGACTGGGCCGCACTCGACGGCGCGATCGCCCGTGCCCGCGAGCACGACCCCAAGGTGCTGGTGGAAGCCGCGATCGTCGGGCGCGAGATCGAGTGCGGGGTGCTGGAACGCCCCGACGGGACATTGCACGCGAGCCTGCCCGCCGAGGTCCGCGTGATCGGCGCTGCGGAGTTCTACGACTTCGAGTCCAAGTACCTCGACGACGTCTGCGAGTTCGACATCCCGGCCAAGCTCGACGACGACGCGACGGCCGCGCTGCAGGAGATGGCGATCGCGGCCTTCCGCGCGCTCGACGGGCAGGGCCTCGCGCGGGTCGACTTCTTCGTCGGTCCGGACGGTGCGCTCACCGTCAACGAGGTCAACACGATGCCCGGGTTCACGCCGACGTCGATGTATCCGCGGATGTGGGCGGTCACCGGCGTCGACTACCCGACGCTGCTCACGACGCTGGTCGAGACCGCGCTGGCGCGAGGTACCGGCCTGCGCTGACGCCCGATTCGCGCGCACTCCGGTACCGACTCGCGCGCGTGGATCGTCCGACTCGCGGGGTGCGGTGGGGTGGGGTCACGCGCCGGTGACCGTTTGGATGATCAGGAACGCGTTCAGCCCGATGATCAGTGCGGCTGCGGCGCCGGCCGCGACGGTGGTGATCCGGCGGTTGACCAGCTCGGCCATGATGTCGCTGCGGCGGGTCAGCAGCACGAGCGGCACCAGCGCGAACGGGATGCCGAACGAGAGCACCACCTGCGAGAGCACCAGGGCCCGGGTGGGGTCGAAGCCGATGCCCAGCACCACGAGCGCGGGCGTGAGCGTGAGCAGGCGCCGCACCAGCAGCGGGATGCTGCGCCGGATGAAGCCCTGCATCACCACCTGACCCGCGAAGGTCCCCACCCCGGAGGACGCGAAGCCCGACGCGAGGAGGGCGATCGCGAACGCGAGTGCTGCGGGCTGGTCGAGCGCGCGGGCCAGCCCGGCGTGCACGCCCTCCAGCGTGTCGGTGCCGGGGATGTCGCTGCCGAAGAACAGGGCCGCGGCGATGATCAGCATCGCCGCGTTGACCACGCCGGCGAGGCCCATGCCGACCAGCACGTCGGTCTGCTGGCGGCGCAGCAGGAACCTCCGTTCCGCGACGCCGACGGCCGGGATGCGGTTCTGCGTGAGCGCGGAGTGCAGGTAGATCACGTGCGGCATCACGGTCGCGCCGAGGATGCCGGTGGCCAGCAACAGGCTGTCGGTGCCGTCGAAGCGCGGCACCAGCCCGGCAGCCAGGTCGGCACCGCCGACGTCGATACGGAACAGGGTGCTCAGGAACCCGAGCAGGATCACGCCGAACAGGCCGGTGATCGCGAGCTCGAACGGCCGGAATCCCCGGTTCTGCAGCGCCAGCAGGGCGAACGCGACGATCCCGGTGATCACGCCGCCGGTGAACAGCGGGATGCCGAACAGCAGGTTGAGCGCGATCGCGCCGCCGATCACCTCGGCCAGGTCGGTGGCGATCGCCACGAGCTCGGCCTGTACCCACATCAGCCGGGTGACCGGCCGCGGGAAGTGGTCGCGGCACATCTCCGGCAGGTTGCGTCCGGTGGCCATGCCCAGCTTGGCCGAGAGCGTCTGGATCAGCATCGCCAGCAGGTTCGCCCCGACGATCACCCAGAGCAGCAGGTAGCCGAACTTCGCACCCGCGGAGAAGTTCGTGGCGAAGTTGCCGGGGTCGACGTAGGCGATCGCCGCCACGAAGGCGGGCCCGAAGAACATCAGCCGGCTGCGCACACCCCCCCGGTCCCGGATCTCGGTGATGGTCTCTCTTCTGTCGCCGGTGGTCGTCACGGCTCCCCCTCGGTTCGGCCGTGAACGAGTCGTGTGAGCGGGATGCCCAGCGCGTGCCGTTCGCCGTCGACGCGCACCCAGTAGGGGCCGCCGAACGGTTCCTGCTCCTCGACGTCGAGGACGGCTCCGGGGACCACGCCGAGCTGCCCGAGGTGGCGCAGCGCGGCACTGTCGCGATCGGAGACCCGCTCCACGCGGAACCGCGAGCCAGCGGGCACGGTCTCCAGGGGGACCCCCCAGCTCTCGGTGTGCGGTCCTTCTCGCGGCGGGATCGGGTCGCCGGGGGGGTCGTGGGTGGGGTGGCCGAGCGCGGCGTCGATGCGTTCCTCGAGCCGGTCGGACAGGGCGTGTTCGAGCAGTTCGGCCTCGGCGTGCACCTCGTCCCACGGCACGCCGAGCGCCTGGGCGAGGAACGTCTCGAGCAGCCGGTGGCGGCGCACGACGCGCAGCGCCTCCCGCTCGCCCTGGCCGGTGAGGCGGATCGCCCGCGCATCGGAACGGTCGACGAGCTCGCCGTCCTGTAGCCGCTTGATCATGGCAGAGACCGAGGGGGAGGAGACGCCGAGCTCGTGCGCGAGCAGGCCGGTGGTGACCGGGTCGCCGTGCGTGCCGAGATGGTAGATCGCCTTCAGGTAGTCCTCACTGGCACGTGAGATAGCCTGCATGACGGCTCACGATAGACGTGTCTAACAAAGCGGCGGAGGTCGGTCTCAGAGTGAGACCTACCGCACGGCCACGGGCGTGGCCGGCAGCGTCGTGCGCACCACGTCGGAGACCTGCTGCAGCGGCCCGCTCCCGACGGCGGGCGGGATGGTCACCACGACGTACACCGGCCGGTCGACGGCGACGTAGCTGACCACCACGGGATCGGGGACCCCGTCGTCGAGCCGGAGCCAGTCGACCCCGTTGACCACCAGCAGGGCGGACGTCGGGGTCAGCTCGGCCGGCCGCGGGAGGCCGCAGCGCAGCACCACCGGCCGGGGCGACGCCGCCCACGCCCGGACGCCGGCCGGAACCGGATCCGCGAGCGCGCGCTGGGCGAGCGTGCCGCCGCCTGCCGGGAGGTCGCCGTTCAGGTTCGCGAGCAGGGTGATGCAGCGCCCGTCGGTGGCCTGCGGCGCGTCGACGGGAGCGACCGCGAGCGGGCTGGTGTCGGCGGGTGGCGGCGCGTTGCCGTCCAACCCACGTACCCGGACGGTGATCGCGATGCCAGCCACCACCAGCGCGAGCAGCAGCGGCAGGGCGATCGCGAGGGCGACGGGAGGCGACGGGCGTTGCACGGATCAGCCGAGGTTGACCACGGGGCAGGTGAGGGTGCGGGTGATCCCCGGAACGCCCTGCACCCGCGCCACGACGAGCTGTCCCAGCTCGTCGACACTGTCGGCCTCGGCGCGGACGATCACGTCGTACGGGCCGGTGACGTCCTCCGCCGCGATGACGCCCGTGAGATCGGCGATCTCCGTCGCCACGGCGGCGGCCTTGCCGACCTCGGTCTGGACCAGGATGTAGGCCTGCACCACGGTGTGCCCCTTTCAGAGAAGAAGTCGGAAGCCGAACGTACCCGAGGAGCGCGCCTTGCCCCCATCGTCATCGGGCCCTGATGATCGATCCGAGACCGAAGGCACACTCGCGGGTGTCGGCGAGTTCGGCCTGATCTCCCGCGTCACCCGCGGCCGCGTGCAACCGGCGGCGACCCTGCTGGGTCCGGGCGACGACGCGGCCGTGGTCGCGGCGCCCGACGGGCGGGTGGTGGCCTGCACCGACGTGCTGGTGGACTCGGTGCACTTCCGGCTCGACTGGTCGACCCCCGAGCAGGTCGGGCGCAAGGCCGCCGCGGCCAACCTCGCCGACATCGCCGCGATGGGTGCCGTGCCCACCGCGCTGCTGGTGGGCCTCGTGTGCCCCGCCGACACCCCCGTCGCGACGCTGGAGGCGCTCGCGGACGGGCTGTGGGCGGAGGCGGGCGTGGCCGGCGTGGGCGTGGTGGGCGGCGACGTGGCCTCGGGCGCCGCGCTGGTGATCGCGGTGACGGCGCTGGGCACGCTGGAAGGCCGCCCGGCCGTGACGCGCGGTGGTGCCCGCGCGGGCGACGTCGTGGCGCTGTCCGGGCGGATCGGGTGGGCGGCCGCCGGGCTCGCGGTGCTGTCGCGCGGATTCCGCTCA
>JBBQEF010000339.1:0-5749 GCA_038320445.1 Mycobacteriales bacterium
GGCGACGTGACTGGGGATGCCGCCGGGAAAGGAGAACTGTCGGAACAGCGCCCGCAGCCCGTCCTCGTCCCGGCCGATCGAGGAGTACACCTCGCTGTAGGTGCCCTCCAGGTAGGCGTTGGCCACCAGGCCCGGTCCGCCGTGCCCGGGGCCGGTCACGAACAGCGCGTCGAGATCGCGCTCGACGATCACCCGGGTCATGTGGGCGTAGAGCCGGTTCCGCCCGGGCGTGGTGCCCCAGTGGCCCAGCCAGCGGGGTGTGACGTGGTCGGCGAGCAGCGGTTCCCGCAGCAGCGGGTTGTCGAGCAGGTAGATCTGGCCCACCGACAAGTAGTTCGCGGCTCGCCAGTACGCGTCGATCAGGGACAGGTCGGGGTGGGTCCGGGCGGGCGACAGTTGTGTCACGACAGCTCCTCGGCGGCGGGGTGGACACCGTGGCACCGGCGCCCGGCAGTGGCGACCGCCGCATGGTCTGGAGTGGGGCCGACGCCCAGGCTACCGCCGTGCCAGACTGGAGCAACCAAGCGCGCCTGGGTCTGTCCGGACCTCGTGCTCCCTCGCCGCTCACCTCACCGATGAAGGCGGCGAAGCTGTGTCAGGCGTCAGCACGTTCACGGTCACGAGCCTGGTGCAGCTCACCACCCTGACCCGGCGTGTCGCCGGCGAGGTGCTGGCGGGCCACCACGACGTCCCGATCGATCCCGACCAGCGCTGGTACCGGCGGCTCACCAGCGATGACGCCACCGACGTCTGGTTGATCGGGTGGGCCACCGGGCAGTCCACGGACCTCCACGACCACGGCGGCTCGCTCGGTGCGCTGACCGTGGTGTCGGGGGTGCTGGCCGAGCGGTGCTGGGCTCCGCACCGCGGCGGGATCAGGGACCGGCCGCTGCGCGCGGGGCGCAGCCAGGGATTCCGGCTCGGGCACGTGCACGACGTCGTCAACCGGTCGTCGCTGCCCGCGGTCAGCGTGCACGCCTACTCGCCGCCGCTCACCGCGATGACCTACTACGAGCTCGACCCGTTCGCCGCCGTCCTGCGCAGGGTCAGGACGGTCCCGGACGGTTGGCCGGGGTGACCGCCGACGTGTTCTTTCCCGCGGAGGCGCAGACATGACCGCCAGCGTGCTCGCGGGGGCCCGACCGGCCGCCACCCTCGTCTCCGCGGCCGCCGTCCGGCCCGTCGCCGACGTGCTGGCCGAGCTGGACGTGCGCGACGGGCAGGGCCTGACGGCGGCGGAGGCGGCGGTGCGGCTCGCCGCGTCCGGGCCGAACGCGGTGGTCTCGCATCGGGTGCGGGCCTGGTCGGTGCTCCTGCGCCAGATGCGCTCGCCGCTGCTGGGGCTGCTGGTGGCCGCGGCCGTCGCCTCGTACGCCGTCGGCGAGCAGAGCGGTGCGGTGATCATCGTGGTGATCGTCGGGCTGTCGGTCGGGCTCGGTTTCGTCAACGAGTTCCGCGCCGAGAAGGCCGCCGAGGCGCTGCACTCCGGCATCCACCACCACGCGACGGTCGTCCGGGACGGCCGGACGGCCCGGGTCGACGTCGTCACGCTGGTGCCCGGCGACCTCGTCGAGCTGCGGCTCGGCGACATCGTCCCGGCCGACGTGCGGCTGGTGGGGGTCAGCGGGCTGGAATGCGACGAGTCGGTGCTGACCGGCGAGTCGTTGACCGTCGAGAAGACCACGGCCGCCACGGCGCCGGGCACGCCGCTGGCCGAGCTGTCCGGGTGCGCGCTGACCGGCACGATCGTGCACGCGGGGAGCGGCCGCGGGGTGGTGGTGGCCACGGGGGCGCGCACCGAGTTCGGGGCGATCGCGACCGGGCTCGACACCCACCAGGTCGACACCGGCTTCCAGATCGGGCTGCGCCGGTTCTCCCTGCTGCTGGTCCGGGTCGCGGCCGCGCTGACGACCGCGATCTTCGCGATCAACGTGGTGCTGCACCGCCCGATCCTCGACGCGCTGCTGTTCTCGCTGGCGATCGCCGTCGGGATCACCCCACAGCTGTTGCCTGCGGTCGTGTCGACCAGCCTCGCGGCCGGGTCGCGCCGGATGCGGGCCCGGAAGGTGCTGGTCAAGCGACTGGTCTGCATCGAGGACCTCGGCGACGTCGACCTGCTGTTCACCGACAAGACCGGGACCCTCACGGCGGGCAGGCTCGGGTTCATGCGGGCCGTCGGGGGTCCGGACGCCCTCCGCTGGGGCCTGCTCGCCACCGACGACGTGGGCGGGGGCAACCCGCTCGACCGCGCGCTGGAGGAGTCGCCGGCCTCGGTGGGGGAGCGGGCGGCGGTGGCCGGATACGCCCGGATCTCCGCTCTGCCCTTCGACCACGACCGTCGCATGGTCTCGGTGCTGGTCCGCGATCCGTCGGGGCAGCAGACGCTGGTCACCAAGGGCGCGCCGGAGACGGTGCTGGACCGGTGCACGGACGTCTCCGACGCGTCACGCGCCGCGCTGGCAACGGAGTTCGACGCCGGGAACCGGGTCGTCGCCGTCGCCACCCGCGCGTTCACCGACGCCCGGCCCCCGACCGTCGCCGACGAACAGGGCCTGCACCTCGAAGGCCTGCTCGTGTTCCTCGACCCGCCCCGTGCCGACGCGGCGGCCGCCCTGAGCAGGCTGGGCGCGCTCGGAGTCGAGGTCAAGGTCGTCACCGGCGACAACGCCGCGGTCGCGGTGACGGTGTGCGGCGAGCTGGGCCTGCGCGACGTCACCGCGCTGACCGGGGCCGAGCTCGACGCGCTCGACGACGCTGCGCTCGCCGCCGCGATCGCGCACACCACCGTGTTCGCCAGGGTCAGCCCCGAACACAAGGCCCGGATCGTGCGGGTCCGCCGCGAGGCAGGCGCGGGCGGCGTCGCGTTCCTCGGCGACGGGGTGAACGACGCGCTGGCCCTGCACGCCGCCGACGTCGGCATCTCGGTCGACTCGGCCACCGACGTGGCCAAGGACGCCGCCGACGTGATCCTGCTCGACAAGGACCTCCACGTGCTCGCCGACGGCGTCACCGAGGGCAGGCGGATCTTCGCCAACACGCTCAAGTACGTGCTGATGGGCACGTCCAGCAACTTCGGCAACATGTTCTCGGCCGCCGGTGCGTCGCTGTTCCTGTCGTTCCTGCCGATGCTGCCCTCGCAGATCCTGCTCAACAACCTGCTCTACGACACCAGCCAGCTCGCCATCCCCACCGACAACGTCGACGAGGAGCAGCTGCGCCGGCCGTCGCACTGGGACATCGCGTTCATCCGCCGTTTCATGCTCGTGTTCGGCCCGTTGAGCTCGCTGTTCGACTTCGCGACGTTCGGGGTGATGCTGTGGGTGTTCCACTCCGGGCCCGAGCAGTTCCGCACCGGATGGTTCGTGGAGTCCCTCGCCACCCAGACGCTGGTGATCTTCGCCATCCGCACGCGGCGCGTGCCGCTGTTCCGCAGCCATCCCAGCATCCCGATGGTGCTCGCCGCGCTCGGCGTCGTGACGGTCGGCGCGGTGCTGCCGGCCACCTCGCTCGCCCACGCGCTGGGCTTCACGGCGCTCCCGGGCGACTTCTTCATCGCGCTGGGCGCCCTGGCGGTGGCCTACCTCGTGCTCATCGAGCTCGGGAAGCGGTGGTTCTACGGTGCGGTACCGGCCGGGCGCGGCCCTGCGCGTCGCCAGCAGGGCGACGGCCGCCGCCGCCTGCGGCGCCGCGCGGCCCACCTCGGGCGTTCGACGGGTCGGTGACGGGCGGGCGGCTACCTGGGCGGCAGCGAGCGGGCGTAGGTGACACCGAGCGTGATCCAGCGCTCCACGTCGTCCTCGCCGAGCGCCGCCACGTCGATGTGGAGCCAGCCGTCCAGCGCGCGACCGCGCATGACGGCGCGCTCGACGTGCGGCTGGTCGGCCAGCGCGTCGGTCGCGGCCGGGTCCACTCTCAGCAGCATGCCGCCCCGGCCGCTCGCGCTGGCCGCCAGGTGCCCGTTGACCAGGAACGCGAGCCCGCCGAACATCCGCTTCTCCGTCACGCCGCGCTCGGTCGCGACGGCCGCGCGGATCTGCGCGGCCAGATCCTCGTCGTAGGCCATCGCCGGAGTATGCCGCTCGGGTCGCCGACGCCCGCGCGGCTCCCGTGATCGACGGGGTCCGGTTCGGATCCTCGGCGCGGGAGCGGGAACCGCGCCGCCTCAGCGGGGCCGGGGTGGAACGGTCCCCGGGATCCCGGTCGCACCCGCGAGCGCCGAGCGGCAGGAGTTGAGGGAGTGGCGCAGCGCGGCGCGGGCCTCGGTGTCGAGCCCGGTCACCATGCGCTCCTCCAGCGCGGTGACCGCCGGTGCGAGCCCGGCGAGAACGGCCCGGCCCGCCTCGGTGAGGCTGATCAGCCGCCGCCTGCCGTGGTTCGGGTCGGCGCGGCGGCTGACCAGGGCGTGGCGCTCCAGCGCCGTGACGATGTCGGCCATCGCCTGCGGCGTGACGAAGGAGTTGCGGGCCAGCTCGGCCGTCGTCAGGCCGGTGCGCCGCTCCAGCACGGTCAGCGCCGTGTAGGTCGAGGTGGTGAGGCCCGCGGAGCGCACCACCTCGTCGAGGTGGGCGCGGACGGCGAGCTCGACCTGCTTCACGGCGTACAGCAGCGACGGCTCCATGGGTCACAGCTTCCCACAATGACAGGTTTCCTGTTAACGTCGGCGCATGGACCTCCCTCCGACGTTGCGGGTCGAGGCGCACGGTGAGGTCGCCGTGCTGCGCCTCGCGCGCGCAGCCAAGCGCAACGCCCTCGACGACGTCACGGTGCTGGGCATCGAGGCGTTCTTCACCGCGATCCCGGACGGCGTCGGCGCCGTCGTGCTCGCCGCCGACGGCGACCACTTCTCCGCCGGGCTGGACCTCGGTGAGCTCGCCGAGCGCGACGCGTTCGCGGGTGTGCAGCACTCGCGGATGTGGCACCGCGTCTTCGATCGCATCGAGAGGGGCACGGTGCCGGTCGTGGCCGTGCTCACCGGCGCGGTGGTCGGCGGTGGGCTGGAGCTGGCCTGCACCGCTCACGTCAGGGTGGCCGAGCCGAGCGCGTTCTACGCCCTCCCGGAGGGGCAGCGCGGGCTGTTCGTCGGCGGCGGGGCGTCGGTGCGGGTGCCGCGGTTGATCGGCGCGCACCGGATGGCGGACATGATGCTCACCGGGCGGGTCCTCGACGCCGACGAGGGACACGCCGCCGGGCTGTCGCACTACCGGGTCGGCGCGGGCGAGGGCCTCGGCCACGCGCTGGGGCTGGCGAAGAAGATCGCCGCCAACTCGCCGATCACGAACTTCGCGGTGCTCCAGGCGCTGCCGCGCATCGCCGCGGCCGACCCGGACCAGGGCTATCTCCTGGAGGCGCTGATGGCGGCGGTGGCGTCGAGCAGCGAGGAGGCGCAGCTGCGGATGCGGGAGTTCATGGCCGGCCGCGGGCCGAAGGTGCAGAAGGGATGACCCCCGAGCTGCTCTGGAGCCCGCCCGCCGACGTCGGGGCGTCGACGCGGATCGGCCGGTTCGTCGCCTGGCTCAGGAGCGAGCGCGGGCTGGCCTTCGACGACTACGACGCCCTGCACCACTGGTCGGTCACCGATCTCGACGGTTTCTGGTCGGCCGTCGTCGAGCACTTCGACATCGCCTTCACCACCCCGCCGGGCGCCGTTCTGGGCCGCCGCGAGATGCCGGGCGCAGAGTGGTTCCCAGGCGCAGAGCTCAACTATGCGTTCCACGCGCTGCGCGGCGCGGGTACCGCAGCCGACGACGTC
>JBBQEF010000340.1:0-5692 GCA_038320445.1 Mycobacteriales bacterium
CGACCAGTCGACCAACCCCCAGACCCAGCGAACCGACCCCAACAGCGGGTAACGCGGCAGGTGGCGCCATAGGGCGCGATGATCGTCCATTGGTTGGGAACGGCGTGTCAACATCCGGACAGTCCCGGCCGTCGCAGCCTAGAGTGGGCCGCATGGACCGGCGGATCTTCGGGATCGAGAACGAGTACGGCATCACCTGCACCTCGGCCGGGCAGCGCACCCTCACTCCGGACGAGGTGGCCCGCTACCTGTTCCGCAAGGTGGTCGCCTGGGGCCGGAGCAGCAACGTCTTCCTCTCCAACGGATCCCGGCTCTACCTCGACGTCGGCAGCCACCCCGAGTACGCCACGCCCGAGTGCGATGACGTCCGCGAGCTCGTCGTGCACGACAAGGCGGGGGAGCGGGTCGTCGAGGGCCTTGTCGCCGACGCCCAGGAGCGCCTCGCCGAGGAGGGCCTGGAGGGCACCATCTACGTCTTCAAGAACAACACCGACTCGGCGGGCAACTCCTACGGCTGCCATGAGAACTACTGCGTCGCCCGCGCCGGTGAGTTCTCCCGCATCGCCGACGTCCTGTTGCCGTTCCTCGTCACCCGCCAGCTGATCTGCGGCGCGGGCAAGGTGCTGCAGACCCCGCGCGGCGCGGTGTACTGCCTCTCGCAGCGCGCCGAGCACATCTGGGAGGGTGTCTCCAGCGCCACCACCCGGTCCCGGCCGATCATCAACACCCGCGACGAGCCGCACGCCGACGCCGAGCGCTACCGCAGGCTGCACGTGATCGTCGGTGACTCCAACATGTCCGAGGTCACCACCCTGCTCAAGGTCGGCTCGGCGAGCCTGGTGCTGGAGATGATCGAGGCGGGTGTCCAGTTCCGCGACTTCACCCTCGACAACCCGATCCGCGCCATCCGCGAGATCAGCCACGACCTCACCGGCCGCCGCACCGTGCGACTGGCGGGCGGGCGCGAGGCCAGCGCTCTGGACATCCAGCGCGAGTACCACGAGCGGGCCGTCGAGCACGTCGCCGCCCGCGGCGGCGAGGACCCCACCACGCAGCGGGTGCTGGAGCTGTGGGGTCGCACGCTCGACGCCGTCGAGAGCCAGAACCTGTCGATGATCGACCGCGAGATCGACTGGGCCATCAAGCACCGGCTTGTCGAGCGCTACCGGGCGCGCGACGGCATGGACCTCGCCAACCCGCGCATCGCCCAGCTCGACCTGGCCTACCACGACATCCGCCGCGGGCGGGGCCTGTTCGACCTGTTGCAGCGCAAGGGCCTGGTCGACCGCGTCACCGACGACGGCGAGATCGAGCTGGCGAAGGACACGCCGCCGCAGACCACCCGGGCCAAGCTCCGCGGCGACTTCATCGCTGCCGCCCAGGCCGCCGGCCGCGACTTCACCGTCGACTGGGTGCACCTCAAGCTGAACGACCAGGCCCAGCGCACCGTGCTGTGCAAGGACCCGTTCCGGGCCGTCGACGAGCGCGTGGACCGACTCATCGCCTCGCTGTAGGGATCCCGCCGCGTTCCGCGGAACGCGGCGGATCTCCGCCCTCAGGACGGCGGCGCGCCCAGCATGCGCTCGCGGATCTCGGCGAGTGAGTCCTGGACCGAGGCCGAGGACACCGTCTCGTCGTTGCGGCCGGGCTCGATGCCGAACGAGCGGAGCAGGTCGGACGCGGGCCCGGCCGGATCGCCCGCCTCGCCCAGCACCGGGTGCAACCCGTGCTCGGCGAGGTGGTGGAACACCAGGTTCACCACGGTCCACGGATTGAAGGTCTCGGGTCCCGACGGTGCGCCCATGAGCGCGAGCGTCGCCTCAGGTGGCGGTGGCGTCAAGGGGCAGGGGTGTCGCAGAGTGAGAATCTCGCGGTCGCCCACGGGGTGGCGGTGCTCAGGCCTACGATGCCGATGTGTCCTCCGCGCGGGCCGAGCGTCTGGTCAACCTCGTGCTCTGCCTGCTGTCCACCCGGCAGTTCCTCACCGCCGAGCGGATCCGCTCGATCGTGCCGGGCTACGCCGACGCCCCGGGTGACGACGCGTTCTTCCGCATGTTCGAGCGCGACAAGACCGAGCTGCGGGAGCTGGGTGTCCCGCTGGAGACCGGACGCCGCTCGAGCTTCGACACCGCCGACGGCTACCGCATCGCCCGCCAGGACTACGAGCTCGGCGAGATCGACCTGGAGCCCGACGAGGCCGCAGCGGTCGCGCTCGCAGCCCGGCTGTGGGACTCCCCGGAGCTGGCGGCTCCGGCCCAGGGTGCGCTGGTCAAGCTGCGGGCGGCCGGCGTCGAGGTGGACGAGGACCAGGGCCGCGTGCAGCCCCGGGTGCGGGCGGGAGAGCCGGCGTTCGCGCCGCTGCTCGCCGCCGTGCAGGCCGGGCGGGCCGTCACGTTCGAGCACCGTCGCGGCGGCCCGGGCGGTGAGGTGGCGCTGCGCACCGTCGAGCCGTGGGGCGTGGTGTCCTGGCGGGGGCGCTGGTACCTCCTCGGGTTCGACCGCGACCGCGACGCCCCCCGGTCCTTCCGGGTGTCGCGGATCAGCGAGCCGATCCGGGCGATCGGATCGCACGGCGCCGTCACGGTGCCGCCCGGTGTCGACCTGATGGCGATGGTGCGCCGCAACGTCGATCCGCCGGCCGTCGTCGGCACCGCGCGGGTGTGGGTGGCCGCGGGCCGGGCCCACGGCCTGCGCAGGCTCGGCACGGTGGTCGGGCCGCGCACGCACGCCGGCCTGGCCGGCGACGAGCTGGAGATCGAGCTGCGCAGCAACGAGGTCGTCGCGCGGTGGCTGGCCGGCCACGGCCCGGACATCGCGGTGCTGGGCCCGGCCGAGCTGGCCGAGCAGGTTCGCGCGCGGTGGGCGGCCGCAGCGGGAACCGCGGTGACTGTTGCGGGCGCGCCCACCATCACGGCACCCGTACCAGCCGCGCGACCGGTCGAGGAGCACTCCACGTGAGCCCCGAAGGGGTGTCCGGCCGGCTGCCGCGCCTGCTGTCCCTGGTGCCGTACCTGCTGGCCCGGCCGGGGATCCCGATCGCGGACGCCGCCGCCGACTTCGGCACCACCGAGAAGCAGCTGCGGCGCGACCTGGAGCTGCTGTGGATGTGCGGGCTGCCCGGCTACGGGCCGGGGGACCTCGTGGACATCTCGTTCGCGGGCGACACCGTCAGCGTCATCTCCGACGCCGGCATGCGCCGCCCGCTGCGGCTGACCACCGCCGAGGCCACGGCGTTGCTGGTGGCCCTGCGGACGCTGGCCGACGTACCCGGTGTCGTCGACACCGCGGCCGTGCGCCGGGCCACCGTCAAGATCGAGCGAGCCGTCGGCGACGCCGGCACGTCCGCGGTCGCCGTGGACCTCACCCGCGAGGAGGAGGCGGCCACCGTCGTCGTGCGGGACGCGCTCGCCGCGGGCAGGGCACTGCGGATCCGCTACTACACGGCCGGCCGCGACGCGGTGTCGCAGCGCACGATCGACCCGATGCGCCTGCTGATCGTCGAGGGCCGCGGCTACCTGGAGGCCTGGTGCCGGCGCGCCGAGGGGGTGCGGCTGTTCCGTCTCGACCGCGTCGAGGACGTCGAGGTGCTCGACGAGCCGTCGGTGCCGCCCCCCGACGCCGAGCCCACCGACGTGTCCGAGGGGCTGTTCCGGCCGAGCGCCGAGCACCGCTCGGCCGTGCTGCTCCTCGAACACGACGCGCTGTGGGTGGCCGAGTACTACCCGGTCGACGAGATCGTGGAGGTCGACGGGGACCGGGCCCGGGTGCGGTTGCGGTACTCCGACCCCGCGTGGCTGGTCCGGCTCGTGCTCGGCCTGGGCGGCAGCGCACGG
The DNA here is from genome assembly GCA_038320445.1 of Mycobacteriales bacterium. GTDB lineage: Bacteria > Actinomycetota > Actinomycetes > Mycobacteriales > Pseudonocardiaceae > Pseudonocardia. The sequence continues at coordinate 3,834 of JBBQEF010000340.1, forward strand.
GTCCTCGAGCCGCCGGAGCTGGCCGACGCGGTCGCCGCCCGGGCCCGCGAGGCGCTGGTCCGCAGCGGCGGAAAGACGTGACCGGATGGGAGATGTCGTGGGAGATCTGACCGTGGCCTACGTGACGCTCGGCGTGGGGGTCGTACTGCTGGTGTTCCTGGCGCTGGTGGCCCGCGTTCCGGTGCGCCGGTTCACGCGGGCGAACGCGGCGTTCCGCGCGGACCTGGCGCGGCGCCGCACCTCGTTGCGGGCGTTGGTGAACCAGCGGCGCCCACGCAGCGAATGAACCCCACGCAGCAGGGATCGTTACACCCGGTCGGAGTAGACTCCGGTACGGAATTGACCACGGCGGAAGGACGATGGCCATGCCGAATCTCGGCGGCTGGGAGTTCGTGATCCTCATCGGGGTCTTGGTACTGCTGTTCGGCGCCAAGAAGCTCCCGGACATGGCGCGCTCGATCGGGCAGTCGGCGCGGGTGTTCAAAGGCGAGATGAAGGGCCTCAAGGACGACGGCAAGGAGCGACCCACCGCCGCGGGACCCGAGCCCGCCGCACCCCCGGCCCCGCTGCCGCCGGCCGCTCCCACGGCGACCGCCCAGGATGAGCCCGTCGCACAGCCCAGACCCTCCACCACCGGGCAGTAGCCCGCGACGGTGTCCAGGATCTCCCTGCGTCGGAGCGGCAGGCGGCCGAAGAGTCCCGACGGCACGATGTCGCTCATCGAGCACCTCTACGAGCTCCGCAACCGGCTGGCGATCTCGCTCATCGCGATCGTGATCACCACGGTCTTCGGCTACATCTGGTTCGGAGCCGCTTTCTTCGGCTGGCCGAGCCTCGGCGACATCCTCAAGGACCCGTACTGCTCGATCCCGTCGGGCTCGCGCGCGGTGTTCACCAGTGACCCCACGAAGTGCACCCTGCTGGGCACCGGCCCGTTCGACCAGTTCACGTTGCGCCTCAAGGTCGGCACCACCGCTGGCGTCGTGCTCGCCTGCCCGGTCTGGCTCTACCAGATCTGGGGCTTCATCACCCCGGGCCTGTACGCCAAGGAACGCCGCTACGCGCTGACGTTCGTGTCCTGCGCGGCCGTGCTGTTCGTCGCGGGCGCGGTGATGGCCTACTTCGTCGTCGCGCAGGGCCTGTCGTTCCTCCTGCAGGTCGGCTCCGACGTGCAGACCACCGCGCTGTCGGGCGATGCCTACTTCTCGTTCGTGATCGCCCTGTTGCTGATCTTCGGGGTGAGCTTCGAGCTCCCCCTGCTCGTGGTGATGCTCAACCTCGTCGGGGTGATCAGCTACGAGAAGCTCAAGGCGTGGCGGCGCGGGCTGATCTTCGGACTGTTCGTGTTCGCCGCGGTGGCCACCCCGGGCCAGGACCCGATCTCGATGACCGCGCTGGCCGTGGCGTTGACGCTGCTGTTCGAGTTCGCGATCCAGATCGCCCGGCTCAACGACCGCCGCAAGGCCACGCGGCGCGCGGCCGAGGGCTGGGACACCTGGGATCCCGACAGCCCGTCCCCGATCGACACTGCGCCGTCCCCGATCGACGCTGCACCGTCCCCGATCGACACGAGCCCGAGCACCGTCGGCTCGGCCCCGCCCACGACACGGGAAACCGTGGACCGCCCGAACCGCCTCGACGACGTCACCTGATCGTCTCCGAGTGGGTCCCGGCCGCTCGACGACCGGTGAGCACGGCGATCCGGTACGGCCCGGGTCCGGGTCTCGCGTGACGTGGTGAGGCGGGCCGCGGCGCAGATCCGCGAGCTGATCGGGAACTGATGGCCCGCGTGTGCGACGCTGGGTGGCGTGGCCAGCAGTTCGAGGGCTCCCGCGGAGGCCTACGCCGCCGCCAGGAAG
>JBBQEF010000341.1:0-5684 GCA_038320445.1 Mycobacteriales bacterium
TGGTGGACGCAGGGTCGAGCGCCGCCAGCGCCCGCAGCTGCCTGGCCGCCGTCGCCGCCGCGGCGACCGCCGAACGCTGTTCGTGCACCCACAGGCCACTCTGGCCCAGCGCGGCCCGGGCCATCGTCTCGACGTCGTCGGCCGTCTCCGCCTCCCCGAACGCCCGCTCGAACCACCGCCGCGCGGCCCCCAGAGTCCCCTGCCCCCACAGCTCCTGCTCGCCGCGCTCCACCGACGACCCCGACCCCACCGACGGCACCGACCCCACCGACGGCACCGGCGGTGCGGTCACGCCGGACGCCCGTCCCTGCCCGTCGCCACGCACAGCGGCACCATCCCTCCCTCTCATCGCAGGACACCGTGCCCGGCCCGGTGCGTGATCACGCGGTCGCGACGCTCGGAGCCGGGCATCCGTCAGCGTGGCCCGCAGGTCGCCGCCGCACCGTCGGCGGAGGAGTACCCGGGCGTGCACTACTGCACAGAAGGTTCAGCGGCCGTCGCGGAGGAGCGCGGCCGCGCATCTCGGGCCGCCCTGTGCGACCCGAACCCGCAGGGAGACGGGTTGCCGATGCGGTGGAGACCTACCCTCGGGGGCGCGTCTCCATGATGGTGAGCGACCGCGACGAGGGTCACCACCGCGGCGCCGATTCCCAGCGGTGGGTACCAGTACAGGCCGTTGGTCAGGTCGGCCGCGCGCACGTAGCGGGTGTAGTCCGCAGATCCGATCCGGTGGCGGGCCGGAAGCTGCTTGACCGCCTGGTCGATGGTGGCTCCGGTGGCGAGGCCGTTACCGACGATCGCGGCGACGAGCAGCCCGGACGGTGCGTCGACTGCCATGTGTACCCGACCTCCGCGCGCCCGCTCGATAAGTAGTATCACTACATGTAGCATCGCTGTCTATAGCCGACAGGCCCGTGAAGTGCGGAGGTGCGCGATGCAGCGACTGGCGTCTTCGGTGCTCGGGATCGAGGTTCCCGACACCCGCCCGCTGTTCCTGGCGTTCGTCGCGGTGCACGTGGCGGCAGGCCTGGTCGCGGTGGCGAGCGGGGCGGTCGCGATGCTGTCCGCGAAGCGGCCCGGGCGCCATCCCGGCGCGGGTCGCGTCTACCTCGCGTCGCTGGTCGGGGTGGTGGCGACCGCGGCGGTGCTGGCCGGTCTGCGCTGGCCGCACGACACCGCGTTGATCGTGCTCGGCGGGCTGGCGCTGCTGGCGGCCGGCGTGGGGTGGCGGGCGCGGCGGCAGCATCACCGTGGATGGCGCCGCCCGCACATCGGGGGGATGGGCAGCTCGTTCGCCGTGGTGCTGACCGGGTTCTACGTCGACAACGGTCCGCACCTGCCGGTGTGGGACCGGCTACCGACGTTCGCGTTGTGGATGCTGCCCACGGTGGTGGCGGCGCCGCTGATCATCCGGGCCGCCCGGCGGTATCGAGAGCCCGGGAGCGCCTCCTCGCCGGTCCACTCACCGCGCGAGTAGCCGTGCCACGGCGCGCGAGCAGCTCCGGGCCACGCGGACGGCGATGATCAACCGCACGGTGCTGAAGGCCACCGCTGCGGCCGCGAGACCCCATCCAGGCTCCGGGCCGTGCTCGGCGACCCAGACTCCGACCATGCCCAGCATCAGCGCGTCGGCGGCGGCACACCCGACCGCCGCGGTCCGGGCGCAGGTCAACGGTGAGCGCAGCCGGGCGGGAAGCCGGAGGCCACTGGGCGGGCGCGTCAGCATCGCCGCGGGGATCACCACCGCGAGCACCACCGCGAGGGTGGGCATCGCCCACCACACGCCGGCCAGGTGTCCGCGCAGCAGCGGCACGGCGAGAGCGGCGAACGCCGTCACCCACACCGCTGCGGCCACCGGTCCGGACGCCAGCACTCCGGCCCCCACCCGTGCGGCCAGCACGGCAGCGCCTTCCCTGCTCAACCCGGCGCCGACAGCGCGGGGATCACCGAACTCCGAGACCGCGCCCTCGGCGGCGTCGAGCGGCCCGAGTCCGTCGTGCTCGCGCTGCGTGGACGCCTCCCGCAGCCCGTCGTACAACTCGTCGAGAACGCCCGCGCGCCACCGTGACGGGCCCACCAGCGACGCCTCGACCTCGTCCAGCCAGGCGCACAGCACCCGCTCACCGGGGTCGCTGCGCGCCCGGTCGGCGCTCAGCTCGTCGCGGGCCATGTCGCCGGCTCCAGGAGCGCGGACACCGCGGTCGAGAACCGCCGCCACTGCGACCGCTCCTCGCCCAGCGCCGCGTGCCCGTCGGTGGTCAGCTCATAGGTCCGGCGTCGCCGCCCGTCCACCGTCGACCAGTCCCCACGGATCAGACCGGCCCGCTCCAAGCGACGCAACGCCGGATAGACCGTGCCCGTCGGCAGATCGAAGTCCCCACCGCTCGCGCTGCGCAGCGCCTCCATCACGCCGTAGCCGTGCCGTGGGCCGGACGCCAGGCAGGCCAGCAACATGCCGTCCAGATGCCCCTTCAACGCCTCTGCCCTCATGCGTAGCAACGCTACGCTCTTCGGTCGCATCGCCTGGGTGGAGGGCTACCGGAGCGGTGTGGCCGGTTCGGGTGTCGAGAACCGGGATTCCCAGGCTTGGGTGGCGATCCGCACGGCGTCCCAGGGTGAGCCGAGGGGCGGTGTAGGAGAGGTCGAGGTCACGCAGGCCGGCACTGATACCGGCGTCGCTGCCGCCGACCACGACGAGATGCATGCGGGACGTGGCTTCTGTTCCTCGATGACGGCGAGTGGGCCGTCAGGCGGTGGCGGGGGTCGTGAGCTCGGCGACGAGGGCGCGGACGCGTCGTTCTATCTCGTCGCGGATGGGGCGGACGTCGTCGACGGCGAGGCCGTTGGGGTCGTCGAGGATCCATTCCTCGTAGCGGCGGCCGGGGAACACCGGGCAGGCGTCCCCGCAGCCCATGGTGATCACGACGTCGGCGGCCCGGACGACCTCGTCGGTCCAGGGCTTGGGGTATTCGGCGGCGATGTCGATGCCGCGCTCGGCCATCGCGGTGACCGCGGCGGGGTTGATCGTGGTGGCGGGTTCGGAGCCGCCGGACCAGGCGACGGCGCTGACGCCGGCGACGTGGGTGAAGAACCCGAGCGCCATCTGGGAGCGCCCGGCGTTGTGGGTGCACAGGAACAGCACCACCGGTCGGCCGTCGTGGCCTTTCCCCTCGACCTTGGCCAGGGCCCGCAGCCGTTGGCGCGCGAACTTCTCGGCCAGCAGCGGCAGGAAGTTCAGCGCGACGGCGCGGCCGGCGAACTCGTCGTAGGAGGAGTGCAGGAACCGCTCGATCGTCTCCTGCCCGATCGCGCCGTCGAACTCCCGGCTCAGATGGCCGGCGGCGGTCTTGAGGGCGACCACCTGGTCGATGGACAGGGTGTCGCGATGCCAGGTGCTGGTCATGACTGCCTCCGTGGGCGTGGACCGGGCTGTGTGTGAACGGTGGGGGCGAGGAGGGTGACGCGCTCGGTGAGCTCGCGGAACGCACGGTCGAACGCCTCGTCCTCGCCGGTCCGGGCGGGGTCGGCGACCGACCAGTGCGCATGGTCGAGCGTGGCGGGCAGCTCCTCGTGGGCGCGGTCGCAGACGGTGATCACGAAGTCGCCCGGGCGCAGCACATCGTCGAGTCGGCGTGGGGCCTGCGGGTGGAGTGCCAGGTCGTGGCGCTGTGCGGCGGCGACGGCCCCGGGGTGGACCTGCGGGGCGGGGTGGGTGCCGGCCGACGCGCTGGGCACGGCGCTGTGTTCGGTCCAGAGCGCGGCCGCGACTTGGGACCGGGCGGCGTTCTCGGTGCAGACGAACACGATCCGCGGTGCGCTCACCGCACCGGCCGGGTTGAGCCCGTCGAGCGCGTGGGCGACGAGGGTGAGGTAGGAGCGGCGCCGGTCGCCTTCCGACCGCACCCGGCGCACCACCCCGGCCGCCGTCAAGACGCCGATGTGGTGGGCGAGCAGGTTGGACGCCATCCCCAGCTCCTCGCCCAGCCGCGATGGCGCGGCGTCGCCCAGGACCAGCGCATCGACGATCGCGAGCCGTGCAGGGTCGCCCAGCGCGGCGTGCCGCGCGGACCGACGGCTCAGCTCCGGATCTGTGTCAGCATTCATTGAGTCAATGATGGCTGAGTGAACGTGGCGGGTCAATCTCCGATGCCACGGCCACCGGCACCCCGGCAGCAGGTCGCCCGTTCTGGAACCCTGGACGGATGGAGCAGCAGCTGCCCGGAGGGAACGCCGGCGGCGCTGTGCTGGTCGACGGCACGGTGCGCCGGCCGACCGGACCGTGGACGCCGTCCGTGCACGCTCTTCTCCGGCATCTGGAGTCGCGTGGGTTCGACGGCGTTCCGCGGGTCCTCGGGATCGACGACCAGGGCCGCGAGATGCTGACGTATCTGTCCGGGGCGACGGTGGGGTTCGCGCGGCCGTGGCCGGCATGGGTGCACTCCGACGCGGCCCTCGCCCACGTCGGCGCCTGGCTGCGCCGCTACCACCGGGTTGTGGCCGACTTCGTCCCCGCACCCGGAGCCGTCTGGCGCATCGGCGAACACCGGTGGCGGGCCGGTGATGTCATCGGCCACAACGACGCCGCGCCGTACAACGCCGTGTGGCAGCCCGGGCCCGATCCGGGGACCGGTGAGCTGACCGGCTTCATCGACTGGGACTTCGCGGCTCCCTGCCCGCCGATCTGGGACCTGGCCTACGTGGTGTTCTCGTGGGTGCCGCTGCATGCCCGGGATGTCGTCGCGGACGAGGGTTTCGCTGACTTCGCCGGGCGTCCGCGCCGGTTGCGCCTGTTGCTCGACGGATACGGTTACGCAGGCCCGGTGCGTGACGTGCTCGACGCCGTGAGGGCCCGCGTCGAGGCCCACGCGCACGACGTGCGCACGCTGGCCGCGGGCGGGAACCCGCTGTTCCTCCGACTGGTCGAATCCGGTGTCACCGACAGGCTCGACCGCGCACTGTCCGAACTCGATCGCGACCGCACGCTCCGGCGGGCCTGAGTGTGGCGGCTTCCTCGGCGACCACGACATGCATCGCGCACCCAGCGCGCAGTGGTCACGCCGAACAGGGTTCTCCGGGTGTGCCGGAAGCGCCTCAGAACAGGCAGTTGTCGTGCAGCGTCAAGGTCGCGGAGAGCACCCCGCCGGCGACGACGACCAGCGCTCTCGACCAGCAACACCTGAGTGTGTCCAGCCGGCCTGAAGATCACGAAGCGCGCCGGCGTACCCCGCCGGCCGTGTGTGCTCACCGGTCGTCGGAAGGGACGGCGACCCGGACCGACAGCCTGCGCAGTGCCGCCGCGAGCGGTCCGTCGCCGTCGTCCACCTCCAGGTCGGCGGCGGCCATCGCGGCGCGCGCGGAGCGGCCGGGCCAGTCGGGCGGTAGCAGCTCGGGGGGCAGCAGCGGATCACGTTCCATGGTCGCGGAGAACTCGACGGCGCTGACGAAGGCCGCTCCGACCCGCTCGCGGCCGTCGCCACCCGCCGCTCGACGGGCGGCGAGCGCGCTCTCGAACGCCGTCCACGCGGCGGCCAGGCCGGCCAGGTCCCACAGGTGTGCCGCGAGCGCCCGCGGATCGTCGATGTCGCCGACCCGCAGGTCGCGGGTGGTCGCGATGGTCAGCCTGTCGACGACCCCGAGGCGGGTGGCTTCCGCGATCACGATCTCGTCCCAGTCGTTGGCGCAGA
>JBBQEF010000342.1:0-5659 GCA_038320445.1 Mycobacteriales bacterium
ACCACCTGGCGAACGCCCGATCCAAGGTGGGCGCGGAGACGACAGCACAGCTCGTGTGGATTCTCGCACCGCGGTTGCCGGAGCCTGAGACGGGCGCGCAGACGGACGAATAGCGGCGCGCTCCGCGTCCCTTTGTTGAACGTGCGATTGGCGAGGGGTGTGCGTCACGTTGGCTCAGGATTCAGGCGCTTGACGACGCACGCGTGGCCGTCAGACTGGCGTCAGCGTTTTGCTTGGGAGTGCTCCTGATGGCGACCGTTGCGCAGCGCTCGACCTCCACACATATTCCTCGCCGCCGGCAGGTTGCCTTCGTGGCGCTGGTCCTCGTCGCGCTCTGGCTCGTGGTTGGCTTCCTGCGCAGCCCCTCGATCGGAGCGGACGCGCTGGCCGCGTTCGAGGCTCCACGGACGATCTCCTCCGCTACCACGACGACCTTCCCCGCAATCCCGCCGTTCTTCATCGTCCAGGTTCAAGCCACAGTTACTGAGACCGGCGGGGCGTCCTACACGTCGGCTCAGTTCTTTCTCGTTGAGCCCTTCACTGGGTGGACCCTCAATCTCTCCGGCGTCGGTCTCGCGCCGTCCGCGTAATCTCGACAAGCGCCGCCGGACGCGCCACAGACCGAGAGGTCGTGGTGGTGGCAGCGGTCCTCGACGCGGGGTCGGAGAAGGCCGCCGCCCACCTCCTGGGACTTTCGCACTCGACCGTGAAGCACCACCTGGCGAATGCGCGGTCCAGGGTCGGTGCGACGTCGACCGCCCAACTCGTGTGGATCCTGGCCCCGCGGCGGCCGGAGCCCGAGGGCGTGGTCCGGACGGACGAGTAGCGGCAGATTCGGAAGCGCGTCAGCCGTGTTGACGTGACGGCTGGAGAGCTGAGTCACTGCGCGGATGCGAGCACCGTCGCCGCCGCAACAACCTGGCGACCAGACTCCTCGGGATCGTCCTCGGGTGCGATGAGGCACGCGGTTGGCGGCAGCGGCATCACCACGGGCTCGACGTAGTCGACCAGGAAGACCACAAGCGTCGGGAGACGATCGTGGAACGGCACGAGGGCGTTCCAGAGCGCCCGCTGCTGGCGACCGGAGCCGTGGAGGCGAGGCGCATCCGACATCCGTGACTTCCAGGCCTCCCCCGACGGCGCGTATTCCGTGAAGAGCTCGTCGAGTCGCCTTTGGAGGCTGACGGGACCGGGACAGAACGAGCCCGGCTTGCGGAGCACTTCGGCGGCGGCGAGCATCGGTCCGCGCGACTCCGGCGTTCCGGGCGTCCGCGCGAGTTCGTCGATGGTCGCGTGTTGTCGGAGGACCGCGGCGAGCCATGCGCCCCACCTCTCGGCGTCAAGTCCGAGCTCCTGCAGACGGCCGTTGCCGGCGGGGTGTCGGTCGAACGGCGGAACCGCCAGACCGTCGAGGACGAGCGCCCGAACGCAGAACGCGACGGGCGGAAAGGCGTCGCTCGACCAATGCCACTGGTCCGACGAGCCGCGGAGGATGTCCCGAATCTGCCTCATGGTTGGCATCCTGCCACGGATGCTCTGGCCCGGCCTTCGACGGCAGCACCTGACTTAGCGCAGCAGGCATGGCCCAAACGGCCGCATAGCGATCGCGGACCGCCGTCCGCACGCTTGGGGGCACGTCGCGGCGCGCTGGTCTGATCCACACACCGAACTCCCGAGCACTCTTGCCTGTTGCGAGGTCGGAGAAGGCGGCCGTCCACCGGCTCGGCCTGTCGCACTCGACCGTCAAGCACCACCTCGCGAATGCGCGGACGAAGGTAGGGGCGACGACCACGGCGCAGCTCGTGTGGATCCTGGCTGCGCGCCTACCGGAACCCGAGATCCCGGCCCGGACGGACGAGTCCGTCCTGTTGCGGGGCATTCTCCTTCGTCGCTGATGGAAACGAGTACTACTCTGTGCTCCTGATGGCCAACCAAACAGTCTCAATCAAAACGTCGCAAATCCGCGGACTGGCCATGGGCATTCTCCTAGGGGTAGTCCTAGGACTCGGCACCTCGTTTCTTTTTCTGCTGATCATCATCGGCCCGCTGCTCGGGCTATCGGTGGCCGTTACCGGACTGCGCGATGGGTTCGACGGTCGATCACGTGCGGCGGCAGGCGGAGGTTTGCTGATCGGCATGGGCATCGTCTACCTCTATGGCGCGCTCAATACCTTGATTTCGTGTCAAGGCCAAGAGGTCTGCGGCGGTGCGAGCGCTCTACCCTTCCTCGGCCTCGCCCTATTCGTACTGGCGCTTGGTGTACTGGTCGTGGCGGTGGCCTCTCGTGCGGCGACTGAACCGACCCGGGCCCAGGGTGACGTAGGCCGACGCTGATGCGCCCAGTCGTGACGGAAGAGTGAGCGCGCTCGACGGGCGTTAGCCTCGCGGTCCAACCCGGCTCGTGCTACCCGGCGCCGCGGTCCTCGTCGCTGTGTCGGAGAAGGCGGCCGCCCGTCAGGGCTGTGGCGCGGGGACGGCCACGGACAACTCGGCCCCGGTTGCAAAGTCGAGGATGACGAGCGCCGACGCCTGGCTCGGACAAGGGGTCGCCGGGGGCGACGCGAGACAGGTCGACGGGTCGGCGAACGCCCCGGAGAACGTCAGGGCCCAGACGAACGTCTGCGGATCTACGCCGGCGTGGGTCGCGTAGGTGGCCAGCCGTCCGATGGTTGCGGTCTGGATCGTGACCGGTCCCGCGGCCCGGTCGGCGAGGAGCCGGGCGCCGGCATCGACTGCGGCCGCGCTCGTCAGCCCAGCGGTCGGCAACGGCGCGATGCTCGGGCTCGGCATCGCGCACTCGGGCACCGGACCAAGCGCAGGCTGATTGCCCTCCTCGACCTGGGCGTCCCACACGAGCAGCCACCTCGGCCCGGCCGCGCCGTCCTCGGTTCGCTGGTCGACGGTCAGGCCGCTGGCGGTCACGAGGCGCACCGTCCATGGCAGCGGCGGGACGCCGGGATTGCCCGGCGCAACCGTCACGGTCTGGTCGCAGTCGACGTGACCGACAACGGAATCGCCGATGGCGACGCGGAGCGAGCCCCACGAGCTGCGATCGTCGACCGTGAGTGCGTACGGGCTCGGCGTCGGGCCCGAGGCAAAAGGGGTCCCTCCTGGAGGGCCACTGCAACCCTCGAGGCAGGACAGCAGCAGGATCACGGCCGCACTCGCGATCAGATAGCGACGTCTCATCGGGTCCAACAACCCCTCATCTTGCTCCCATGGGCGCGGTCAGCCGGCGGGCCCTCGGATCACTTCACAGCGACGGCGATTGCAAGCAGCTGGTCGACCGTCATGTCCGCCTCGTTGCCGACCAGCGCGACGCCGTCCGGGCCGACCATCCACTGCAGCAGCAGCTCGCCCGACGCGGGCTCGCGCAGGAGCACGCCCTGGCTGCCGCCGATCTGGACGGTGCGCCGCTCCGGGCCCCCGCGATCTGGGTTGCCGCCCCGAACGCCTGGTAGAGGTCGAGCTGGCCCCGGCCGCCGTTGCTGCCGGTCACGTGCGTAGCGGCGGGGGCGTAGACGCGCACCCAGAGCGGAGGCTCCGCCGCCGGCTCGTCGCCCGACCACCGCAGCTGCCACCCCGAGGGCAGGGTCTGCGGCTCCGCCAGGCCGGGAGGGGGCCGGACCCAGAGGGTCCCGCCGGCGAGGTCGTGGACCGTCGAGCCGGCGAACGGGGCCGGCAGCAGGAGGTGGAAGGTGTACCCGTGGCCGACGGCGGCGCAGGCCCCGTTGGGCGGCGCCGTCGCCTGGTCGGGGTGCATGACAAGCACCAACGCCACCTCGAGGTCGCCGCCTGCGGGCGCCACCCACGGCGCGTAGTCGGTCGAACAAAAGTCCTCCGGTGTGTACGCGCCGGCGCCCGTGAAGGCGAGCGTCAGGGCGCGCCCGTCGGCGCTGATCGTCGCGTCGTCGACGCGGGTCCGCTGGCCGGCCGGCGGCTCGGATGGGTAGACGGGGCCGAAGGTCTGCTCGTACGGCTTCGGCGACGGCGGCGGCGCTCCTGGTCCCGCCGAGCATGCCGTTGCCAGCACCGCCAGCATCACGACCGCCATATAGCGAGACAAATCGAACACCCCGGATGCAGCCCTCCCGCGGCCGTCCTCGCGAAGTATCGGACGCGAGAGGGCCGGCGCAAGTTCCCGATGGCACCGGCTGGGCTCGGATCGAGCCCAGCCCCGACAGCATGGCCCAAACGGCCAAGTAGTCAACCGACGGCCACCGACCGCACGCTTGCGGGCATGACGGCGCGCTGGTCCGATCCACACCGACTCCCGGGTCCCCCCGCCGGGTACGTCCGCGCCGTCACCCGTCCATGATCGACGACATCCGCCCGGGTCTCGGCTGGATCGAGAGCCCGCCCGACGAGCGCGACTGGTCCATCGGGGACCTGTACGCCGTCACCGGCACGCCTGTCCCCGACACCCTGCCGACGTCCTACGTCGTGCCCACGCCGTGGCCGGCGGTGCTCAACCAGGGCAGCACGCCACGCTGCGTCGCCTTCAGCCTGTCCACGCTCAAGGCGTACGAGGACCTGCGCGACCAGGGCTCCTTCGACTTCGACGAGGGCATGTTCTTCGCGCAGATCGGCGGCACGGCCAGTGGCGCGGTCATCCGCGACGGTCTCAAGCACATGCTCGCGCTCGGCTACCCCGTCGTCGCGCTGGGCCGCGCGGCGCAGCACCGGATCGCCGCGTACTACGCCGTGCCGGTGACGCGCGCCGCCCTGTGCTCGGCGATCGCCACCTTCGGCCCGCTGGAGCTCGGCACGCCCTGGGCCGAGGCATGGTTCCACCCGGTGGCGGGCGTCCTGCCGAGGTTCGACGTGTCGGCCGGCGGTCACGCGATCGCCGCCGTGGGCTGGGACGAGCGCGGCCTGCGTCTGCGCAATAGCTGGGGCACCGGCTGGGGCCTCTCGGGCGACGCGTACCTACCCTGGGCCGAGCTGCGCCACGTCCGCGAGGCGTGGAAGGCGATCGACGTCATCGAGCCGCGGCCCGCCGCGAGCTGGACGCTCCACGTCGCCCACAACGCGGTCGTCCACCTCGCGACCGTGACGCCGGCCGGCTGCATCAGCGGCTGGACGACGCACACCTGGACGAGCGCCGCGTCGTCCGCCCCCTGCCGCCGGCCCGTCGTCAAGCGCGGCTGCGCGTCGGGGCAGGCGACCCTCACCTTCGCGACCAGGGGCGCGTTCGCCGGGCGCTGGGTGCGCGTCCGCACGGCCGACGGCGTGACCGTCACCTCCACGTGAAGGAGCCAGCATGATCCTCGGCCGCTCGCTGACCCTCTGGACCGGCGCCGTCGCGGCAGTCCTCAACGCCGTCGTCCTGGCGGGCGTCGTCGTCCTGACGGGCGACCAGGTGGCGGCCCTCAATGGCGCGGTGTTTGCCGTTCTCGCCCTGGTCGCTGCCAGTGACGGCCTCGCGGTCGCCAAGGGCCGGGCCGCGGCGGTGCGGATCGCGGCGAAGCAACGGGGAGCGTGATCCGCCGCTGCGACAACGGGCACCCGCCCGCCCGCGTCGTGTCCGGGGCGCAGTGTCCCGCCTGCGAGCGGCGGCGCCCCTCCCGCCAGGCGCGGGGGTACGACGCGAGGCACGACCGGGCGCGGGCGACCCTCGGGGCGTTGCTGCCCGCGCCCTGCTTCTACTGCCGCACCG
>JBBQEF010000343.1:0-5656 GCA_038320445.1 Mycobacteriales bacterium
CACGGCGTGGGACCACGCCCTCTCGGTGCGGACGGCGCCCGACGTCGCCCTCGTCGCGTCCGAACCGATCGACGAGCTCACCTGGACCGAGGTGCCCGACCGGCACCTCGTGGTGGCCCACCCGGGCCACCACCGCACGACACCGCTCACCGAGACGACGGGGATTTGATGAGCACCGCTCTGCTGGACGTCCACCTGACCGGCGAGGACGCCGACGTCGCCCTGCGCGCCGACGCACGCGCCGGCCTGACCGCGAGCCCGAAGGCGCTGCCGCCGAAGTGGTTCTACGACGCGCGCGGCAGCGCGCTGTTCGAGCAGATCACCGAGCTGCCCGAGTACTACCCGACCCGCACCGAGCGGTCCCTGCTGGAGGTCAGCGTCGACGAGATCGCGCGGGCGTCCGGGGCCGACACGCTCGTCGAGCTGGGCTCCGGTTCGTCGGCGAAGACCCGGTTGCTGCTCGACGCGTTCACCCGCGCGGGCACGCTGCGCCGGTACGTGCCGCAGGACGTGAGCGAGTCCGCGTTGCGGCTGGCCATGGACGCGCTGGCCGTCGAGTACCCGGGGCTGCGGCTGCACGGGGTCGTCGGTGACTTCACGAAGCACCTCGACCGGCTGCCCCGCGGCGAGCGCCGCATGGTCGCGTTCCTCGGCGGCACGATCGGCAACCTGGTGCCCGCCGAGCGGGCGGCGTTCCTGACCCAGCTGCGGGCGGCGTTGCGGCCGGGCGAGCAGTTCCTGCTCGGCACCGGCCTGGTGATCGAGGAGGACGTGCTGGTGGCGGCGTACGACGACGCGTCCGGGGTGACGGCCGAGTTTAACCGCAACGTGCTGCGCGTGCTCAACCGCGAGCTCGGGGCCGACTTCGATCCCGCGGGGTTCACCCACGTCGCTGCCTGGGACCGCCAGCACGAGTGGATCGAGATGCGGTTGCGCGCCGACCGTGACATGACGGTGCACGTCCGCGGCCTCGACCTGACCGTCCGGTTCCACGCGGGGGAGGAGATGCGCACCGAGATCTCCGCGAAGTTCCGGCCGGGCGGGGTGCGCGGCTGGCTGGAGGCCACGGGGTTCGAGTTCACGCGGTCCTGGACCGATGAGCAGGAGCGCTTCGCCCTCACCCTGGCCACCGCGGTCTGACCCGACCCCCCGACTCGCGGGAGTTAGCATCGGCGGATGAGCACAGGTGAGGCCGGCCGGGCGTGGCGGGACGACGGGGTACGTGTCATCCCGGGCGGCGCACTCGACGCCAACACCCCGCAGACGCCCGGGATGCTCCGCGCCGCCGCGGTGACCCACGCGCGGGCGGGGGCGGAGAAGCTGTGGGCCGGCACCGTCACGATCCACCCCGGCGCCCGGACCGGGGCCCACCACCACGGCGAGCTGGAGAGCGTCATCTACGTGGTGCGGGGGCGGGCGCGGATGCGCTGGGGCGAGCGGCTGGAGTTCGCGGCCGAGGCGGGGCCGGGCGGCTTCATCTTCGTGCCGCCGTTCGTGCCGCACCAGGAGATCAACGCGCTCGACGACGAGCCGCTGGAGTGCGTGCTGACCCGCAGCGGGCAGGAGCCGATCGTCGTCAACCTGGACATCGACGGGGTCGCCGATCCCGAGCACGTGCCGTGGGTCGATCCGGCTCATCCGACGCAGGTGTAGTCCGGCAGCTCGATGCCGCCCGCCTTGGCGAACTGGCGGGCCATGAGCGGCCGCATCGGCCAGCGGGTCATCGAGCGCATCGACATGGCCTGCAGCCGGATCATGAAAGCGCTGCGCGGGGCGTAGCCGTTGATCCCGCCCGGCGGCAGCTCCTGGCCCTGCTTCACAGAGGGCCGCAGGACCTCCTCGTACCGGCGGAACGCCGTGTCGTGGTCGGGGGCGACGGCCAGCTCGCCGGCCAGTACGTAGGCGCCCACCAGGGCGAGGCTCGTGCCCAGGCCGGTGAGCGGGGTCGGGCAGTACGCGGCGTCGCCGACCAGGGCGACCCGACCGGCCGACCACCGGTCGAGACGGACCTGGCCCACCGGGTCGAAGGCGAAGTCGGGCGCGTCGCGCATGGCGTCCAGCAGCCACGGCACCTTCCACTCCGCGCCCGCGAACCGGTCGGCGAGCAGCCGCTTCTGCCCGTCGACGCCGCTGCGGTCGTCGGCCAGGGGAGGGGAGCGGAAGCTCAGCGCGGCCTTCGACTCCCCGGGCAGGCGGCCGGGACGCACCGAGGCGACGAGCCCACCGGGGATGTTGTGCATGAGGAACCAGCCGTCCAGGTCGTCGGCGGCGGGCGCGGTGAACCAGGCGGTGTAGCAGTCGAGCGGGCGCAGGCCCCCCGGCCCGAACGCCAGCCTGCGGACGGCCGAGTGCAGCCCGTCGGCCCCGATCACGAGGCCGAACCGGCGCGGTGCGGCGCTCTCGAACGTGACGTCCACGCCGGCGTGGTCCTGGGTGATGCCGGTGATCGTGTCGCCGAACAGGTGCTCGACGCCGTCGGCGGCATCGTGGAGCAGCTGCCCGAGGTCGCCGCGCAGGATCTCGATCTCGGAGACGATCCCCTCGCCGCCGAACGCGTCGGCGGTCATGCTCGCGAGCATCCGGCCGCGGGCGTCCACCCAGGCGATCCCCCGCTGGTCGAGGCTGATCGCCCGGGCACGGTCCATCAGGCCCATCCGCTCGATCACGGTGCGGCCCGCGCCGCGCAGGTCGACGGCCTGACCACCCGCGCGCAGCGCCGGGGCCCGCTCCACGACGGTGACCTCGAAACCGTGGCGGCGTAGCCAGTACGCGAGCGCGGGACCGGCGATGCTGGCGCCGGAGATGAGTACGTTCGTGGTGTCCATGCGGGGAAGAGTACGAAGTAGGCTGCTGGCGGGACAGCGGTCTCGGCAGCTCAGAGAGCCGGCGTACTAGTGCGGTGGTGACCGACGAGCCGGTCGGACGGCCGGTTCGCGGGGGACAGGTGATCTAGTACACCGGAGGAATCGTGGCCACTCGGAAGGTGTCGCCGTCGGCGCGCATCGTGGCGGAGCTGCGCGAGCGGATCGCGCGGGGTGAGCTGGCGGTGGGGGAGCGGGTGCCGTCCACCCGCGAGATCACCCGACACTGGGGCGTCGCCATCGCGACCGCGACCAAGGTGCTCGCCACGCTCCGCCAGGAGGGCCTGGTGCGGGTGGTGCCGGGAGTGGGCACGGTCGTGGAGCGACCGGTGGCGCCTTCGCCGCGCATCCCGACCGTGCCGCCACGCCGGCGCGCCGTTCCCGGCCCGGACCAGCTGACGCCGGCGCGGATCGTGGCGGCCGCCATCGCGATCGCCGACGCCGAGGGGCTGGACGGGCTGTCGATGCGCCGCGTCGCCGTCGACCTGGGTGCGGCGCCGATGTCGCTGTACCGGCACGTCAGGGACAAGGACGACATGCTCCTGCGGATGATGGACGCGTCGCTGCGCGAGTGGCGGGCGCCCCCGGGCGACGGCGCCGACCTGCGGGCCCGGCTGGAGTACGCGGGCCGGTCGCTCTGGACGGTGTTCCGCCGGCACCCGTGGCTGGCGCCGGCGATGTCACTGACACGGCCGCAGCCGGTCGAGGGCGCGCTGGGCTACAGCGAGTGGGTTCTCGCGGCGCTCGACGGCTGCGGCCTGGATCTGCCCGAGATGTTCGAGGTGCACCTGACGTTGTTCACCTACGTCCGCGGCACGGCGGTCAACCTCGAGCCCGAGGCGGCGGCCGAGGCGGCGAGCGGTCTCGACAGCGACGAGTGGATGCGCACCCAGGAGGCGACGCACCGGTCGATCGCCGCCACCGGCCGCTACCCGCACTTCGCGAGCATCCTCACGGCCGACTTCGACCTGGACGTCGATGCCCTGTTCGGGCGCGGGCTCGGCTACCTGCTGGACGGACTCGCGGCGTCGCTCGAGACGTTGTAGCGTCATCATCGTTATAGACCTACAACGAATGGACGCCCGTGCCCGAGCTCACCCGCAGGCGGCGGCTCCTGGTGCTGGCGATCTGCTGCTCGAGCCTGTTCATCGTCAGCCTCGACACCACGATCGTGAACCTCGCGCTGCCCTCGATCCAGCGCGATCTGCGGGCGTCGGTCTCCACGCTGCAGTGGACGATCGACGCCTACTCCCTGACCATCGCCTGCCTGCTGATGCTGGCCGGGTCGACCGCGGACCGGCTCGGCAGGCGCCGGGTGTTCCAGGTCGGGCTGGTGCTGTTCGGGCTCGGGTCGCTGCTGTGCAGCATCGCGCCGAACATCGGCTCGCTCATCGCGTTCCGGGCGGTGCAGGCGATCGGCGGGTCGATGCTCAACCCGGTCGCCATGTCGATCATCACGAACACCTTCACCGACCGCACGGAGCGGGCGCGGGCGATCGGCGTCTGGGGCGCGGTGATCGGGGTGAGCATGTCGCTCGGGCCCGTGCTCGGCGGCGTGCTGGTGGACGGGGTCGGCTGGCGGTCGATCTTCTGGGTGAACGTCCCGATCGTCGCGGCCGCGGTCGTGCTCACCGCCCGCTTCGTCCCGGAGTCGCGCGCGCCGCGGGCCCGCAGGCTCGACCCGTTCGGCCAGGGTCTGGTGATCGTGCTGCTCGGCGCGCTCACCTTCGGGATCATCGAAGGCCCCGGGCACGGCTGGGGCTCACCGGAGATCGTCGCGTGCTTCGCGGCGGCCGCGCTCGCGGCGGTGCTGCTCGTCGTCGTCGAGTCGCGGCGCGACGACCCGCTGATCGACCCGCGCTTCTTCCGCAGCGTCCCGTTCTCCGGGGCCACGGTCACGGCGATCAGCGCGTTCGCCGCGATGGCCGGTTTCCTGTTCCTCAACGCCCTGTACCTGCAGAACGTGCGCGGGTTCAGCGCGCTGCACGCCGGCCTGCTCACGTTGCCGATGGCGGTGATGACCGGCCTGCTGCCGCCGCTGTCCGGGCGCCTGGTCGGGAGCCGAGGGCCGCGGATCTCGTTGCTCGTCGGGGGAGCGGGCATCACGGTGGCGGCGGTGATCCTGTTCGTGGTGATCCGGGACGACACCCCGATCGGCCTGCTCGTGCTCGCGTACGCCGTGTTCGGCATCGGTTTCGGCATGATCAACGCACCCATCACGAACACCGCCGTGTCCGGGATGCCGATCGCGCAGGCCGGAGTGGCGGCCGCGGTGGCCTCCACCAGCCGCCAGGTCGGTGCGGCGTTGGGCGTCGCGGTGCTCGGCTCGCTCGTGACGTCGAACGTGGTGGGATCGTTCGCCGCCGGTTTCGCCGACGCCAGCCGCACCGGGTGGGCGGTGATGGCCGGGTGCGGGGTCCTGATCCTCGTGCTCGGGGTGATCAGCACGGGACCCCGGGCGTTGCGAACTGCGGCGCGAACGGCCGAGGTGTTCGAGCCGCCGGTGCCGGCAGGTGTCCGATGACGGCCGCCACCCGCGCCTGGGAGGTCATGCGCGCCCTCGTGCTGGACCACGACCGCCGCGACGAGGTCGCCGCCGCGCTGGGCATGAGCTTCTTCCGGATCAAGGTCCTGCTGCGGGTGGCGGCGGGACCGGTGACGATGGGGGCGCTCGCCGACGGCCTGGGCTCCGATCCGCCCTACGTCTCGGTCGTCGTGGAGGACCTGGTCCACCGGGGGCTCGTGGTCCGCACCGGCGATCCCGGGGACCGGCGCCGCAAGATCGTCTCGGTCAC
>JBBQEF010000344.1:0-5654 GCA_038320445.1 Mycobacteriales bacterium
GCGGCTCATCGGCAACGTGTCCGGGCACCTCAAAGGCGGCGTGAGCGAGCCGATCCTGGCCCGCGCGTTCGAGTATTGGCGCAACATCGACAAGCAGCTCGGCGACAAGATCGAAGCGGCCGTCCGCAACGGCGCCTGACCCGTCACGCCGACCGCTCCGCAGTTCCGATCCTGCTCCGTTCCATCTCGGCCTCGTTCGGGGCCGAGGGGCTGGGGGGCTGTCAGCGGATGGCTGGCTCGTGCGGTCCTCCGCGCTGGCCGGTCGGGGGATGAGCAATGACATCCAGAATGCCAGTCCGGTGATCCCGGCTCCTGCCAGCATTGCCGCGGTGTAGCTTTTCGCGTCGCTGGTGCTGGCGGCGGCTTGGACAGCGGGCAGGATGGCGGAGCTCAGTCCGGTTCCCAGGCCGAAGCGCGCGCCGCCCGGTTGACACGGCCGGCCACGCTCCCCTGGAGATGCGGTGGCGCTCCGACGATCCGCGTCCGCCGGTGGCGGCACTGCGCGCGTTGATCGTGGAGGAGGCCGCCGAGGTGTCGGCATGAGGAGAGTGCCCGAGAGTGCGGGCCCGACGTCGGCTCGGGCCGACCTCGCGGATATGAACCTGGGCGCAGTACCCGTCGCCGCAGCTCACCCACATGCGAGAGCAACGGATGAACGAACCGAGGCCCTAGGCAGGGGGCGCGTGCCCGCCCGGGCGGATCTGCATGCCGGGCCGGCGCTGATGCACGGTCAGGTAGGCGAGGCCGTCGGCGTCGGCGGTGAGGCTGCGGGCGGAGCCGCGCGGCAGCCACACCAGCTCGCCGGGCGCGAGCGCGAGCCGTTCCGTTTCGGTGCCCATCGTTCCGGTACCGGAGACGATGACCAGGAGGACGTCGAGGTCGGGTTCGGCGTGGGTGCCGATCGTCTGCCCCGCGGACAGGTTCAGCACGTTGGCGTCGAGTTGACGGCCGCCCTCGGCCAGCCGCCACACCACCCCGGCCGGCAGCGCGGTGTGGTCGGCGAGGATCGGCTGCAGGTCGTGCAGCACGCGCGGCACGGCACGCATCGCATGCTCACCCGCCCACGGGACGTCGCGCGATGCGGACCTGCCACCGGTCCGGGCCGGTCTCCAGGTAGTCCCATCCGAACTGGTCGGGGAAGGTCGCCTGGAACTCGCGGCGCAGCGGCTTCGGGTCGTGGTTGTTGACCAGGACGAAGGACTGCCCGGCGGCGAGCCGCGCGTAGGTCCCGAAGATGCGGGGGTGCCGGCGGCCGTGCGGGATCTCCCGCACGTCGAGCACCTCCGGGGTCTCGAGGGTGCCCCCGTCGAGCAGGATGGTCGCGTCCTCGACGAGGGCGGGCAGATCGACGCCTGGCAGCCCCGCCAGTGCCGGCAGGAGCACGTCCCGCTCGATCCGCTGGCAGGCGCCCAGCAGCGTTCCGAGCGCGTGCGCCGCGGCGGTGATCTCGGCGGCGCTGCTGGCGTGGTCCAGGTCGGCGATACGGTCGGCGATCAGGCGGTGGTGTGCGCGGAGCGCGCGCACCAGCAGCCGCGTCTCCGCGGCGCCGGCGGCTACCCCGTAGAGCGTCCGGTCGGTGGCCGTCAGGTGCCTGAGCAGCCGAGCGGAGCTGAACCGCAGGAGCCTGTCCTGTGCGGCCTCCCGATGGGCCGGTGACAGGTCCAGCTCGGTCACCAGGACGACCTTCGCAGCGAGGTCGGCGAGCACCTCGGCATTGCGGGATCGCAGCACCGCCTGGGCCCGCTGCGACGGGTCGGTGTCGGTGCCTTGAATGTGGATCTCGAATGTCGATGTCACGGCGTTTCTCCCTGTCCGCCACGACCCGGCGCGCGGCCTCGCAAACAGTCGAGCATTATCACACTATTTATACAAGTGTTTTTAGTGTTAACTGGGTCGCACAGGCCTGGAGGAGGAGTCGAGTGACGTACGTGATCGCGCTGCCCTGCGTCGACATCAAGGACCGTGCCTGCGTGGACGAGTGCCCCGTCGACTGCATCTACGAGGGCGGGCGCTCCCTCTACATCCACCCCACGAGTGCATCGACTGTGGCGCCTGCGAGCCGGTGTGCCCGGTCGAGGCGATCTACTTCGAGGACGACCTGCCCGAGAAGTGGACCGTCCATATCGAGGACAACGCCCGCTTCTTCGACGAGACCCTTCCCGGTCGTGACACCCCGCTGGGCAGCCCGGGCGGGGCGATGAAGATCGGCACCGTCGCCGGCGACACTCCGCTGGTTGCGGTACTGCCACCACAACCGGGGAAAGGGTGACGGCGATGAATGAACGCCGCGAACAAGTGCTTGACGCCGTGCGGCGGGCCACCGATGGAGCGGTGGGCGCATCCGAGATCGCCGAGCACCTCGGCGTCCATCCCAACACCGCACGGTTCCACCTCGAAGCCCTGGTCAGCGCCGGGGTTCTCGAGCGCGTCCCGGGCCTATTCTCGGGTCGTGGTCGCCCGCCGGTCGGCTATCGCGCCCGTCCCGGATCGGCGCGCGGCGACGTCCGCCGATACCGCTTGCTCGCCGAGATCCTGCTCGGCCAGCTGAGCGCGAAGAGCGACCACCCCGCCGCGACCGCGACCGCGGTGGGCCGAGGCTGGGGTGCACACCTGGTCCCCCGCCCTACCCCGACACCCGAGGTGGTCACCCGGGAGGAGGCCACGACCCGGCTGATCACAATGCTCGACGAGCTGGACTTCGCGCCCGAACCCGTCAGCGAAGGAACCGCTCCACCCGACCGGGTACGGCTGCGACACTGCCCGTTCCTCGAGCTCGCCGAACCCCATCGCGACCTCGTGTGCCCGCTGCACCTCGGCCTCATGCAGGGCGCGTTGAACGAGCTGCGGGCACCGGTCACCGTCACCAGCCTGGAGCCCTTCGCCGAGCCCAGCGCCTGCGTTGCCCACCTCGCCCCGGTCAGACGTCGAAGGAGAACACCATGAACATCATCGATATCCCCTCCGCCCCGGCTCGGCGTGCCCCGGCGCCCGGCGGGCCGACGGTGCGGCCCCTGCTGGGTCCGGACAGCGGCGTACCGGTCGCAGTCCTGCACGTGACCGTGCCTGCCGGTGGCGGGATGCCCGAGCACGACCACGGACCCTCCCACGCCGTGCTCATTCCGGTGCACGGATACATCCGGCTGCGCCACGGTGGCGAGGACCACGACCTGGGGCCAGGAACCGCCACCCATATCGGCGTGGGCGAGCGTGTCAGCCTCGCCAACCCGGGTGCTGGACCGGTCGAGCTCATCGTCGTGGCCGCCCCACCCGACTTCGCCGCCCTCACCTCATGGCCAACCGCCTGATCGGCTCGCTGACGCCACGTCGTGACACGTCAGGACGACAGCACGGCCGCGTAGCAATCGGGTCGGCGCCGGGGGACCCAGGTGTCTGCCGCGGTGGCGCGATCGACCGCACCGATCAGCTGGTGGTCTCGGCCCCGTCCTGGAGATCTGCCGACGGGAACAGGACGAGAATTCGCTGGACGGCCTCGGCTGCGCTCGCGCAGGCGTATCGGGCCTGTCCCGCTCGTGGGTCCGCGGTGTCGGGCCCGAGGTTCTCGCTGATCATGATGGCGGCGGCCGTCGCGGTCGCATGGCACAGGAGGGCGGCGGTGGCCGCGTCGCCGCGCAGGTTGCGGTTGCCCGACACGGCCAGCTCGCCGGCCAGCTGGGCGCACTCGGCGGCGATCGCCGCCGTCGCGAGCGGTACATCGACTGCCCGGGAACGGGCCCGCGAGATCCTGGCCCGCCGCGCGTCCGGATCCGGCTCACGCGCCGTCCGCCGCGCGGCGAGGAACTCGCCGTACGCGGCGACATCGTCATCGGCGAGCGGATCGACGTCCTGGCTCAACTGCTCTGCGCGCGCCACCAACTCGGCGAACCGCGATGACTCCACCCCGGGGACCACGCTGAACCTTGCCGCCATCTCGACCAGCGCGATGGCCAGCGCGGTCGTCAGCGCGGCGACCGATCCGCTCGCCGGGGCGGAGGTCCGGGCGCTGACGGCGGCGATGAGATCGCCGACCGTCAGCTCGCGCAGCGATCGCGTCGTCACGGTCCCCCGAGTCTCGGCGTGGGGCGGGCAGGTGAGCCACCGCGGTCATGCCGATGTCGCGCGCCCGATTCCGGCGGCTCGCTCCACCTCGGGACGGTGAGCACCGCGCCCATGCGCAGGAGCTGTGCACGGTGCAGGGCGCTGAGGTGGCCCAGCACCCGCTCCCCCGCCGGGGTCAGGAGCACCCGCACCACCCGACCGTCTCCCGGGTCCGCGGCACGCGCGACGAGGCCCTGGTTCTGGGCCCGGTTGACCAGTTCGACCACGCTGTGATGACGCAACTGGAGCCGCTCGGCCAGCTCCCGCACCATCGCCCAATCTCGACCGGGGAAGCCCTTGAGCGCCAACATGAGCTGGTACTGCTGCGGTGTCAACCCGTCCTTGCGCACCATCTCCTCGCTCAAGCGCAGGTAGTGGCGGATGCCGAAGCGGAACTGGGCCAACGCCTCGAAGTCCTGTTTCGTCAGCACTTCCGATCCCGGGCCGTCGACCTCCGTCGCCATGAGATCCATGACACCACGCCGCCCACTCCACCCGATCATGGAATCAGCATATATCGCGTTACGATAGTCGCGCGTGAAGGTCGGCGCCTCAGCCTCCTCGCGTCGACCGGGAGGTGTCCGGTGTTCATGGATGACGACCACGCTCCACGCGCTGCCTCGCGGACCCCAACACGAGGGCCCGCGAAGCGCCGGCTACATCCAACTCGGGATCAGGACCGCCGCGATGCGGTGGCTTGCGCGGTAGTGCTGCTCCGTGTCGGCAGCGACGTCGACGCGGGTCCATCCCCTCGGGTGGCTTCCGTCGAACCCGTCCTGGCCCGGTGGGCGGCGCTGATCCACGATCGGACGGGGCCCGCCACCCGTCCGGTGTGCGTGGTCGCCCACGACGCGATGAGACTCAGCGCCGGGCTGCGTGGTCTCCCGTCCAAGATCGGGCGGTTCCTCGTGATCCGAACGGACCGGGCGGATCACGCGGCAGGCCAGGACCGCGGCCTCACGACAGAGCAGGACAGCGGCCTCCCGGTGGTCACCGACACGGCGATGACGGCCGTCGCGGTGACCGCGGCACTGCTGGGAACGCTGCGTCGTCGCGGCGTGGAACCGCGACGGACCCGGGTCCTGATCGCGGGCTCGGCGACCATGCCGGTGCTGTGCCCGCTGCTCGCGACGGCCGGCATCGGCGAGCTGACCAGCTGGGATCGCGCGGACGCCGGCCGGTTCCGGCTGCGCCGCTTCACCCGCGACGTCGAGGTGGTCATCGACGTGCTGGGCTGCGGCCGGGAACTGGCCGACGCCGCGCGCGGCCGTTCCGACCTGATCATCATCACCCCGGACGCCACCAACTGGGCGCTGCTGGCGCTGCCCGGGATGCTCCGTGCCCTCGCGGCCGCACCCGATCCCCGGCTCGACAACGAGGCGTACCACGCCTGCGCGCTCGCCCTGGCCGACACCAGTCCACGCGGCCGGGTCCTACCCGACCCGGCGGACCCCGCACTCGGCCCGGCAGTCGAGCACGCCGCCACCCGCGCCCTGGGCATCGCCCGACTCCGACGCGAGCCCACCACGATCCCGATCCCGCACGCCGCAGATCCGGAC
>JBBQEF010000345.1:0-5634 GCA_038320445.1 Mycobacteriales bacterium
GCCTGGTCGGAGATGCGCAGCACTCCGAGGGCGAGGGCCAGCAGCGCCGGAACCAGTCCGACGATCACCAGCTTCCACGCCAGAGTCCAGTTGCGCGGGTTCAACCGCTCGGACCAGGAGGGCCCGGTCTCGATGCTGGTCACGTCAACGTCCCCCTGAGGATTGCCGGCGACGATCCGTCCGACTCTGGCACGACACACCCACGGTGTGCGAGTGCGGACAGGACGAGCTGCGCTCCAGCGGCGGTGGGTGGCCGACCAGCGAGGTCTACGAGGGCCGGTCGTCCGGGAGGCATGAACATCGTCGCGATCCGTCGCACCTTCTTCTCGGGGCGGCCCGGTCGGGTGTCCCGGCCCGCGGAGGGCGCTCCGTCCCGGGGCGACACGCACCCGCTGGGGACGGGCATTGGCCGATGGGACCCGATAGGATCGTCAAGGCACTCGTGCGCTCTGGAGTCGAAGCCGGCGAAGTATAGCCCGAGGTCGAGGATGCTCCCGCCGCCGAGGTACGGACCGTGCCCGGGCGGTTACCGATGATCACTCGCCGGGTCCCGCCACCACAGGAAGTGAGACGTACATGCCCGACGGGCCGCTGATCGTCCAGTCCGACAAGACGCTGCTGCTCGAGGTCGACCACGCCGACGCCCAGGAGGCGCGGATGGCCATCGCGCCGTTCGCCGAGCTGGAGCGCGCGCCGGAGCACGTCCACACCTACCGCGTCACGCCGCTGGCGCTGTGGAACGCGCGGGCCGCGGGCCACGACGCCGAGCAGGTGGTGGACGCGCTCGTCCGTTTCTCCCGCTACGCGGTGCCGCAGGCGCTGCTCGTCGACGTCGTCGACACGATGGGGCGCTACGGGCGGCTGCAGCTGACCCAGTCCCCGGTGCACGGGCTCGTCATGATCGCGCTCGACCGCGCGGTACTGGAGGAGGTGCTCCGGCAGAAGAAGATCGCCCCCCTGCTCGGCGCCCGCGTCGCCGACGACATCGTCGTCGTGCACCCGTCCGAGCGCGGGCACCTCAAGCAGGCGCTGCTGAAGGTCGGCTGGCCCGCCGAGGACCTCGCGGGCTACGTCGACGGCGAGGCGCACCCGATCGAGCTGGCCGAGAACGGCTGGCACCTGCGCGACTACCAGCGCCAGGCCGTCGACGGCTTCTGGGCGGGCGGCTCGGGGGTCGTCGTGCTGCCGTGCGGCGCGGGCAAGACGCTCGTCGGGGCGGCGGCCATGGCGGAGGCCAAGGCCACCACGCTCATCCTCGTCACCAACACCGTCGCGGGCCGGCAGTGGAAGCGCGAGCTCGTGGCGCGCACCAGCCTCACCGAGGACGAGATCGGCGAGTACTCCGGGGAGCGCAAGGAGATCCGCCCGGTGACGATCGCCACGTACCAGGTGGTCACGCGCAAGACCAAGGGCGAGTACCGGCACCTGGAGCTGTTCGACTCCCGCGACTGGGGCCTCGTCATCTACGACGAGGTGCACCTGCTGCCCGCGCCGGTGTTCCGGATGACCGCGGACCTGCAGTCGCGGCGCAGGCTCGGGCTCACCGCCACCCTCGTGCGCGAGGACGGCCGGGAGGGCGACGTCTTCTCCCTGATCGGCCCCAAGCGCTACGACGCCCCGTGGCGCGACATCGAGCAGCAGGGCTGGATCGCGCCTGCCGACTGCGTCGAGGTGCGCGTCACCCTCACCGAGGCCGAGCGGCTCTCCTACGCCGTCGCGGAGCCCGAGGAGCGCTACCGGATGGCCTCCACCGCGCACACGAAGATCAACGTCGTGAAGGCGGTGCTCGCGAAGCACCCCGGCGAGCCCACGCTCGTCATCGGGGCCTACCTCGACCAGCTCGACGAGCTGGGCGCGGCGCTGAACGCCCCGATCATCCAGGGGTCCACGCGCAACAAGGAGCGCGAGGAGCTGTTCCAGCAGTTCCGCCAGGGGGACCTGCCCGTGCTCGTCGTCAGCAAGGTCGCCAACTTCTCCATCGACCTGCCCGAGGCGAGCGTCGCGATCCAGGTGTCGGGCACGTTCGGGTCGCGCCAGGAGGAGGCCCAGCGGCTCGGCCGCCTGCTCCGCCCCAAGGGCGACGGCCGGCAGGCCCACTTCTACTCCGTCGTGTCCAGGGACACACTCGACACCGACTACGCAGCGCACCGGCAGCGGTTCCTGGCCGAGCAGGGTTACGCCTACCGGATCATCGATGCAGACGATCTGCTCGGTCCGGCGGTGCCGGACGTGGGTTGACCTGCTCCTTTCGGGTACGTCCGGTACCCGGACGGGTGCTTCGGGCGGCGTGACACCGCCGACGGGTGGAGACTCGGGTCGTCACGGAGTCCGGGGAGAGACCATTTCTACGGTCATGTGGATCGTCATCGGGGTCGCGGCCTGGATGGTCGTGGCCGCGGTCGTGGGCGTCCTCATCGGCCGGATGATCCGCCGGCGCGATCGCCAGGTGCCCGACCGTCCCACCGCCGCGCCTGCATCCGGGGCGGCCGATCCGGACCGCTCCGACGTGCCTCCCGCCGTCGGTCGTGGCCGGTCGTCCCGCTCGTCCTGATGGGTGTGTCGCTCGGGACTCGCGGTGTGCGATCGTCCGTTCGTGGCATCGAGTGAACGCGCCGCGGCGGAGCGGGCCGGCGAGCAGGAGAACCTGCTCACGACGCTGCTCGCCGAACGGGACGGGCTGCTGTCGGTCCTCGACCGCGTCCTCGCCCTCCACGGCGCCGCCCGCCTGATCCGCGACGCGGCGGGGGCCGACGCGGGCTTCGTGGCCGACGTGGACGGGGCCGACCAGGCCGTGATCCGCTGGCTCGCCGGCAACCGCACCGACGCGCTGCAGGATCTCGTGGTGCCGGTCGGGCAGGGGGTCGGCGGTCGGGTGATGGCGCTGGGCCTGCCCGTGCGGGTCAGCGACTACGTGAGCGCGTCGAGCATCACCCACCAGTTCGACGGCCCGGTCCGCCGCGAGGCGCTCGGTGCGATGCTCGCCGTCCCGATCATCGGCGACGACGTGGAGCGCCCGGTCGCCATCGCCTACGCCTCGCTGCGCGGCCCCGGCGAGTTCGGCGACACCGCTGTCGGCGCCGTGCAGAAGATCGCCGCCGATGCCGCGCAGGCGATCCGGCTGGCCGACCGCGCGGAGGCCGGCCGCTACACCGCGGTCGCCGCGGAACGCCGTCGCATGCAGGCCTCCCTGCACGACTCGGTCGGCGCGATGCTGTTCTCCATCGGCGCGCAGGTGCGCGACCTGCGCACGACGCTGCCCGACAACCCCGTCCTGCGCACGCAGCTCGGGCGCCTGGAGACCGACGTGTCGGCGGCGTCGCTCGCGCTGCGGGAATCGCTGCTGGCGCTGTCGGAGTCCAGCCCGGAACGCGGGCTGCCGATCGAGCTCGCCGAGCACTGCCGCAGCTTCGAGGCCCGCACCGGCACCCCCGCGCGGCTCGTGCAGCTCGGCGACGTGCGCCCGCTGGACGTCGAGCGCACCACGCTGCTCATCAGCGCGGTACGGGAGGGGCTGCTCAACGCGGAGAAGCACGCCGACGCCGGCACGGTCGTGGTCAGCCTCGCCGAGGTGGACGGCGGGGTGCAGGTCGCGGTCGTCGACGACGGGGTCCAGCCCGTCGACGGGGTCGCGCCCGCCACCGGCCTGGGCATCCGGCTGCTCGCCGAGAGGGCGGCCCGGCTCGGCGGCCGGGTGAGCCTCGTCCACGACGAGGACGGCGGCTCGTCGCTGCGCATGCTGCTGCCGGTGGTCCGGTGACCTCCGCCCGCGTGATGGTGGTGGACGACCACCCGGTGGTGCGCGACGGCGTCGCCCTGCTGCTGCGCGGCGAGCCCACGCTGGTGGTCGTCGGCTCCGCGGAGAGCGGGCGCGCGGCGCTGGAGCGCGCCCCGGCGCTGCGGCCCGACCTGGTGCTGCTGGACCTGCGGCTGCCCGACATGCTCGCGCCCGAGATCGTCGCGGGCCTGCGCGAGCTGGTGCCCGACGCGCGCATCGTGGTGTTCACCGCCCACGGCGACCACCACGGCGTGCAGGCCGCGCTGGACGCCGGCGCGCACGGGGCACTGCTGAAGGACGCGGCCGCCACCGACCTGGTCGAGGCCCTGCGCGCGGTGCTGCGCGGCGAGCGCGTGTCGGATCCGCGCATGGTGCCCACGGATGCGAGCCGGGGCGCGGCGCTGGCCCGCAGTGGCCTGACCCGCCGCGAGTACGAGGTGCTGCGGCTCGCCGCGCAGGGCCGCACCAACCCGGAGATCGCCGAGACCACGGGGCTGGCCCGCAACACGGTGAAGACCTACCTGCAGGCTGCGCTGCACAAGCTCGGCGCCCGCAACCGGGTCGAGGCGATCGGCAAGGCCAGCGAGGCCGGGCTGCTGTAGCGGCCCGCCGCCGCCGATCGCCTGTATAACGGTCGGTCATCGACTCTCCCCCGACCTCTCCACTTGGGGGTGTTTGTCCTGTGGCCCGGCCCACACGATGTCCCCCGGCCGGCCCGACCGCGGGCGGCCATCCGGCGAAGGGGCCGATGTTGGGGGAACGAGCGGGGACGTTGGGCGTGCGCGGGTTGTCCGTGCGGTACGGGCGCTCGGTGGGCGCGCTGGACGGCGTGGACGTCGAGGTGCCGGGGGACGGCGTGCTCGCGGTGCTGGGCGGTAACGGGGCCGGGAAGTCGACGCTGCTGCGCGCCGTCTCGGGCACCCTCGGTCTGCACCGCGGCGCCATCACCGCCGGCGAGATCACCTTCGACGGTGAACGCATCGACCGCCTCGACCCGGCGCTGGTCGTGCGCCGCGGGGTGGTCGCCGTGCCGGAGGGCCGGCAGGTGTTCGCCCGCATGACCGTCGAGGAGAACCTGCGGGCGGGCGGGCTGGGCGCGGCGTCCGCGTCGACGCGGACCGCGGCCCGGGAACGGGTGCGGGAGCTGTTCCCCGTGCTGGGCGAGCGCGCGACCCAGCGGGCGGGGCTGCTCTCGGGCGGCGAGCAGCAGATGCTCGCGATCGGCCGGGCCCTGATGTCCGGCCCGAGGCTGCTGCTGCTCGACGAGCCGTCGCTCGGGCTGGCGCCCCAGATGGTCGGGCGCATCGCGCGCATCATCCGGGAGATCCACGCCCAGGGCACGGCCGTGGTGCTCGTGGAGCAGAACGCCACGATGGCACTGCAGGTGGCCGACCACGCCGCCGTACTGGAGGTCGGCCGCATCGCGCTGACCGGCCCGGCGGCCGAGCTCGCGGCCAGCGAGGACGTGCAACGGCTCTACCTGGGCGGGCACGCCGAGTCGTCGGCGCAGGCCGAGGCCGAGGAGGCGGAGGCCCGCGCCCACGGCGGCGTGCGGACGCTGTCGCGGTGGACGCGATGAGCACCGCTCTCCGGGAGGGTGTCGTGCCCCTCACCGTCGACGACGTGACGCTGCGCTTCGGGGGCATCACCGCGCTCGACGACGTGGCGTTCACCGTCGAGCCGGGCACCGTGCACGCGCTGATCGGCCCGAACGGCGCCGGCAAGTCCAGCTGCTTCAACGTGATCAGCGGGCTCTACCGGCCCACGGAGGGCAGCGTCCGGCTGGGCGACACCGTGCTCACCGACCTGGCCCCGCACCGGCTGGCCGGGATGGGTATCGGCCGTTCGTTCCAGAACAT
>JBBQEF010000346.1:0-5617 GCA_038320445.1 Mycobacteriales bacterium
GTCAGCGGAGATCCAGGCGATGTGGTTGACGCCGTCGAGCAGCATCCCGCAGTTCTACCCGAAGCCGCGCCGCACTTCGACGAGGATCGAACGGCGGTCACGTCGCGCCCGACGTCAGCCAGGCGCACCACTGCGGCACCCCCTGGCCGGTGCGCGCGCTCGTCTCGATCACCGTGACCCCCGGGTTCACCGCCTTCAGGTTCGCGTAGAAGGCGTCGAGGTCGACGTCCAGGTGCGGCAACAGGTCGATCTTGTTGACCAGGACCACGTCGGCGGACCGGAACATCACGGGGTACTTGAGCGGCTTCTCCTCGCCCTCGGTGATCGCGTACACCATGGCCCGCCGGTGCTCGCCGACCTGGAACTCCGCCGGGCACACGAGGTTCCCGACGTTCTCGACGATCAGCAGGTCCAGCTCGGCGAGGGGGAGCCGGGGGAGGGCGGAGCGGACCATCGGTGCGTCGAGGTGGCACTCCCCACCGAACCCGTTGGCCGTGTTGATCAGGCTGACCGCGGCGCCGAACCCCTCCAACCGGTCGGCGTCGATGCTCGTCTCGATGTCGCCCTCGACGATCCCGACGCGCACGGTGCCGTGCAGCGCCGCCAGCGTCCGGCGCAGCAGCGCCGTCTTGCCCGCGCCGGGCGAGGACATCAGGTTCACGGCGGTGACGCCGGCCGCGTCGAAGTCGGCGCGGTTGGCGGCGGCGGTGTGGTCGTTCTCGTCGAAGATCCGTTCCAGCACCTCGACCCGCTCGGTGCCGGTCGCGTATCCGGAGTGGTCGCCATGGCCGTGGCCGTGATCGGCGTCGTGCTGGTGGAAACGTCCCATGGGATCAGGCCTCCGCGAGATCGAGCGTGGTGATCAGGAATTCCTCGCCCGCGGCGATCTCGACGTCGGTTCCCGCGCAGGAACCGCAGATCATGATCGGTTGGGAGATCGTGGTGGTGGCTGCGCAGGTCCGGCAGCGGATCGCCGCCGGGATGCTCTCCACCTCCAGTGTGGACGCGGCGAGCGGCGTGCCCTCGTTCACCAGCGCCCAGCAGTAGACGAGCGTGTCGGGCACGATCTGGCGCAGCTGCCCGACCCGCAGGTGCACGGCGCGCACCTCCCGGCCGCCGGCGTGCCGCGTGACGATGTCCACGATGGAGCTGCAGATCGACAGTTCGTGCACGGCTACCTCCGCAGGGTCTCGGACGGGGACTCGCCCCACCGTTTCCGGTAGAGGACCGCGAACCCGCCGAGGTGGTGGAAGCCCCACCGCTCGGCCACCTCGGTGACGGTCACCCCGTCGGACGGCAGGCCGTCGGTGAGGTCGGCGCGCGCCCGCTCCAGGCGGCGGTCGCGCAGGTACAGCATGGGGGTGGTGCCCAGCTCCTCGCGGAACCCCTGCTGGACGGCGCGGATGCTCATGTGCACGCCGCGGGCGATGTCGGCCATCGTGATCTTGTCACGCAGGTGGGCCTCCATGAAGTCCAGCGCCGCGCGCACCACGCGGCGCCCGGCCTGCTCGGTGGGGAGCACGAGATGGGCGTGGTGGTTGGAGGGCTGGAGCAGCAGCAGCGTGCTCATCAGCAGCTCCTCCAGCGACCCGATGCCCCGGCCGCGCGCCAGCAGCGATCCGGCGTAGTACACCTCCGTGTGCAATAGCTGGATCGCGCCCGTCCACCGCATCGCGGCGTCGGTGGTGAGGTCCATCTCCGGTTCGAAGGCGATCGGGTGGTTCAGGCTGCCGCCGAGCATCCGGGTCAGGTGCCGCTCCAGCGCCTCCTGCTCGATGCGCAGCACCAGTTGGGGCGAGTCGTAGGCGAACTGCATGGTCAGCGACATGCCGGGACTGGTGACGACGGCGCGTACCGGGTTGGCCTCGAACTCGGTGCCGTCGTGGGTGCACACGGCGCGGCCGTTCGTGGGCATGTGCACGGCGAAGTAGGGGCCCATCGAGGGGATGTCGAGCGTGGCCGCGATGCCGAGGTCGATGTGCAGCAGGCTGACGTCGCGCAGGCGGACGCCGTGCAGGCTCGCGGCGAAGCGGCCCGCGTCGACGTCGCCGAGCGTCAGGGTGGCCGGCGACAGCGCGCGTCCCAGCAGGTCGGCGGCCTCGCGGGCGTCCTCGGTGTAGAAGATCTCACGGTCGGCGAGCGCAGGCGGGACGCCCCGGGAGCGGACACGGCGCCGCACCGGACCGTCGGTCCGGTGGTGGTCGATGAACCCCAGTCGGGCGAGTCTGGGCGACATAGTTCAGGTTCTTCCTTCACGGAACATCGGTCGGGGGGTCCTGCGCATCCGCGCCACCAGGTCTGCGCATCCGGGACAGGCGGTGCGCGAAGGTGATAGGCGGGCTGCGTGTGCTCTGCATAGCCTGTGGCCCAGATCACGGT
The DNA here is from genome assembly GCA_038320445.1 of Mycobacteriales bacterium. Taxonomy (GTDB): domain Bacteria; phylum Actinomycetota; class Actinomycetes; order Mycobacteriales; family Pseudonocardiaceae; genus Pseudonocardia. The sequence goes on from JBBQEF010000346.1 coordinate 2,380, forward strand.
CAAGGAGGTCCCACGTGACGCTGAATGATCAGGTCGTCGCCGCTCCGTCGCCGGCGGAGGCTCTGGCGGCCCGGTTGAACGAGCCCCAGGTCGCCGCCTCGCTGAACAGCCTGCTCGACCACGCCGACCTGCTCGCACTGGTCGCCGTCGCCCTCGACGGCTTCCTCAGCCGCGGTGACGTCATCGCGGACACGCTGGCCGAGGCGGTCGGGGAGCTCCGTGGGGCCAACCCCACCAACCCGTTCGCGGGCGTCGACGTCAAGGGGCTGGTCGCATCCGCGAAGGACGCGGCACCTGCCGTCCGAACCCTGATCGGGCAGGTCACCGAGCCGCGCGTCGTCGAGGTGGTCGGCCACCTGACCGCGGCGGTCGCCGAGGTGGAATCGGCCCACGCCCCGCCCCCGACCGGGGCGCTTGCCCTGCTGCGCACCCTCCGGGACCCCGACACGGCCGCGGGCCTCGGGTTCCTGCTGCAGGTGGCCACGTCGTTCGGCCGCCGGCTCCGCTGACACCACTACTACGAAAGGGAGTCCCCATGGCGTCCGTGCTGTGGTTCCAAGGCGGGGCCTGCAGTGGCAACACCATGTCGTTCCTCAACGCCGACGAGCCCAACGTCGTCGACCTGATCGTCGACTTCGGCCTCGATCTCGTCTGGCATCCCTCGCTCGGCCTGGAGCTGGGCAAGAACGCGCAGAAGCTGTTCAAGGACTGCGCGGACGGCACCAAACCGCTCGACATCTTCGTGTTCGAGGGCACCGTCATCGAGGGACCGAACGGCACGGGGCGGATGGACATGTTCGCCGACCGCCCGATGAAGGACTGGGTCACCGAGCTCGCCGCGCAGGCCCAGATCGTCGTCGCCATCGGTGACTGCGCCTGCTGGGGCGGCATCCCGGCGATGGCCCCGAACCCGTCGGGCTCCACCGGCCTGCAGTTCCACAAGCGCGACAAGGGCGGCTTCCTCGGCCCGGACTTCCGCTCCAAGATGGGCCTGCCCGTCATCAACATCCCGGGCTGCCCCGCCCACCCGGACTGGATCACCCAGATCCTGGTGGCGCTGGCCACCGGCCGGGCCGGCGACATCGCGCTCGACGACCTGCACCGTCCTGAGACGTTCTTCAAGTCGTTCACGCAGACGGGCTGCACCCGCGTGCAGTTCTTCGAGTACAAGCAGTCCACGACCAGCTTCGGCGAGGGCACCCGCACCGGCTGCCTCTTCTACGAGTTCGGCTGCCGCGGCCCGATGACCCACTCCCCGTGCAACCGGATCCTGTGGAACCGGCAGTCGTCCAAGACCCGCGCGGGCATGCCCTGCATGGGCTGCACGGAGCCCGAGTACCCGTTCTTCGACCTGGCCCCCGGCACGGTCTTCAAGACCCAGAAGGTGGCCGGGACGATCCCGAGGGAAGTGCCTGAGGGCAGCGACCACCTCACGTACATGGCGCACGCCGCCGCCGCCCGGATCGCTGCTCCGCAGTGGTCCAAAGAAGACATGTTCGTGGTCTGAGAAGGACTCGCGAGTAGAATGGATGGCCGGAGATGACCGCGCTCGACCTTTTCGTCAGCCCGCTGGGCCGTGTCGAGGGAGACCTCGACGTCCGCGTCACCATCGAGGACGACGTCGTCACGTCGGCCTGGACCGAGGCCGCGATGTTCCGCGGCTTCGAGATCATCCTGCGGGGCAAGGACCCGCAGGCCGGCCTCGTCGTCTGCCCGCGCATCTGCGGCATCTGCGGCGGCAGCCACCTCTACAAGAGCTGCTACGCGCTCGACGTCGCGTGGAAGACCTCCGTGCCGCCGAACGCGACCCTGGTGCGCAACATCTGCCAGGCCGCCGAGACGCTGCAGTCGATCCCGCGCTACTTCTACGCGCTGTTCGCCATCGACCTGACGAACAAGAACTACGCGAAGTCGCCCATGTACGCCGAGGCCGTGCGCCGCTTCGCCCCCTACGTCGGCACCAGCTACCAGCCCGGAGTCGTGCTCTCGGGCAAGCCCGTGGAGGTCTACGCGATCTTCGGCGGGCAGTGGCCGCACTCGTCGTTCATGGTGCCCGGCGGCGTGATGTGCGCGCCCACCCTGAGCGACGTCACGCGCGCCATCGCGATCCTGGAGCACTGGAAGGACGAGTGGCTGGAGAAGCAGTGGCTCGGCTGCTCCGTCGAGCGCTGGCTGGAGGTCAAGAGCTGGGAGGACATGCTCGCCTGGGTGGACGAGAACGAGTCGCAGCACGACAGCGACTGCGGGTTCTTCATCCGCTACTGCCGCGACGTCGGGCTCGACACGTACGGCCGCGGCGTCGGCAACTTCCTCGCCACGGGCACCTACTTCGACCCGTCGCTCTACGGCAACCCGACGATCGAGGGGCGCAACGACGCGCTCATCGGCCGCTCGGGTGTCTACGCGGACGGGCAGTGGGAGTCGTTCGACCAGGCATGTGTCACCGAGCACGTGGCCCACTCGTTCTACGAGGGCAGCACGCCCCGCCACCCGTTCGACGGTGAGACCGTGCCGGTCGACCCGCAGGACGGGCGCAAGGACGGCAAGTACAGCTGGGCGAAGTCACCCCGCTACGACATCGGCGGCAAGGGCAGCCACGTCCCGCTGGAGGCCGGCCCGCTGGCGCGCCGGATGGCGGCGGGCGGCCCGAACGCCCTGCCGCACCAGGACGACGACCCGCTGTTCCCGGACATGATCCGCGCGATCGGCCCGAGCGTGTTCGTCCGGCAGATGGCGCGGATGCACGAGGCACCCAAGTACTACAAGTGGGCCCGCCAGTGGCTCGACCAGATCAACCTGCGGGAGAGCTTCTACACCAAGCCCACCGAGTACGCCGACGGTCGCGGGTTCGGCTCCACGGAGGCCGCGCGCGGGTCGTTGTCGGACTGGATCGTCCTCGAGGACAACAAGATCAAGAACTATCAGGTGGTGACCCCGACGGCCTGGAACATCGGCCCACGCGACAGCGCCGACATCCTGGGCCCGATGGAACAGGCCCTGGTCGGTTCGCCGATCCGGGACATCGAGGACCCGGTTGAGCTCGGGCACGTCGCCCGCAGCTTCGACTCGTGCCTGGTGTGCACGGTGCACGCCTACGACGGGAAGACCGGCCGGGAGCTGTCCCGGTTCGTGGTCAACGGAATGGTGTGAGCCAACTTTCCCGGCCAACCACGCAGCGGGTCGGCGTGGCGGATGCCTGAGAGCGGGGAGGCCGTGGAGCAGGTCGACTGCACCCCGC
>JBBQEF010000347.1:0-5581 GCA_038320445.1 Mycobacteriales bacterium
TGGCCGGCGCGGCGACGCCGGGCTCGGGGCCGACGGCCGCAGCACCGTCATGGGACGTGGCGGTGTCGGCGGTCGTCGTGTCGACGAGCACCGCGTTCGGGACCAGCACGATGGCCTGGATCCCGCCGTAGGGCGACTCCATGAGCGTCACCCGCACCCCGTGCCGGTGGGCGAGCCGGGAGACCACGAAGATGCCGAGCCGGGAGTCGTCCGACAGCGTCATGAGGCCGAAGTCGGGTGGGTCGGCCAACATCTGGTTCAGCCGGGCCCGCGGCTCGGCCTCGATGCCGAGCCCACGGTCCTGCACCTCGACCACCACACCGCGGCCGACCGCGTGGGCGTGGATGTCGATCGGGCACTGGGGCGGGGAGAACGAGGTGGCGTTGTCCACCAGCTCGGCGAGCAGGTGGATGAGGTCGCCGACGGCGGACCCGTCGACGAACGCCTCGGGGACGTCGCCGAGCGTGATCCGCGTGTACTGCTCGCTCTCCGAGATCGCGCTGCGGGCGATCTCGGTCATCGAGACGGGTTGGCGCCACTGCCGGCGAGGCTGCAGGCCACCCATGATGATCAGGTTCTCGGCATTGCGCCGTTCGCGGGTCGTCAGGTGGTCGAGCTGATAGAGGCGGGCGAGCTGGTCGGAGTTGTCCTCGGCCCGCTCGGCCTCGTCGAGCAGCTGCAGCTGACGGTGCACGATGGCCTGGCTTCGGTGGGCGATGTTGAGGAACACCGCGTTGGCCCCGGCACGGGTCCGGGCCTCCTCGCCCGCCGCCGCTGCGGCCGCCCGTTGCGCGACGTTGACGGCTGCGGCCACCTGGCCGATCTCGTCGTCGGTGTGATCGAGCTCCGGCATCTCCGCGTGGACGTCGAACTCCTCGCCCTCGCGCAGCCGGTCGAGCACGAGCGGAAGCTGCTCGGCGGTGCGCAGCGTGTCGTCGCGCAGCCGTCCGAGACGGCGGATGAGGCGCATGCCGCAGCGATGGGCGACGATCATGACCGCGACCGCGATCCCGACGGCCACCAGAACGACGACGGTGATCGTCGTGAGCGACGTGTCCGCGTCCGCGGCCTGTTGGGCCGCCGCCTCCCGCGCCACTGCGAACGCGGTGGCGGTGGCGGCCGCGGACACCACCCGGCCGGGTGTGTCGAGGTCCACGGGTGCCGGTGCGGTGCGGGCCGGCGGCTCGCCCGTGCGCCCGGCCGCCGGGATGTCCGCCTGGCCGTCCGCCTGCCCGGCGCCTGCCGCCAGCAGCGTCGTGACGCCGGTCGTGAACTGCCGCCATGGGGGCGTCGCGGTCAGGGCCGACACCTGGTCGCGGCGGGATCCGTCGAGCACCGACGCGGCCGCGTCGAACGCGCCCCGCAGGCCGACGGCGCGGGCGGCGAACTCCCGGAACTCCGCCGCGGTCATCGAACGCCCCTGGGAGAGAGTGGCGAGCAGTGTCGTCGCCCGCACCGACTCGGCCGCCGACATGGTCCGGGCCGCGCCGTCCAGCGCTGCGGCGACGGATGCGTCGCCGCCGATCGCGCTGCCCCCGAGCGCTCCCGTCACCAGCGCGACGACCGGCTCGAACGCCGTGTAGGCCTCGATCCCACGCAGCCCGCCGCCCTGGACCTGCTGGCGGACGGCCGTGATGCCGTCGGCGGCGTCGCGCAGACGCACGACGGAGCTCGACAGCGGCGCCGGCAGGTCGGTGGTCGGCTCGGCGGCGAGGTCCCTGACCTCGGCGGTCGAGCCGTCCACCTTCGCGCGGGCGGTGCCGAGGTCGGCGGCCGAGCCCAGCACCGTGGCGTCCCGCTCGTCCAGAACCGCCGACAGCAACCGCTCGACCTGGTCGACCTTCCGCACGACCACGGCGGACCGGGCCTGCTCGATCTGCGCGGCGCGCGACAGATACCAGCCACCCGCCAGACCGGCGACGACGAAAAGGACGGACGGCACCAGTGCCATCGCGACAATTCGGGCGCGGAGGGCCGACGGCGGCGCGGAATGCGTCATGGGCGAGGTGGTCAAGGGCGGGGTCACCGCGATATCTCCTTCGGCTCCGGACACGGCAGCTCGGCCGGGAGTGAGACGTTCCGACGCGATGGGCAGCGGGGGTCGTCAGGCCGGAGGGGAGCGGCGCGAACCGCGGCAAAGCTACAGGACTCGGTGCGGTTCGGTTAGACAGTGGAATGCAATGGGGCGATCACCTAGAGTAGTCAGTGCAGCTCACGGCGCCTTTTGGTGTGGATGACGCCGACCGAATCACCGACATTCGGCCTATCGATGCGTCCGTTTGGCAGACGTTGCGACGCTTTCCTGAGGTGCGTTCGTCAGCACCCACTACCCCGTGTGTGGGCAGTCGATGGCGTCCTCTAGTGTGCCGTCCGGTTTCTCCGTCCGCAGGTTTCTCTGGCGCGACAAAACATCCGACGGGAAGAACATGAGCTGCACACACGTCCCGGACTGTCCGCTGTTCCCGAAGCTCAACGCCAGCCTCCGGGGATGGCGCGACGCCTATTGCGACAGCGATTCCGCGTGGCGCGACTGTGCTCGTTTCCGGCAGTCGCAGACCGGTAGGTCGGTGCCGTTGGCGCTGCTGCCCAACGGGCGGCTGGCGCACACGATCACGAGGTCGCGGCCCACCGAGCCGTCTCCGTCGCGCTTCCGGACCTCCCCGTTGGGGGCCATCCCCGAGGGTGCCACCCCGTTCGAGCGGGAGTCGGCCGAGCCGGTGGTTCCCGAACCCGAACCGGTGCTCGCTCGGCCGGCCGGCGGACCGCAGGTGGCTGCCCCGCGGCGCTCGACCGCTCCGTCGGCGGTACGGACCGCCCACCGCCCCGGTCCCTGGGCCCGGCTCGTCGCGTGGCTGCGGGGCTCGGTGTGAGCGCCTACTGGCCGTGGTGGGCCGGGGCGATCGGCCTGGCCCTGGTGACCGTCGGCTACACCCGCGCCACCGGTCGCTTCCTCGGGCTCTCGGGTGTGTGGGACCGGGTGCTGCACTGGCGTGAGGAGCGCGAGCTCGAGCAGCTCGACGCGCAGTTCGCCGACGACCGCGAGCTGGAGGACGCCCTCGCCGCCGCCACGGCGGAGGAGTTCGGCGCCACCGCGGTGCCGGCGGAGCGACACGACCTGCGTGCACCAGCACCGGGCGGGAGCGCTCAGGAACCCGGCGGGGCGGCCGTCCACGGTCCCGTCCCGCTCGTCATGCAGACCGCGCTGCTGATCTCGATCTTCGTGGGCGGCCTGGTCGCGGCCGTCGTCGCGGGCCGGTTCCAGGTCCGTCTCGACATGGGTGACGCCTTCGCCCGCCTCGTCACCGACAACCCGATCTCGATGGTCGTGGTGCTGTTCGTCGGCGGCGTGATGGTGGGCTTCGGCACCCGTCTCGCCGGCGGGTGCAGCTCGGGACACGGGCTGAGTGGCTGTGGCCGGCTCCGCCCGGTCAGCCTCGTCGCGACGGCCGTGTTCTTCGGTACGGCCGCGCTCGTGTCGTTCCTCCTGTGGAAGGTGATCTGAGTGGTAGCGGTACTGACCCGTCCGGTCCGCACGCGAGGCGGGTCGCTCGCGGTGAACATCGTCACCGGCCTGGCCTTCGGCTTCACCATCGCCCGGATCGGGTTCGCCGACTTCGGCGAGGTGAACGCGATGTTCACGTTCCAGGACCTGCGGATGCTGTTCGCGTTCGCGGGGGCCGTGGGCCTGATCGCGGTGGCGTTCCTGCTGTTGCGGGTGCGCCGCGTGCCGGGCCGTATCCACGCCGGCGTGGTGCCGGGCGCGATCCTGTTCGGCGCCGGCTGGGCCCTCTCCGGCGGCTGCCCGGCGATCCCCGTCGTCCAGGTCGCCAGCGGCTACCTGCCGGCGCTGGTCACCATCGGCGGCGTGATCGTCGGGATGAAGCTCTCGCGCTGGGCCAACGCCCGCTTCCTGCACGTCGACCGCGGCTCCTGCGACCTGTGACCCGCCCGAGATGACCGCGGCGGTTGTCTGACCAGGATCCAACAGCCGCCACGGTCATCTCGTCCGCTGCCGGACCCTCGTCAGCTCGGCCACGATCCGTTCGCGTTCGCTGTCCACGTCGTTCGTCGTGTGGCGATAGATCCGCCAGCCGCGGTCGACCAGCCGTGTGTAGCGGCGGGCGTCCCGCGGCACCGCCTCCGGCCATGCGTGGACCTCGCCCTCGCCCTCGTACTCGATCCCGATCTCGTGTTCGGGCCGGGCGAGGTCGAGCCCCACAGCGGTGCGGGCCAGTACGTCCTGCACGACCCACTGGACCTGCGGACGCGGCAGGCCCACCGTTTCCACCCCGACATGCTGCCCGCCGCCGGGGACCGTCACCTCGGCGGCGACGTCGTGGGCGGGGTCACGGTCGGCCCCGAGCACCGGAGCGGCCGAGTAGGCCAACGGCACCCCGTGAGCCTCGACGAGCCGACACGCCGCGAGCGTGCGCAGTTCCAGGCCGGGTGGCCTGTCGCCGACGCGCACGTAGACGTCGGGGAAGAGGCGGAGGAAGCGCGGCCCGCGAGGCCTGCTCCGCGTGCCGAGCCCGGCCGCCACCGCGAGCGAGCCCCGGAACGCCACGGACCAGCCGGTCGCGAGGTCTGCGGACATGCCGGGAGGGTGGCGACGACGGCCCGGTTCCGTGGGCGTTGCGCCCACTCCGGCGCCGTCAGTCGGGGACGCGCAGGTGGTAGTCGCCGCCGTCCTCGTCCCACTCCATCGTGACCAGGTCGCGGGCTCGCGCGGCCTTCGCGAAGGACAGGAACGTGTTGAAGCCGTAGCGCTTCTCGCTGAACTCGGGCTCTCTCTTGCGGAGCTGGTTCTTCAGGCCGCTCAGCTGCGGCCCGGAGGTGGAGGTCTGCAGCTCACCCACCACGTCGACGAGCAGGCGGAACGCGTCGGTGTCGGCCGATCCGTCCTGGGGCAGGGTGACCTCGGGGTCTCCCTGCGCGCTCGCCTTGCGCAGCTCGACGACGTGCTGGCCCTCCAGGTGGCGCAACAGCTCGCCGAATCCACGGAAACCGAGGTCGGCCTCGTCGAACGTGGGGTCCTTGCGCAGGATCGCCCGCTTCAGCCGCGACGCGAGCACGGGCCCGTCGGTGTGGCGCTGCAGCCCGATCAGGGTCTGCGCGACGAGCGGGCCGATGTCGCGGCCCTCGCCGGGGTCGGCGGACTCCTCGGCGGCCGGCTCCGGTGTCGGTGCCGGGGCGGCGGCCGTGCGGGTCCGGCGGGCCTGCCTGCGCGGGGCCTGCGTCGGTTCCACCCCGGGCAGCCGGTCGTAGAACAGGAACTCGTCGCAGGCGGGCGGGAGCAGCGCCGAGGTCGAGGACTGGACGCCGATGCCGATCACCCGCTTGTCGAGCTCGCGGAGCTTGTGCACGAGCGGGGTGAAGTCGGAGTCACCGGTCCCGATCGCGAACGTGGTGATGAAGCCACGTTCGTAGGCCATCTCGATGGCGTCGACGGCCATCTTGATGTCGGCGGCGTTCTTGCGCGAGCCGCCGATGCGCTGCGGGATCTCGATCAGCTCGACCTGGGCGCGGGCCAGCAGCCTGCGGTCCTCGTCGAACGCCGACCAGTCCGCGTAGGCACGTCGGG
>JBBQEF010000348.1:0-5576 GCA_038320445.1 Mycobacteriales bacterium
ACCTGTGGTCGCCGCACATCGCCCGGCTGCTCGCCGCGGCGCTACGCCGCAGCCCGGGTCTGCACCTCGTCGTGGTGGTGCCGCGGCACTCCGACGTCGACGGCCGGTTCTCGCTGCCGCCCAATCAGGTCGGGCGCCTCGAAGCGCTCCGGGTGTGCCGTGACGCGGCGGCCGATCGGGTACACGTGTTCGACCTGGAGAACCACCGGGGCACGCCCGTGTACGGGCACGCGAAGGTGGCGGTGGTCGACGATGTGTGGGCCGCCGCGGGGAGTGCGAACCTCAACCGGCGGTCCTGGAGCCACGACAGCGAGCTGACCGTCGCGGTGCTCGACGAGCTCGCCGACGGGCGCGACCCCGCATGTCCCGCCGGCGACGGCGACCCCGCCCGGCGGTTCGCCCGGGACCTGCGCCTGCACCTGTTGCGCGAGCATCTCGATCGCCCACCTGGCGTTGACACCGATCTGCTCGACCCCGCCGACGCGGTGCGCGCGCTGGAGGCCGCCGCCGAGGCTCTCGACCGGTGGCACCGGACCGGCCGGGTGGGTCCTCGCCCTCCCGGACGACTGCGCCACCACCGGCCCGAACGGATGTCGTGGCACACGAAGCTGTGGGCCGTGCCGCTGTACCGCCTGGTCTACGACCCGGACGGGCGGTCGTGGCGCGACCGGCTGCGCCGCCGCTGGTGACTCACCACCAACCCAGGCATTCGGCACCGACAACGCAAAGGTTCGACCTCATTTCGATGTTTCTGTCGGCGCACGGTGTGCAGTAAATAGCTGCACCGTCCCCGACTCGGCCCACGAACGGAACAGTTACCAAGCCGTTATCAGTGCCGGCACAACCTTTTCCGTCCCAGGTCGTTATCGACCTTGAGGTCCGCTTCCACGAAACCTGACGGTCGATCCTCTTTGTGTTTCCGGTCGGTGATCCGGTAGTTTCGTCGCAGTTGATAGCCGTGTGGGCGGCATCATCTGTGAATTAATTCTCTGCTCCCCAGTGCTGAGGTCCGTCCGGGCTTCGGCATCCCGCCCTGCGCCAAGGAGACTCCGTGTTCGAGGGGTTCAACCAGAATTTTGTGAAGACTGCGATCGGCCGCAGTGCCGAGAACCCGATGGACCGCCGCCGCTTCCTGCGCGCCGCGGGCATCGGTGCCGTGGGCGTGGCCGGGGTCGGCGCGCTCGGCGCGGGCGCCGGCACCGCGTTCGCCGGTGGCCGGCACGACGGCGCCCCCCAGGGGCCCAGCGACGCCGCGATCCTCAACTTCGCGCTCAACCTCGAGTACCTCGAGGCCGAGTACTACCTGCGGGGCGTCTACGGCGAGGGCCTCAAGGACAGCCAGGTCAGGGGCAAGGGCAGCCTCGGCGGCGTCACCGGCGGCCGCAAGGTCCGCTTCGACACCAAGATCGGCAAGCAGTACGCCGAGGAGATCGCCGGTGACGAGCGCGCCCACGTCGACTTCCTGCGCGCCGCCCTCGGCGACGCCAAGGTCGCCCGTCCCCAGATCAACCTGACCGACGCGTTCAACGCCGCCGCCACCGCGGCCGGGCTGATCAAGAAGGGCCAGTCGTTCGACCCGTTCGCGAACGAGAACAACTTCCTGCTCGGCGCGTTCGTGTTCGAGGACGTGGGCGTCACCGCCTACAAGGGCGCCTCCCCGCTGATCTCGAACAAGACCTACCTGGAGGCGGCCGCCGGCATCCTCGCGGTCGAGGCCTACCACGCCGGCCTGATCCGCACCCTGCTGCTGGCCAAGGGCCTCTCGGTGCCCGCGGGGGCGATCTCCGACGCCCGCGACAGCCTCGACGGCCGCTCCGACGACGACCAGGGCATCGTCGACAAGCGCGGCGCCGCGAACATCGTCCCGACCGACGCCAACGGCCTCGCCTACTCGCGCAGCGCCGGCTCGGTGCTCAACATCGTCTACCTCGACCCGGCCAAGGTCACCAAGGGCGGGTTCTTCCCCAAGGGCGTCAACGGCGAGATCAACACCAGCGACAAGAACAACTGATCCACGGCACGATCAGCAGCCCCCGCTCGCACGCCGCGAGCGGGGGCCGCCCGCCGTCGGGGCTCCGAGGTCCCTCCGCCGACGCAGACGGCCCGTCCCACCCCGTCCGGTACGGCGCCGAGCAGCCCTCGCGCCGTACGGCTCCGGGTCCTGCGCGCGTCACGGGTCTACGGTCGCTCCCGTGGCGCCACTTCCTGCGTTGCTCGACCTGCTGGAGATCGCCGCAGGTCCGCCACCACCGTTGCCCTCGACCGACGGGTGGGAGCTGGTGCTCGCCGAGAACGTCGGCTACCTGGTCGACGACGATCGACGCCGCGCCGCGATGGAGCGGCTGCTGCAGCTGGTCGGGATCGAGCCCGAACAGATCCTGGCCGCGCCCGACGACCTCCTGCTACAGGCGGTCACCGGGATGCAGCCCGCGACCCGGGTCACCCGGCTGCGCCGGTGCGCCGAGCTGGCCATCGCCGGCTCACCCTGGACGCGCTACCCGGGGATCGGGAGACCCGGCGTCGAGCGCATCGAGTTGTTCACCGGCACCCGCGCCGTGCTGGCCCTGGACTCCAACGCACTACGAGTGCTCATCAGGCTCGGCTACAGCGACCCCGACCGCACCTACGCCACCGCCTACAGCCAGGCACAGACCAGGGCCGGCTCCGAGCTCCCCGACACCGTGCCCGCACGGCAACGCGCCCATCAACTGCTGCGCCGTCACGGACAATCCCTCTGCCGGCGATCCGCACCGGCCTGCTCCCGCTGCCCGCTCTCCGGGACGTGCCCCACCGCACGCGCGTCCCGTCCACAGGCGAGCACCATCTGACGGCGGGTGACAGGCACATCGCAGGTCCGTGGCGCGCCCGCGAGGTCGGCGAACCGCCATGCTCACCGTGGTGACGACAGGCCGGGCCCGGCCTGCGCGGAGATGTCGTCGGGCAGCAGCTCGCCTCCACACCCGGAACAGACGAAGTGCGGCTGGACCTCACCACCACATCCGCGGTGCAGCAGCAGTCGTGGCGGGCCGGCGGGCTCGGGATAGTGGCGGTCCCCCCACCACGGCAGGTGCGCGATCACCGGGATCAGCGCCGCACGCCGAGCGGGCCGACATGGCGATGGGCCGCGCGTTGTCGCCGCGAACCGTCGCACGGGGCACGCTCGACGCGCTCGGGCGGCGCCCCACGGCGGCGCCGGGCCTGCTCAGCCGCGTTCTCAAGGGACTCGCTCGCGCCACTGCCCCGGCGGACGCGCGTGCAGATCATGGGCTCGGTGATGGCCGGGATGACCCGCCACCACGGCGGCGTCGCACGCTGACCGTCCAGCGCCCGAGCCGTCTCGACCGGCACCCGTCGGTCCGCGGCCGGCGTCCCGCACCACCGAAGCCGGACCTGCTCGACGCCGGCGAGCTGCGCCTCACCGCCGGCGCCGGCGTGATCAGGTCGAGCAGGTGGGGCCCTTGGCCCTGGCGAGTCCGGTCCGACGTACCTGGTCCCGGCCGCGTCCGGCGTCCAGGCTCGGTGGCCGGTGACATCCACACCCGCCGTGAACGCACTGTTGGAAGGACCTCGACCCATGACCACCCGACCCGGCCTCAGCACCCTCAACCTCGGCCCCGGCAAGCAGGCCAGGATGCACCGCATCCTGCACGAGCACGGGCTGCGCAACGGCACCGCGCTGTTCCTGCCCTACGACCAGGGCCTCGAGCACGGGCCCCGCGACTTCGCGGCCAACCCGGACGCGGGCGATCCCCGCTACATCGCCCGGCTGGCGATCGAGGGCGGGTTCAACGGCATCGTCATCCAGATCGGGCTGGCGGAGAAGTTCGCCGGGGAGTTCGCCGGCCAGGTGCCGCTCGTGCTCAAGCTCAACGGCAAGACCGAGATCCCCTCCGACGCCGAGGCCCTCTCACCGGTGCACGCCAGCGTCGAGGACGCGGTCCGGCTCGGCGCCGACGCCGTCGGCTACACCCTCTACGTCGGCACACCGGCGCAGGCCGCCGACTTCGCGCAGTACCGGCAGATCCGCGCGGACGCGCAACGGCTCGGGATGCCGCTCATCGTGTGGGCCTATCCGCGCGGCGAGGCGGTCGAGGCCAAGGGCGGGACCGACTCCTTCTACGCCGTGGACTACGCGGCCCGGGTCGCGAGCGAGCTCGGCGCCGACATCGTCAAGGTCAACTTTCCGCATCCGGACAAGCGGGCAGGCGTTCCCGCGGCCTACGACGCCGAGTTCTCCAGCCAGGAGGCGATCGACAGGGTGGTCCGGTCGGCCAACCGGACGTTGCTGCTCGTCTCCGGGGGCAGCCGGGCCGGTGACGAGGCGATGCTGGAGAAGGCCCGGGAGTCGATGGACGCCGGTGCCACGGGCCTCATCTGGGGCCGCAACGTGTGGCAGCGGGGGCACGACGAGTCGCTCCGGTTCGTGGAACGGATCCGGGAGATCCTCGAGAAGTACCCCACCCCGACGTCCACCTGAGCGCCGCAGGACCCCGGAGCGGGTCCTCCGGCGCACGAGAGCGGGCCGTGCGCCTCCCGCGCTCCGGCGCGCGACCCGTCATCGTGCATCCATGCCGATGGACATCCCTGATCATTCACCCGGTCCGCCGATACTCGTCGCCTACGACGGATCCGCGTCCGCCCACACCGCGCTGTCGTGGGCGGTCAACGAGGCCGCCGGCAGCGGCCGCCCGCTGCGGCTGGCCCACGTCCTGCGGTGGCCGCTGTCCGAGCTCGACGAGCTGCGCGTCCCGCCGTCCGTCCACGACGTAGGACGGGCCCGGCGCGCGGCGGCCGCGATGATCGGCGCCGCCGTGGCACACTGCCGGCTCATCGCACCCGGGCTCGACGTCCGCGGAGACGCCCTGACCGGCGACGCGATCGAGCTCCTCGCGAAGCTGGCAGCAGACTCGTCCCTGCTGGTGCTGGGCGCCTCCGGGCAGACCGCGAACCCGCGGGTGCTCCTGGGATCCAGCGCGGCCGAGCTCGTCCGGCGGGTCACCGTGCCCGTGGCGGTCATCCGTGACGCCGCCGGGAACGACCGCGACCACGCCGTCGTCGTCGGCATCGACGGCTCGCCGGCCGACGACCGCGCGATCCGCGCGGGCTTCGCCGTCGCCGCACGACGCCGCCTCCCGGTGGTGGCCGTCCACGCCTGGTCCGACCTGCCGCTCGAGGCGCTGGGGCTCACGGACTCCGACGGTGAGGAGCGCCGCGGGGACGCGGCGCTGCTGCTGGCCGACCGGCTCGACGCGGCCCGACGATCACACCCGGAAGTGGTGGTCGACGCGGTCGTCGTCCTCGACCGTCCCGTGGGTGCGCTGTTGGAGCGTGCCGTCGGGGCCGCGCTGCTCGTCGTCGGGAGGCACGGACGGGCCGGTGGCGCCGAGACACCCCTCGGCTCGGTGTGCCACGCGGTCCTGCACTACGCGCCGTGCCCCGTCATGATCACCGGCTGACCGGGACAGGGGGTCCGGGTCCGGCCGCGACATCGGTGTTCCGGTGCTGACGCGCAGGCTCCTGAATCACCACACCTGCCGGCAGGCGCTACGATCGACCCGAGGAACCGACCGTGGCCG
>JBBQEF010000349.1:0-5565 GCA_038320445.1 Mycobacteriales bacterium
GACAGGCGTGGCCGGCGCCCGCCCGCGCCGGGGGCGAGCAGCGGCTCCGCGGCGTCCCCGCCGTCGAGCAGCGCGGCCAGCCCGTAGACCGTGCGGGTCTCGAACAGCGCGTTGATGGGGACCTCGGTCTGCAGCTCCTCGTTGAGCCGCAGGACGATCTGCACGGCGCGCAGCGAGTCGCCGCCGAGCGCGAAGAAGTCCTCGTGGACGCCGACGGCGGGCCGCTCCAGCACCTCGGCGACGATCGTCGCGATCCGCTGCTCGGTGGCGCCCGCCGACCCGGCCGCAGCACGGTCCGCCGCGGGGGCCTCCGGGTGCGACGGCGCGGGCAGCGCGGCGCGGTCGAGCTTGCCGTTGGCCGTGCGCGGGAAGGCGTCGAGCACCACGAACTGGGCCGGGACCAGGTAGGACGGCGCGGAGCGGGCCAGGTGCAGCTGCAGCCGCCGCGGCTCGGGGGGGTCGGCGGGGTCGACGGGCCGGACCCAGCCGACGAGCCGGGCCTCGTCGGTGTTCCCGACCGCCCGCACCGCCGCCTCGGCGACCTGTGGGTGGGTGGCCAGCAGGTGCTCCACCTCGCCCGGCTCGATCCGGAACCCGCGGATCTTGAGCTGGTCGTCGCTGCGGCCGAGGATCCGGATCCGGCCGTCCGCGTGCCGGCGCGCGACGTCGCCGGTGCGGTACAGGCGCGCACCCGGCGCGGGACCGAGCGGATCGGCGACGAACCGTGCGGCGGTGAGATCGCCGCGGTGCAGGTAGCCGACGGCGAGCCCGGCCCCGCCGATGTACAGCTCGCCGTCCGTGCCGGGCGGCACCGGCCGCAGGCGCTCGTCGAGCACGTGCAGCACCGTGCCGCGCACCGGGTGGAACTCGGCCGGGACCCCGCGCTCGTGGCGGGTGACCGACGACCAGACCGTGGTCTCGGTCGGGCCGTAGAGGTCCCACAGCACCACCCGGTGCTCGAGCAGGCGCCCGGCCAGCTCGCCGGGGAGCCGCTCCCCGCCGCACAGCACGGTGAAGCCGGGCGGGGGCGTCCACCCGGCCTCCAGCAGCAGCCGCCAGGTGATCGGCGTGGCCTGCATGACGCGCGCGCCGGTGGCGGCCAGCAGCGTGGCCAGCCGGTGCGGGTCGGCTGCCTCCGCGCCGCTCGCGACCACGACCCGGCCGCCGCTGGTCAGCGGGAGGAACAGCTCCAGCCCGGCGATGTCGAACGACACCGTGGTCACCGCGGGCAGCACGACGTCGTCGGGCAGCCCCGGGCGCTCGCGCATCGAGGCGAGGAAGGCCGCGAAGGCGCCGTGGGTGATGACGACGCCCTTCGGCCGGCCCGTGGACCCGGACGTGTGGACGACGTAGGCGACGGCGTCGGCGGGCGGCGCGGCGAACCGCACCGGTCCCGGGCGGGGCGCGACATCGGTCAGGCGGACGTGCGCCGGGACGTCCAGCCCGCGCACACCGGACGCGTCGGCGGTGACGAGTGCCCGCGGCGCCGAGTCCGCCACGACGTCGCGCAGCCGGTCGACCGGGTGGTCGGGGTCCAGGGGCAGGTACGCCGCCCCGGCCAGGTGCACGCCGAGCAGCGCGGCCACGAGGTCGACACCGCGGGGCACCGCCACCGCGACGAGGTCGCCTGCGACGACCCCGCTGCGGTGCAGCTCCTCGGCGAGCCCCGCGGCCTCGGCGAGGAGCCGGGCGTAGGTGAGGGACAGCCCGCCCGACTCCACGGCCACCGAGTCCGGGGTCCGCCGCGCCTGCGCCACGATCAGGCGCGGGACGGGGTCCGGTGCGGCGCGCACCGGGCTGTCGGCGGTGCGGAGGCTGCCGGTCACGGACGCTCCTACGGGGTCGGGGCGGTCGAGCCCCCATCAAGGCAGCGGTGTCCGCGCCGGTCAAGACGGCGGCCCGTCCCCGCTAACGGGGACCGGCCGGGGCGCCCGCGCGTTCCTAGACTCGACCGGGCTACTCGGCGGCGGCGGTCCGCCCGTCCACGGGAGGCGGTACTTGGTGCACCACCTGATGCTGACGCCGGAGGACAACGCGGCGCTCATCCCGATGCTCGCGGACCTGGCCGCGGCCCACGAGTCCGTCGAGGACCCGGGGCTGATCCGGCGGGCGCCCGTGCTGGCCCGGATGCTGCCGCCGCACCTCCTGGCGTTCCTGACGGAGTTCCGCATCGCGGAGCCCTCGGCGCTGTGCCTGGTGTCCGGCCTCGACGTCGACGACGAGCGGCTCGGCGCCACCCCTGCGCACTGGCGCGACAGCCAGTTCGGCTCGCCCGCCCTGCCCCTGGAGATCTTCTTCCTGCTGTGCGGCTCGGTGCTGGGCGACGTGTTCGGCTGGGGCACCCAGCAGGACGGCCGCATCATGCACGACGTGCTGCCGATCGAGGGGCACGAGCACGAGGAGATCGGTTCGAACAGCCTCCAGCACCTGTCCTGGCACACCGAGGACGCGTTCCACCCGTGCCGCGGCGACTACGTGGCGCTGATGTGCCTGAAGAACCCCGACGAGGTCGCGACGGTGGTCTGTGACGCGGCGGACCTCGACTGGACGGCGCTCGACACGGACGCGCTGTTCGAGGCCGCGTTCACCCAGATGCCCGACAACTCCCACCGTCCCGAGGCCTCCGTGCCGACCGGCGACGCGGTCATCGACCGCCTGCGGGAGCGCAGCTTCGCCTTGATCCAGTCGTGGAACGACGACCCGGTGGGGCGCCCCGTGCTGTTCGGCGACCGGCGTTCGCCGTACATGGCGCTCGACCCCTTCCACATGCGGACCGACGGCTGGCCCGACCGGTCGCTGCGGGCGTTCCGGGACCTCTGCGAGCAGATCGAGGCGCACCTGACCGACGTCCGGCTCCGGCCGGGGGACTGCGCGTTCATCGACAACTTCCGCGCCGTACACGGCCGCGCGTCCTTCCGCGCCCGCTACGACGGTTCGGACCGGTGGCTCAAGCGGCTCAACATCACCCGGAACCTGCGCGGGTCGCGCGCCTGGCGGCCCGCCGCGGACCACCGCGTCATCTACTGACCCGCCCGCTCCGCGCCGGACTCCGCCAGGCGCTCCACGAGCATCGCGAGCGCGGCGTCGTCGAGGGCACCGACGCTCACCCGCAGGGTGCCGTGGTCGTCGGGCCGGAAGGCCGTACCCGGCAGGACGAGCACGTCGTGGTCGACGACCAGCGCGCGGACGACGTCGGCGGTGGACCGGCCGGGGAACGGATGGCGGAGCCAGCCGAAGAACCCCCCGCAGGACAGCAGCTCGAAGCCGCCGGGTCGCGGGGCCATGGCCGCGACGAGGCGGGTGCGCCGGTGCGCCATCTCCTCCGCGCGGGCGGCGCGCCACTCCCGCGCCCGCGTCAGGCCGGCCAGCGCCGCCTCCTGGCCGACCCGGGGCGCGCAGATCGCGATGCAGTCCATCAGCTTGAGCACCTGGCGGCCCACATCCCGCGAGGCGACCACGGCCCCGACCCGGTACCCGGGGATCGCGAGGTCCTTGGAGAACGAGTGCAGGCTCACCACCGTCGTGTCCCACGCGGGGTCGGCGAACAGCTGGTGCGCGGGCGCGTCCGTGCCGCGGAAGGAGCGGTAGGTCTCGTCGAGGACCAGCGCGATGCCGTGCCGGCGGGCCAGGTCGGCGAACTCCGCGATGGCGTCCGGACCGACGGTCACGCCGGTCGGGTTGCCGGGCGTCACGAGGACGATCGCGCGGGTGCGCGGCGTGATCAGCGCCTGCGCGTCCGCGGCCCGGGGCACCAGGTCGGGGCCCGGCTCCAGGTGCACCGGGCGGACCCCGTGCATCCGCAGCCACATCTCGTGGTTGAAGTAGTAGGGCAGCGGGAGCACGACCTCGTCGCCCGGCCCGGCGAGTGCCGTGGCCACCAGGCCGAACCCCTGGTTGCAACCGGCGGTGACCACCACCTGCTCGGCGTCGACGGTGCCCCGGTAGTCGGCGGTGAGCTCGGCGGCGAACGCCGCGCGCAGCGGCGGCAGGCCCGGTACCTCGGTGTAGGTGCCCCCGTCCGCGGCCCTGGCGGACCGCACGACCTGCTCGACGACCTCGGGCGCGGCCGGGTACGGCGGTGCCGCCTGGGCCAGGTCGAGCAGCGGCCACCGATGTCCACGGCGCGCGAGCAGGGCGTAGGCGTCGCCGATCGGGGAGTCGATGCCGTCGACGACCGAGCTGTTCAGCCGCACGGGGCAGCACCTCCGGTCACGTCCCCACCCTGGAGGCACGGTGCCGGTACGGCAAGGACCCCACCCGGTCCCCCGTAGAAGGGACGCGTGCCGGTCCCGGCCGCCGACCTACGGTCGGGTTCAGCGCACCCGACACGCTCGCGCGACACACAGGGGATGAGAATGAGCGACCTCGCCAACCTCACCACCATGGAGGTTGATGCACTCACCGACACCGACGGTGGGTACAACCTGACCGACGGACACGCCCGGCTCCTGCTCACCGCGCAGCAGGCGGCCATCGTCGCGGGGATCCCCGAGATGTTCGCCGAGGCGTCGCGGCGGTCCTTCCCCGACATCGAGGGCGAGGCCCACGCCGCGTTCCTGGCCGCCATCGGCCAGCACAGCGCGCCCGTCGGGTCCGGGCGCATCCTGAGCTGCTACTCCTCGACGCTGGCCACCGACATCGTCGCGCGGGCCCTGCCGGTCGGCGCGACGATCGCGGTCCTGCACCCGACGTTCGACAACATCGCCGACCTGTTCACCACCCGTGGCCTGCACCTCGTTCCGCTGCCGGAGGAGGCGCTGCTCGCGCGGGACTGGCCGGGGCCGCCGGTGAGCGCGATCGTGATCACCCAGCCGAACAACCCGACCGGCCTGGTGACCCCGCAGGGACACCTCCGGTCGCTCGCCGAGCACGCCGCCCGGCACGGACAGACGGTGATCCTGGACGCCAGCTTCCGTGGCCAGGTCCGCGACGCCCAGTACGACACCTACCGCGTGCTCGACGAGGCGGGCGCCGACTGGATCGTCATCGAGGACACCGGCAAGTTGTGGCCGACCCACGAGCTCAAGATCGGGCTGCTCGCCTGGAGCGCCCGCACGGTGCTCCCGATCGTGCGGGCCTTCTCCGAGTCCCTGCTCGCCGCCTCCCCCGTGGTCCTGCAGCTCGTCACGGCGCTGGCGCACGACTGGACCCACGGTGGCTACGAGCGGGCCCGGGCACTCGTGGAGGCCAACCGGGCGACGGTGCGGCACGCGGTCGAGGGGGCCGGGCTGCGGCTGGCGGACCCGTGCTCGCAGATCAGCGTGGCCCGGATCGAGCTGCCCGTCAACGGGCCGGACTCGGCCCTGCTGCACAAGGACATGCTGGCACGCGGCGTCCACGTCCTGCCGTGCTCGCCGTTCCACTGGGCCGACCCGGCGGGCGGCCTGCGCTACATCCGCGTCTCGCTGGCCCGGCCGTCCGACACCGTCGAGGCGGCCGCGGACACGCTCGCGCGCTCCTACCGGGAACTGGCCGCGGCGGGGGGCTGAGGCGCGTGCCCCGCTACGACCCGTTCGACTTCCGCCTCCACGACGACCCCTACCCGGTCTACGCGTGGATGCGCGA
>JBBQEF010000350.1:0-5561 GCA_038320445.1 Mycobacteriales bacterium
CGATCCGCTCGACCTCGGAATGATCGTCTGACGAGGCAGGGAGAGCGATGAGCGAGGAACGGACCTACGACGTGGTGGTCTTCGGCGCCACCGGCTACGTCGGCGCGCTGGTGGCCGCGTACCTGGCCGAGCACGCGCCGCCGGGCACCCGGATCGCGCTGGCCGGCCGCTCGGCCGACAAGCTGAAGCGGGTACGGGACGGCTTGGCCGAACCGGCGCGGACGTGGCCGGTCGTGGAGGCCGATTCCACCGACCCGGCCTCGCTCGCCGCGCTGGCCGGGTCGACGCGGGTGCTGGCCACCACCGTCGGCCCCTACGCGCGGTACGGGCTGCCCGTCGTCGAGGCGTGCGCGCGGGCCGGCACCCACTACGCCGACCTCACCGGCGAGGTCCTGTTCGTGCGCGACGCCATCGACCGGTTCGATGCGATCGCGCGCGACACCGGTGCGCGGATCGTGCACTCGTGCGGCTACGACTCCGTCCCGTCCGACCTCGGGGTGCTGCTCCTGCACGAGCAGGCGGGTGCGGACGGGCTCACCGCCGTCGGGCTGGTCGCGACGGCGCGGGGCGGTGTCAGCGGCGGCACGATCGACTCGATGCGCGCGCAGGTCGAGGCGATGGGCGCCGACCCGGGCCTGCGCCGCGTGGTCGCCGACCCGCACGCGCTGAGCCCCGACCGCGAGGCCGAGCCGACGCCGTCACAGCCGTCGGACGCGCCGTTGCCGGCCAGGCGGGGATCGCGCGGGATGTGGACCACGGCGTTCGTCATGGCCGCCTACAACACCCGCATCGTGCGGCGCAGCAACGCGCTGCAGGGCTGGTCGTACGGGCGCTCGATGCGCTACCAGGAGGTGATGGGCACCGGCCGGGGTCCGGCGGGCGCCGTCGGGGCGGTGGGCACCACCGCCGGATTGGGGCTGATGCTGGCGGGGATGAGCTTCGGCCCGACCCGTGCCCTGCTCGACCGGGTGCTCCCGGCTCCGGGCGCCGGCCCGTCGCCGGAGGTACGCGAGCGCGGCTGGTTCCGGATGGATCTGGACGCGGCGACGGCGAGCGGGCAGCACTACCGTGCGGTCGTGTCCGGGCCGGGCGATCCGGGCTACGCGGCCACCGCGGTGATGCTGGGTGAGAGCGCGCTGTGCCTCGCGCTGGACGGGGCGGCCCTTCCGAAGCGCGCGGGCTCCCTCACCCCCGCGTCGGCGCTCGGGACGGCGCTCATCGAGCGGCTGCGCGCCGCGGGCCACACCTACAGCGTCGAGGCCGTGCGCGGGTAGCGCCTCCGGCGCCCGTGCGCGGAAAACGTTGCCTGGGCAACGTTTTCCGCGCACGACCTCGGCCGGCCGGTCAGAGGGGGGCCGTCAGCCCCTCACGCTGACCCCGATCAGCATCCCCACCACGTACGTCGCCCCTGCCGCGATCGCTCCGAACATCAGCTGCCGCAGGCCGCTGAGCCACCACGACCGGGTGGTGAAGCGCGAGGTCAGGGCCCCGGCGATGAACAGCCCGACGGCGCCGACCGACAGGGCGAGGGCCAGCGACGAGTACCCGAGCAGGTACGTGACCAGCGGGAAGATCCCGCCGATCGAGAAGGCGACGAACGACGAGAACGCGGCCGTCCACGGTGAGGGCTGGTCGTCGGGGTCGAGCCCGAGCTCCTGGGTGATGTGCACCTTCACCGCCAGCTCGGGATCGGCGCTGACCTCGCGCGACACGGCCTCGGCGGTCTCCTGCGACAACCCCATCTCCACGTACATGTCGGTCAGCTCGGCCTGCTCGGCGGCCGGGTTCCTGAGGATCTCGTCGCGTTCGGCACGGACCTCGTTCGCCACCGCGTCGTTCTGCGTGTCGACCGACGCGAACTCGCCCAACGCCATCGAGAACGCGCCCGCCACGAGACCCGCCATACCGGTCAGGATGATCGTCTGACGGTCCGCGCCGCCGCCGCCCACGCCGGCGACCAGCGCGATGTTGGTGACCAGGCCGTCCATGGCGCCGAAGACGCCGGCCCGCAGCCACCCCCCGGAGACGTCGGCGTGGTGGTGGTCATCGTGCGACTGCTCGGCGTACTCGGCAGGCCCGGGAACCGCGGTCATGCCGGGTGCTCCCCGGCGCGAACCGGTGCCGTGGTGGTGTGCGCGATCATATGCCGAGGGTAACCGCCGCTCCCGTGCGCCGCGGACCATGGCGAGGCTCCCCTCAGGTCGCGCCAGGCACGCCACACCGGGAGACTGAGGCGATGGAACCGGCCCCGTTGTGGATCTTCGGTGATCAGCTCGGGCCGCAGTTCCACGGCACGGACGACCACCGTGACCGCCAGGTGGTGCTGGTGGAGTCCGAGCGGGTGTTCCGGCGCCGCCGGTTCCACCGGCAGAAGCTGCACCTGATCCTCTCCGGGCTGCGTCACACCGCCGCCGAGCTCGGCGACCGCGCGATCCACCTGCGCACCGGCACCTACCGCGAGGCGCTCGCCCGCGTCGGACGTCCGGTGGTGGTGCACGAGCCGACGTCGTTCGCCGCGGCCGACCTCGTGGCGAGGCTCCACGCCGAAGGGCTCGTCTCCGAGGTGCTGCCGACACCCGCGTTCGCGTTGTCCCGCACCGACTTCGACGTCTGGGCCGGTAGCCGCGAGACGTTCCGGATGGAGGACTTCTACCGCGCCCAGCGCCTGCGCTTCGACGTCCTCATGGATGCGGGGGAGCCGGCGGGCGGGCGGTGGAACCACGACGCCGAGAACCGGCAGCCCCCGCCGCGGGGGAAGGCCGTGCTCGAGGTCCCCGGCCCCTGGCAGCCGTCCGAGGACGGGATCGACGAGCGGGTGCGCGCCGATCTCGACGCGATGGACCTGCCGACCGTCGGGCGCGACGGGCCGCGCTGGTTCGCCGTGACCGCCGATGAGGCGCGCAGTGCCCTCGCGCACTTCGTCGAGAAGCGGCTGCCGCACTTCGGCCCGCCCGAGGACGCGATGCTCACGCAGGACTGGGCCATGGCGCACTCGTTGCTCTCGGTGCCGCTCAACATCGGCGTGCTGCACCCGCTCGACGCCGTACGGGCCGCCGAGGACGCCTACGACAGCGGGGCCGTGCCGCTCGCGTCGGCGGAGGGGTTCATCCGGCAGGTTCTGGGCTGGCGGGAGTACGTGTGGCAGCTGTACTGGCGCTTCGGCCCCGACTACCGGCGCCGCAACGCGCTGGACGCACGGACTCCGCTGCCGGAGTGGTGGACCTCACTGGACGCCGGCGCGGTGACCGCGAACTGCCTGCGTACCGCGCTGGAAGGCGTGCGTGACCGCGGTTGGAACCACCACATCCAGCGGCTCATGGTGCTGGGCAACCATGCGCTGCAGCGGGGCTACCGGCCGGCGGAGCTCTCGGACTGGTTCCGCGAGGCCTACGTCGACGGCTTCGAGTGGGTGATGCCGCCCAACGTCATCGGGATGAGCCAGCACGCCGACGGCGGCATGATGGCCACCAAGCCCTACAGCTCCGGAGGGGCCTACATCGCGAAGATGTCCGACCACTGCAGGGGCTGCGCCTTCGACCCGAAGAAGCGGGTCGGCGACGACGCCTGCCCGTTCACCGCCGGCTACTGGGCCTGGACCCACCGCCACCGCGACCTCCTCGCGGCCAACCACCGCACGGCCCGGGCGGTGGCGGGCATGAACCGCCTGGCCGACCTCGACGCCGTGCTGGAGCAGGAGTCGGCCCGCGAACACTTCTGACCCACCCCGCGAGTCGGCACACTCCCGTGCGCGAGTCGGTACGTTCTCGTGCGCGAGGTGGACCTCGGCGGAGCACACCCGCTCCCGTCGCTAGGCTGAACGTGTGAAGCGGGTGCAGGTGCTCGACGTCGTCGGGACGCTCGCGCGTCTCGGCCTCGCCGCCGTCTGGTTGGTCTCGGGCGCGCTCAAGGCCGTCGATCTGGATCAGACCTACGTCGCCGTGCGCGCGTACGACGTGATGCCCACCGCCGCGGTCGAGGTGGTCTCGGTCCTGCTCCCGTTCCTGGAGCTCGCGGTGGGCGTGCTGCTGCTGGTGGGTGTCGGCACGCGCGCAGTGGCCGTACTGTCGGCCGTGCTGCTGCTGGTGTTCGTCGCCGGCGTGTCGCAGGCCTGGGCGCGCGGGCTCTCGATCGACTGCGGCTGCTTCGGGGGAGGCGGGGCCGTCGAGCCCGGCAACACCGCATATCTTCTGGAACTGGTGCGCGACACGGGATTTCTCCTGCTGACGGCGTGGCTGATCGCGCGACCGCGCACCCTGTTCTCACTCGACTCCCGACTCGGCGGAAGGACCTGACATGGGCGGAGCGTCCCGGAACGACAAGAGGCGCCGTCAGGAGGAGGCCAGCCGACGGTTGGCCTCCGCAGGGATCCAGGTCCCGGCCACGAAGACCGCCAACCGCACGCCGCTGATCATCGTGGCCGTCGTGGTGGTGGTAGCGGTCGTCGTCGGTGCTGCGGTCCTGTACTTCCGCAACAGCAGCACGGCGGCGGTCGCACCCACGTACACGGCGACGGCCTCGGGCGCGGTCGTGACGGCGGGTACCGGCAAGGTCGTCCTCGACACCTACGAGGACTACCTGTGCCCCAACTGCGAACGGTTCGAGCAGCGGGACGGCGCGGCGATCGCCGCGGCGCTCAACGCGGGCCAGATCACGGTCCGCTACCACCAGATCGCCATCCTGGATGCGGGCACCACTCCCGCGGGCTACTCCACCCGCGCCGCGAACGCCGCCCTCTGTGCGGCGTCGGCCGGGATCTTCCCCGCCTACCACGCCAAGCTCTACGCGTCGCAGCCCGCTGAGGGCAGCGCCGGCCTCACCGACGACCAGCTCGTGGCGTTCGGCACCGAGCTGGCGGCGAAGGGTGATTTCGCCGCTTGTGTGAAGGGCGCGACCGACGCGAAGGCGATCGCCGCCGAGACCGACAAGGCTGCCGCCGACACCGCGTTGCAGACCAGCGGCCAGTTCGGCACCCCCACCGTCGCGGTGAACGGCAAGAAGATCAACCTGAACGACAGCAACTGGCTCAAGAACGCGATCGCGGGCTGATCGGGAGCCGGCTGGGGGTGGTGTTCGCGGCAGGCCCGCCCCGGCCGGGACGCCTGCGGACGGACGACACGGATCGGATGGCGTCTCGGAGCCGAGACCGACGACGTGGCAGCTTTCTGCGCTGCTGATCGGCTCGGCGCCTCCACGCCGGTGCTGGAGCGGTTGAACCGACTGAGGAGTGAACGACGCCCCACCCCGTTCGCGGGGCGGGGGCGGGCTCGTGTAGGTTCTACTCAGGCAAGGGGCTGTGGCGCAGCTGGTAGCGCATTTGACTGGCAGTCAAAGGGTCAGGGGTTCGAATCCCCTCAGCTCCACCCACTCTGAACAGGGCAAACGCCCTGGTAACACTATTCGTAGCACCTCGCGTGGGGCGGATCGTGGGGCAAGTCGGGTTTACCCTCGCCCCATGACCCCGAGGACTGGTCGTCGCGACCGGCAGCGAGGTGAGATCGAGGCGCTGCCGAGCGGGTCGTTGCGCGTCACGGTCTACGCAGGGCAGGACCCTCTTACCAAGC
>JBBQEF010000351.1:0-5497 GCA_038320445.1 Mycobacteriales bacterium
GGTCCTTGCTCGGTGCGTTCGCAACGGCTGCGGACACCCGGGGCAACGGCAGCAGGCGCGGTGCCACGCGGCTCTCGCCGTGGATCCGGCACGGCCTGATCGACCTGCCCGCCGCGTGGGCCGCGGTCGCCGACGCGCCGGCCCGCGACCGCACGAAGGTCCGCGACGAGCTGGCGTGGCAGGAGTACGCGCGCCACCTCTACGCCCGGCTGGGCCGCCGCACCGCGACCGCGCTGCGCGCCGCCCCGGCCCGGCCCGCGCGGTCCTGGGACGAGCCCTGGCCTGCGGAGATGAACTGCGTGGCGGCGTGCGTCGAGGAGCTGGAGAGCGACGGCTGGCTGGTGAACCAGACCCGGATGTGGATGGCGTCGCAGTGGACGGTGCGGGCGGGCGCCGAATGGTCCGACGGCGAGGACCGGTTCTTCACCCACCTGCTCGACGGCTCGCGGGCGGCCAACCGGCTGGTGTGGCAGTGGACGATCGGCGCGGGCACCGGCAAGCCCTACGGCTTCTCCCGCTGGCAGGTGCAGAAGCGGGCGCCGCAGCTGTGTGACGGGTGCGCCCTGGCAGCGGCCTGCCCGATCCAGGACTGGCCGCCGGACGCGCCGGGTGGCGACCGGCCCGCGCCGGAACCGCTGCTCGGCCGTGACCCCGACCCGGCGGCGACGGGCGGGCCGAGCTCCCCGGACCTCCGGGCCGAGCCGGACGCCGTCTGGCTCACGGCCGAGTCGCTCGGCGACGCCGACCCCGCGCTGCAGGCCCATCCGGACCTGCCCGCGGTCTTCGTGTTCGACGAGCCGCTGCTCGCGCGGCTGCGGCTGTCGGGCAAGCGGCTGGTGTTCCTCGCCGAGACCCTGGCCGACCTGGCGCAGCGGCGGCCGGTCGAGGTCCGGCGTGGTGTCGTGCCCGACGAACTGGCCGGCCGCCCGGTGGCCGTGACCTTCGCCCCGGTGCCGGGCTTCCGTACCCGCGCGGCAGCCGTGGCCCCGGCTGCCGTGCACCCGTGGCCGTGGCTCTTCCGACCGAGTGCGGGCCCGGTCGGCAGCTACTCGGCCTGGCGGAAGGCCTCCGGCCCCCGTGCGCGGAAAACGTCGCTATAGCGACGTTTTCCGCGCACGGGTCGTGGTCAGCGCAGCTCCACCAGGAACGCCACCTCGGACGGGTCGTACCAGGCCAGCTCGTGGTCCTCGGCCTCGCCGACGAGGAACTCGGCGTCCAGGTCGCCCATGTCTGCGGCGTCGACCGCGCCGGACGCCTGCCGCACGGCGTACTCGGCCTCCTCGGTGTCGACGTGCACCGCGGCCACCTTCTCCAGCGGCACGGGCCCGGCGATCCGGACGGCGCCGTCGTCGAGGTCGGGGCGCAGCGTGACGTCGTCCAGATCGGCGGCGATGACCACCCGGCGCGCCGGGGTGCTCTCCTCGCCGAGCCCGAACTCGACGGCCAGCAGCCGCAGTGACGCGCGGGCCGCCTCCGAGAGCGCCGCGTACTCGAGCTCCTCCTCGTCCCCGGCGGTGTAGGACTCCCGCAGCTTCGGCGTCAGCGAGAACGCGGTGCCGCCGATCGGGTCCACCACCCCGTTCTTGACCAGTATCCTCAGCATCGGCCAGGTGGCCGGGACATAGACGCGCACTCAGTTCACCGTTCCCAGCAGCTCCTCGAGCGACTCCCCGACCAGCCCGGCGAGGACGTCGACGTCCGCCATCGCGTCGCGGTCGCCGTTGAAGCCGTAGTAGACGCCGCCGTTGTAGGAGGTCAGCCCGATCGCCAGGGCCTGGCCCTTGGCCAGCGGCACCACGGGGAACATCTCCAGCATCCGTGCGCCGGCGGCGTAGAGCGGGAACTGCGGTCCCGGCACGTTCGTCACCACCAGGTTGAAGATGCGCTTGGAGATGCCGCTCGCGGCGCGGGCGCCCAGGGCGTGCAGCGTAGGGGGCGCGAACCCGCCGACGCGGACCAGGGTGTCGGCTCCCACCGACTGCCCGGTCGAGGTGTGCTCGCGCATCGCGTGCGTGACGTGGTGCAGGCGCACCACCGGGCTCGGCTCGCCCACCGGCAGGTCGACCAGGAACGACGACACGCGGTTGCCGAGCGAGCCGGACGTGGCCGAGCTGGGCACGTCGGCCTCGCCCCGCACCGAGAGCGGCACCATCGCCCGCACCGACGACGACGCCGTGACGGCCTCGCCGCGCATCAGCAGCCACTCCCGCAGCGCCCCGGCGACGACACTGAGCACCACGTCGTTGACCGAGCAGCCGTGGGCGGCGCGGATCTTGCGGTAGTCCTCCAGCTCGGTGCGGGCGATCGCGAAGCGGCGCTGGGTGGAGATGTCGACGTTGAGGGGCGAGCCCGGGGCCCGGCGGCTGGCGGTGCGGGCCATCGAGAACAGCTGCGTGGCGGCGCCGGCGAGCTTCCCGACCGTCGCCATCGCGTCCCCGGCGGCCGCGCGCGCGTTGTCGACGATCACGCCCGGCCGGGCCACGGCCTCCGCGACGGCGCCGAACACGAGCTGCACGTCGGTGGGCTCGTTGCGCGGCATCCACAGCTCCTCGGCCACGACCCGCGGCCGCGCCGAGACGTCGAGGATCACCTGGCCGATGTCGATCGCGCTGATGCCGTCGACCATCGCCTGGTGGGTCTTGGTGAGCACCGCGGTGCGGCCATCGGCGAGGCCCTCCACCAGGTACATCTCCCACAGCGGGCGGGTGTGGTCGAGGGGCCGCGACATCAGCCGCGCCACGAGCTCGGTGAGCTGGGCGTCCGATCCGGGTTTGGGCAGCGCCGAGCGCCGCACGTGGTAGGCCACGTCGAACTCGGTGTCGTCCACCCACACCGGGCGCGCCAGGTTGCCCGGCACGTGACGGACCTTCTGCCGGTAGCGCGGCACCAGCGCGATGCGTTGCTCGATGAGCTCGACCAGGCGGTCGTAGTCGAAGCCCGCCTTCGGCCGCCGGAAGATCGAGACGGCGCCGACGTGCATCGGCGTGGTCGGCTGCTCCAGGTACAGGAACGAGGCGTCGAGGGCGGAGAGCCGGGGGGGCATGGCCCGATCCTAGGCTGACGCGGTGACCGCCGACGTGATCTTCACCTGGGAGACGGCATCGTGACAGTGCCCCGATCGCCGAAAGACACCTTCATCACCGTGTACGGGCGCAAGCCGGTGCTGGAGGCCCTCGACGACACCGCACTGCGCGTGGACAAGGTCATCCTCGCCGAGGACGTCCGTGGGGGGTCGGCCCGGCAGATCCTCGACGCCGCCCGCGACCGCGGGGTGCCCGTGCAGCGCGCCACGGCCCACCGCGTCAAGGTGCTGGCCGGCAACGGGCGCCACGACCAGGGCGTCCTCGCCGATGTCGTCGCGCCGCGGATGGCGCCGGTCGCGGAGTTCCTCGACGGCCTCGGACCGGACGCGCCCGCCGCGGTGCTCGTGCTGGACCGGCTGACCAACCCGTCCAACGTCGGGATGATCCTGCGCAGCGCCACCGCCGCGGGCCTGGACGGCGTTCTGCTCCCCCGCCGCGGCCTGCCCTCCATCGACCCGCTGATGATCAAAGCGTCGGCGGGGGTGGCGTTCCGGGCACCGGTGCTGCGCTCGGCCACCGTCGAGGAGGGGTGCGCGCTGCTCAGGGACAGGGGCTTCACGGTCTTCGGGCTGGACGCCGGCGGCTCGTCGTTGCTGGACGCCGTGCTGCCCGCCCGGGTCGCGCTGGTGCTGGGCAACGAGACCGACGGCCTGTCCGCCTCCGTCCGCCCGCTGCTCGACGGGGTGCTCGCCATCCCCATGCACGGCGGTGTGGAGTCGCTCGGGGTCGCGAGCGCGGGCGCGGTGGCGTCGTTCGAGCTGATGCGGCGACGGATCGGGCCTTTCAGACCCTGACACCGCCCGGATCCGGACCTACCCTGGCCCACATGGTCCAGCGCCGGTTACCCCGCCCGTCCGAACTGCGCCCGTTGCTGCAGCCGGCGCCCTTCGTCCGCGACGCCACCGAGCGGCGCCTGCGCCGCGCGGCCACGATCGGCGACCTGCGCGCCATCGCGCGCCGCCGCACGCCACGGGCGGTGTTCGACTACACCGACGGCGCCGCCGACGGGGAGCTGTCGCTCAACCGCGCGCGGGACGCGTTCGGGCGGGTCGAGTTCACGCCGTCGGTGCTGCGCGACGTCTCGCGCGTCGACCTGGGCCGCGACATCCTCGGGCAGCGCTCCGCCCTGCCGTTCGCGTTCGCCCCCACCGGGTTCACACGGATGATGCACCAGGCCGGCGAGCGGGCGGTGGTGCGCGTGGCGCAGGACGTCGGCATCCCGTACACGCTGTCCACGATGGGAACCACCACGATCGAGGACGTCGCGGCCGCCGCGCCGGCCGCGCGCAAGTGGTTCCAGCTCTACCTGTGGCGCGACCGCTCGGTGGCCAAGGACCTGGTGCAGCGCGCCGCGGACGCGGGCTACGACACGCTCATGCTCACCGTCGACACACCGGTGGGCGGTGCCCGGCACCGCGACACCTACAACGGCCTGTCGATCCCGCCCGCGATCACGCTGAGGACGTTCCTGGACGGGGCGATGCACCCGAACTGGTGGTTCGACATGCTCACCACCGAACCCCTCACGTTCGCCAGCCTGACCTCCACGGACGGCGGCACGGTGAGCGATCTGATCAACCGGGTGTTCGACCCCGCCCTCACCATGGCCGACGTCGAGTGGCTACGCGGCACGTGGACCGGGAAGCTCGTGATCAAGGGCATCCAGAGCGTCGAGGACGCGCGTCGCGTCGTGGACGCCGGTGCCGACGCCGTGCTGCTGTCCAACCACGGCGGCCGGCAGCTCGACCGCGCCCCGGTGCCGCTGGAGCTGGTGGAGCCCACCGTGCAGGCGCTGGGCGACCGCGCCGAGGTGTTCGTCGACACCGGCATCACCCACGGCGCCGATGTGCTGGCCGCCGTCGCGCTGGGGGCGCGGGCGGCGCTGATCGGCCGCGCGTACCTCTACGGGCTGATGGCCGGCGGTGAGCTCGGGGTCCGCAAGGCGGTGCAGATCCTGACCGGCGAGATCACCCGGACCATGCAGCTGATCGGGGTGAACAATGTGGACGAACTGCGCCCTTCGCACGTACGCCTTCGTCCGAACGGGTGACCACCCACTGGCGCTCGTGCCGTGACCGGGCCAAGGTGAGGCGCATGAGTTTCCTCGACAAGGCAAAAGAGCTGATCGACCAGCACGACGAGCAGGTGGACCAGGGCCTCGACAAGGCGGGCGACCTCGCCAAGGAGCGGTTCGCCGGCCACGACGCCCAGGTCGACGGGCTGATCGACCAGGCGCAGCAGCGTACCGGCGCCGGCGACACCACCCAGGCGCCACCGGTGCCGCAGGCCCCGCCGCAGTAACCACCCACGATCTCGGGAGGGCCGCGAGCATCCGCTCGCGGCCCTTTTCGGTCGTCAGAGGTCCAGCAGGATCTCCACCTCGGCGATCGTGCTCGTGGCGTCCGTGTGGTGCA
>JBBQEF010000352.1:0-5471 GCA_038320445.1 Mycobacteriales bacterium
GGTCAGTGCCGCCCTCGCCTCCAAGATCCAGACTTTGCCAGCGGTGCTGCGCCAGTCGCTGACCTGGGATCAGGGCCCGGAGATGCGCGACTGGAAACAAGTCAGCATCGCCACCGACATCGACATCTACTTCTGCGACCCGCACTCGCCCTGGCAGCGCGGCACCAACGAGAACACCAACGGGCTGCTGCGCCAGTACTTCCCCGAAGGCACCGATCTTTCCGTCCATCCACAGCGTTGCTGATCTGGACCGGGTCGCCCAGGAACTCAACGACCGGCCCCGCAAGCGCCTGAGCTACCACAAGCCGATCGAGGAGATCAGCGAACTACTGTTGCGTTGACTGCCAGAATCCGCCGTTCGGCTTACGGGACGGTGGTGTCGCCTGTCGTCGCGGCGTTCCGCGAGGGCTACGGTGAGAGGGTGAGCGTGATGTACTCCGCGGACGAGCCTGCCGAGGTGCGCCGGCATCCGCTGGCCAAGGGTGCCTCCCCGGATGCGATCGCTGCCGCGTTGCTGCCCCAGGACCGCGAGGTGTTCCTCACCGAGTACGCGGCGGCCCTGTCCGTTGCCCGTGACAGCCTCGATCTGACCGGCCTGTTCCAGATGCTCGAGCACTGGCGTCGGGTCGCGGCCCTGCAGGCCGACCCGCAGGTGTTCCGTCGCCTCGCCCGCCGAGCCGCGGAGCTGCTGACCGGGCAGCCCAGCCCCGAGGACGAGCCGCTCGCGGTGACCCGGCAGAAGGCCGGCGGTATCTGAAGCGGTGTACGTCGTCCGATCCAGCGACGAGGTCGACGATCAGATCGCCCAGCTGCCCCACGACGGCGCCGCACGCTTCGCCGAGCTGCGCACCGCGTTGGAGCTCGACCCGTGGTCGGGTGACCCCTACACCCGCACGAACCCGCACAGCTCGATGCGCTCCCGCACCTTCGCTGCTGCGTCCGGGGACGGGTTCGTGGTCTACATGGTGTTGGAACGTGATCGCCTCGTCGACCTTCTGCAGATCATCTGGTTCGGCTGACCTGCTGATCGCGAGTGTCACGGGTGTGGGTCGCGGGCTGCGGCCACGGCAGCCAGGTGACCGCGAGTCGCTGGGCGAGGCATGGGGTACGGAGTCGGGACGGCTCGCAGGGGCCGGGCCCAAACGGGCCCGGCCCCCCGGAGCGTCCGTGTGGTGACGTTCGCTCACGGCTCGCGGAGCAGGAACATCGGGCCTTCGGAGAAGGCCGCGATCTCGGTCTTCACACCGAGCTGGTTGCGGTAGGTCAGCACCTCGACCAGCTTGTAGACGCCCGAGTCCGGCGCCGGCGCGCTCTCCGAGTGCAGCGTGCCGGGAGCGACCGTGATGGTGGCCGTGTAGTTCGTGGCGCCGGTGGCCTTCACGTCGACCGTCCCGACCTTCTTCTCGTCGCCGGGGCCCATCGACTCTGCGTAGAGGTCGACTGTCCACTTACCGTCCAGGACGGTGGCGACGATGGCCGGGCCGACCTGCCAGGCGATCCGGACGTCGAACGGCTGGTCGTCGTCGATGACGTTGTTCGGGTTGATGTCGTTGTCGATGAGGATGACTGCCCCGATGTCGCCGACGAGGCTCGGCAGGCCGTCGAATCCCTTGTCAGACATGATGTTCTCCTTGATGAGGGTGTGGTCGCTGTCGTGACCGAAGGCAGGACAGCCCGACTCGTGTCGTGATACATCCGATATCGTGTGGGCGTCGCGAGGTCGGTGGGCATGGAACCCGCGAGTTCAGGAGGCCCCGAAGCACACGAAGCTGGCGGCGGCAGCGAATCCTCGTGCTCCGCGGGACCTGCTGTGTCGTTGCGCGTGGGCGAGCGCGTCGGCCGCCGGTGTGCCGGTGCGGAGGTGGCGGTGGAGCTCGAGCATGAGTGCGACGGTGTCCTCGCTGGGTACCGACAGCACGCTGGCTATCAGTGTTCGAGTACCGAGGCCGAGGAGGGCGGCGGTAAGGCCCATGAGTTCGTCGCCCGGCCGCACCGAGGACAACCCCAGGTCACAAGCAGAGAGAACGAGGACCTCAGGGGCCTGGGTGAGGCTTTGCAGGTCGTGCAGGGTGAGGGGGCCGTCGACGAGTTCGATCGCGGAGAACAAGGGGTTGTCCCAGCGGAAGCTGCCGTGTGCCGCAATGTGCGCCAGTCCGCAGCCGTCGAGGGCGCTGGCGACTGCCTCGACGCGCGCTTGTGGCCCGTCGATAACGACTGCGTCGGGCGTGGATCGGGACAGGACGCGGGTTTCGATCGTCGCGTCGGCCAGGTTAGGCCCGGCAACGTACACTGCGGTGTTCGCTGCTCGCCGCTCGCGGGAGGCGGCGCGCAGCCAGGACGTCGCGGACGGCGCGACCACCGTCGGGTGATCCGCGCAAGTGGCGAGTGCGGACCACGGGGTGGCATGGAGCGCACCGGTCGGTACCAGCACCAGCGGACGGTCGCCGATACGGTCGCGCATCGGTGCGAACAGAAGCGTGTCGAGCTGGGATGCCGCCCGGTCGGCGGCCGCACGTGCGCCGGACCGTTCGAGTTCTGCCTCAGGCAGGGCCGCGAGCCGCTGAAGAGCGAAGCGGAGGATCTTGAGCGGTTGCCGGGTGGCTCCGGCTGCGTCGAGGTGGCACATCTGAGCCCGGCCGTTGCGGACCAGAACGGCTGACAGTTGGCCGGAATGTTCGACGAACTCGACGAGCACTGCACCGGCGAGCCGATCGCTGATCATCGCCACGGTGGCCGGTCGGGCGACCGTGCCGGGACCTTCGACCTGGCGGGTCTTGTCGCGGATGAGGGTCTCGAGCCGGTTGCGGCGGCGGTCGAGTCCCGCATAGGGGGCGCCGTCGAGGACAGCCTGGCGCAGATCTGTCGCGGTGACGCGTAGATCGCTGAGGGCGGCGGCGAGTCGAGGGTCGCTCGGTGGGCGGGCCGGGGTCATGCGCAGCGCGCCGGCCCGGCCGCGTTCCGCCCACGCGATGACGGTCTCGGGTCGTCTGGTCTCGATCGACAGCGTGAGACCATCGCGGGCAAGCTGCTCACCCAGGGCTCCGCTGTGTGCCCGCAGGTCGAATGCGCCGACGGCCGCGCGGTAAGCGTCGAGCACGATGAGCCCGCTCCGCAGGGCGGTGAGGGCGCCGCGCCGGTCGCCGACCAGTCGGCGGCGCAGGGACTCGGCGTACCAGCCCTGCGCGCGCCGGATGCCCGTACTGCTCGTGCGGTGACCGGCCGCCTGTGCCAGCAGCCGGCGAGCCTGCGGGAGGCGGCCCAGGCCGACCGCCAGCTGTGCCGCCTCGATCCGGGCCGCGAGCGCTGCAGTGGTCCATCCGGCGTCGTCGAGCCGGTTCGCCCCACGCACGGTGGCCGTAAGCAGAGTGGGGGAGCGGTCCCCCCGCACGAACGCTGCCCGCAGCTGCATGTGCCGCGCGAAATCTGCCCAGGAGCGGCGGCGTTGTCGCTGGAAAAGCTCAAGCGCCTCGGCGGCGGCGGTCTCGAGCGTGTCCAGATCACCGGCGAGCAGCGCGACTCGGGCGCGGAACAGCAGCGCCTCAGCCAGGTCGGAGTCCATCCCCCGGTCGCGTAGCCGGGTGACCGCACGCTCGGCCAGCGCGACAGCCTCCTCGACCAGCGGGATCGACAGCAACAGCTCGAGCCGGTCGAGCAGCAGGGCGGGCCGGGGGACATCGAGTCGCTCGTAGTCGGCGTCGGCGTCGGCGAGGATCCGCAGCGCCCGGGGTACCTGTCCCGCCTGAGCGGCGGCTACGCCGCCGTTCCACCGCACGTCGACCCCAGCGAGCTCGAACCCGAGATCGGTGAACAGTGCCCCTGCCCGGGTGAAGTCGCGTTCGGCCGCCGCCGGGTCGCCGAGGTTCGCCCGGACCAGCCCCCTGTTGTTACGGGCCCGAGCCTCGCCGATCTGGTCGCCGTGCTCCACAGCCAAGGCGATCGCGGCGCCGTATTCGACCTCCGACTCGCTGAACCGGCCGGCGAAGTACAGGACCACCCCACGCTGCATCCGACCGTGCCCGGCCTCGACACCGTGCAGGTCGGGCAGCGCGGCGGCGAGGCTGCGCAGCGCAGCTCCGTTGCGACCTGTGTTCGCCAGAACATACGCCCTGCTCAACCGAGCCAGCGCCGCCGCGTGCCGATCACCAGCCCGCACCGCGATGCGCACGGCGCGGTCGAGATGCTCCAGCGCGGACCCGAAGTCGTTGAGCTCGCGGTAGGCGAGGCCGATCGCCCGCTCCGCCATGGCCTTCTCCGCAGGAGAGACGGGAGGGCCGGACCCGAGCACCGCCCGGGCAAGGGCGATAGCCGCACGAGGATCCCGCTGTACAGCGTCCAAGGCGGTCTGCGCGGCGACGTCCTTGATGGCTGCCCTCCGATCGGCTGCACATCGTCCCTGCGGACATCTCTCAACTTTGCAGGTTAACTTGCGTGTCAATCCTTTCGATGCTGCGCCGCCTGGCCAAGTTGGGCGATTCGGCCGATGCGAAGTCAGCTCGAACTTCGAATAATCATCGATGCGGCGGCCGGGCAGGAGAGCCAGCATGACTCAGGGCACGGGCGATGTGGTCATCTACGATCAGCAATTCCTCGACCTTGCAGAAGCATCGCCGGACATCGGGATCCACCCCAACGTCGATGCACCACAGTTCTTCTACCGCCCTGCCCAGCTCCTCGTACCTGCGACCGAGGCGCAGCAGCTGCGTGAGCTGCTGGTGGGCAACGAGGCGCTGCCAAACCCCGATCTCAGCCCCGAGCTGCCCAGCTTCCCCGTAGAGGACGTTGCACTCATCCATCTCAGTGGTGCTCCGGGACCTCACGCCGCGCTCACCGTCCCCGAGATAGTCGACCAGATCCTCGCCCAGGCTCCGGCCATCGGGGTCACTCCGCACCACGTCGTGTTCGGTGCCGGCAACGTCATGGGCCATCCGCACACACCGCCGGTTCCCGCAGGACCGGTCCAGCGGCCGAATCGGATCGATCCGCCTATCCCGTTTACCATCGCCATCTGCGACACCGGTATCTGGGCGGACGCGGTGACCGCCTTCAGCGCCGGCACCTGGTTCGACGGTCTCTACGACCCCAACCTGGCCGGTATCGATCTGCTGTACCGGCCGACAACCACCATCCTGGGGTTGGAGGGTGGGCACGGGACCTTCATCGCCGGGGTGATCCAACAGTTCGCCCCCGGCGTGCGCCTCGCCCCTCGCGATGCGCTGGACGCGGCAGGAATCGGTGACGAATCGACGGTGGCGGCAGCGCTGCAGGCCATCCCGCCTGAGGCTACGATTGTCAACCTGTCGCTCGGGTGCCCGACCAAGGACCAGAAGGACGCCATCGGCATGGCGGCCGCGATCGGCAAGCTCCCGGCGGGCACGGTCGTTGTCGCGGCTGCCGGCAATACACAGTCCACCGATCCGCACTACCCTGCCGCGTCGCCGGGCGTGATCGGTGTGGGCGCGACCGCGACCGTC
>JBBQEF010000353.1:0-5424 GCA_038320445.1 Mycobacteriales bacterium
CCCGGTGACTACGTCCCGACCGCCGACCCGGGCTGCCGTGCACCGCATCTCTGGCTCGACGGCGGTGCCCGGTCGACGATCGACCTGTTCGGTCGCGACCTGGTGCTGCTCACCGCGCCCGGCGGCGGGGCGTGGCGGGCCAGGGCGCCGCGATGGCGCTGGAGGACGCCGTGCGCCGGATCGCCGCAGGTCGATCGCCGCGCCGCCGAGGACCGCGCCCGCCGTCACACGGGGACGCGAGCCGCGCCCCGGGACGTCACGCGCGCCAGCCGACCTCGTCGACGCCGCCGGGCACGGGCGCGGCCGGGTCGTAGGGCGTGCGGGTGAACACGAACGTCGCGAGGGTGAGCGCCACCGGGTCGAGCCGGAGCGTCTCGCCGGCGAAGTAGCCGTCCAGCCCCACCCAGGTGCCGTCCGCGCGCACCCGGAACCGCGACGCCCGGCCCGGGCGCCCCAACCCGCCGAGGTGCAGCAGCCCGCCGGGCACGGCACGCAACACGTAGGGCGACGGGCCCCAGAACCACGGCCCGAGCAGCTCCAGTGGCACCGGCGACGGCCCGGGCGCCCAGGCGTCGACGATGCGGGGCTCTGCGGCGCGCACATCGGCCAGCAGCCCGGCGGGCAGGCCGGGGTCCATCCCGGCCGTGGTGTTGCCCAGCGCGAAGGCCGCGGTGCCCTCCTCGCGGTCGGCCCAGATCCCGGCGAGGAACCCGGGCATCGAGCCGCCGTGCCCCACGAGCGTGACGCCGTCCACGCGCTGGACCTGCAGTCCGAGCCCGTAGGACGACCAGCCGGGGTTCGAGACGTCGATGCCGGCGGGGAGCGTCATCTCCTCGACGGTGTCGCGGGACAGGACGCCCCCGGTGTCGCCGAGGAGGAACGCACCGAGCCGTCCGAGATCGGTGGCCGTCGCCCAGAGCTGCCCGGCCGGTGCCATCGCGACGGCGTCGTGCTCCGGTTCGGGCAGCACGACCTCGGCCCACGGGTGCACGGCCAGGCCGGGTGCCGCGGTCCCGTCCGGGCGGGGCGTGGTCCGCGTCATGCCCAGCGGCAGCAGCACCTCGTCCCGGGCGACATCGCTCCACGCCCGGCCGCGCGCTCGCGCCACCAGCTCGCCGAGCAGCCCGAACCCGAGGTTGGAGTAGTGGAAATGGCGCCCGGCGGGGAGCACGACGTCGGCGTCGGAGAGCTCCAGCCCGTCGAGCGTGGTGCCGGGGGTGCGCTCCCACCACGCGCCGGGGCTCTCGGACCCGGCGCCCGCCAGGTGTGCGAGCAGCTGCCCCACCGTCCGGTCGCCCAGCGGGGTGCCGGGCAGGTGCCGCTCCAGCGCGTCGCCGAGGTCGAGCAGGCCCTCGTCGCGCAGCCGCAGCACGGTGACCGCCGTGATCGTCTTGGAGATCGACCCCAGCCGGTACTGGACGTCGGTGTGCGGCCCGGCCAGGTCGCCGCGACCGGCCGACCAGACGAGCGCGCCGTCGCGCACCACCCCCGCGACCAGGGACGGGACCCGCCCGTCGCGCTGGGCGCGTGCGGTGCGGGCCAGCAGGGTTCGGGCGGTGGCGGGGAGCAACCCGGTCATGACGCGGCCTCCGCGGAGAGAAGTACGTCGGCGGTCACGCCGGCACGCTAGCGCGGAACGCCCCGACCACCGCACAAGCGTCGTCGGGACCGCACCGACGTCGCGGCGTCGGTGCCACCTGCACGGTACCGGTGCGGTGGTCGCGGGCGATGCGCTCGGGCGCGGGGGGCGAGGCCGGTGCACCACCCCCCGGCCGACCAGTTGTGCCGTCCTCGTCGCGGTGGTGCAGTGGGGCGCCAACGCGGATGACGGGAGACAACGGTGTCGAGCAGGGCCCTCCGGGACATCGAGCAGCGGGTGCTGTGGCTGAGCACCGCGATCGTGCACCACGCCAACCGGGTGCGGCCCAACCCCGGCGGACTGAAGGTCGGCGGGCACCAGGCCTCCAGCGCGTCGCTGGTGTCGATCATGACGGAGCTGTGGTTCGAGCACCTGCGGCCCGAGGACCGGGTGTCGGTCAAGCCGCACGCGTCGCCGGTGCTGCACGCGATCAACCACCTGCTCGGCGAGCTCGACGCCTCCTACCTGGAGACGCTACGGGCCTTCCACGGTCTCCAGAGCTACCCGAGCCGCTCCAAGGACCCCGATCCCGTCGACTACTCCACCGGCTCGGTCGGCATCGGCGCGACCGCCCCGATCTGGGGTGCCCTGGCCCGGCGCTACGTCTCCTCCCTCCGCCCGGAGGTGGGCGTGGGGCGCCAGTACTCGCTGGTGGGCGACGCCGAGCTGGACGAGGGCGCGTGCTGGGAGGCCGTCCTCGACCCGATGGTGGGCGAGCTCGGCGAGGTCGTGTGGATCGTCGACCTCAACCGGCAGAGCCTCGACCGGGTCGTGCCCAACATCGGCGCCACCCGCCTGCAGGGCATGTTCGAGGCCGCGGGATGGCAGGTGATCACGGTCAAGTACGGGCGCATCCTGGAGGACCTGTTCACCCGGCCCGGCGGTGACGCGCTGCGCAGGCGCATCGACGACATGCCCAACCCCGAGTACCAGCGCCTCCTCCGCTGCACCCCCGCCCAGCAGCGCGAACGCCTGCCCGGGGACGACCCGAAGCTGGCCGAGCTCGTCGCGGTCCTGGACGACGACACGCTGCACGCCGCCGTCCGCAACCTCGGCGGCCACGACCTGGACGCACTCGGCGACGCGCTCCGCGCCATCGACGACACCCGCCCGACCGTGATCTTCGCCTACACCGTGAAGGGGTACGGCCTGGCCAGCGAGGGCCACCCGCAGAACCACTCGTCGCTGCTCACGCCCCTGCAGATGGGGGAGCTGGGGGAGCGGGTCGGCTGCTCGGTGGACGATCCGTGGGCCCCGTTCCCGGCGGGCTCGGCCGCGGCGGAGCTGTGCGCCGAGGTGGGCTCGCGGCTGCGCCGCGAACCGGTGCCCGCCCCGGTCGCACCCGTGCTGCCCGTCGACATCGGGCGGACGCCGGCGGGGACCGCCACCACCCAGGCCGCGCTGGGCCGCGCGCTGCTGGACCTGACCCGCGAGGCGCCCGAGGCCGCGCGTCGGGTGGTGACCCTGTGCCCGGACGTCTCCAGCTCCACCAACCTCGGCGGCTGGGTCAACAAGGTCGGCGTCTGGTCGGCCGCGGAGCGCGTCGACTGGTTCGCCGACGACCCCGAGACGATCCTGCACTGGCGCGAGCGACCCACCGGCCAGCACCTGGAGCTGGGCATCGCCGAGACCAACCTGGTCGGGCTGCTCGGCGAGCTCGGCGCCACCTGGAGCCGGTGGGGCGAGCCGCTGCTGCCCATCGGTGTCATGTACGACCCGTTCGTCGAGCGCGCGCTGGAGCCGTGGTCGTTCGGGATCTACGCGGGCGGGCAGTCGATCCTGGTCGGCACGCCGTCGGGCGTGACGCTGGCGCCGGAGGGCGGCGCCCACCAGTCGATCACCACCCCGTCGGTGGGGCTGGAGCAGCCGGGCTGCATCAGCTACGACCCGGCGTTCGCGATCGACGTGGAGTGGACGCTGCTCGCGTCACTGGCGAAGCTCGGGCGACCGGACGGCAGCTCGGCCTACCTGCGGCTCTCGACGCGGCCGGTCGACCAGACCCTGGCCGCCGTGCCCACCGACCCGGCCGCCCGCGAGCGCCGCCGCCGGCAGGTGGTGGCGGGCGCCTACCCGCTGTGCCGCGCAGCCGCTGCTCCGGTCGTGACGATCGCCGCGATGGGCGCCGTGGTGACCGAGGCGCTCGCCGCCGCCGGGCGGCTCGCCGCCCAGGGCGTCGAGGCCGACGTCGTGTGCGTGACCAGCCCCGGGCTGCTGTTCGACGCGCTGCAGGCCCGCGGCGGCCGGGGGGCGGCGGAGAGCTGGGTGCTCGACGCCGCGTTCCCGGCGCGGCGCGCCGCCCCGATGGTGACGGTCCTCGACGGCCACCCGCACACGCTGGCCTTCCTCGCCGGCATCAACCAGGTGCGGGCCGCGCACCTGGGGGTGAGCGCGTTCGGCCAGTCCGGTGACCTGGACGCGGTGTACCGCCACCACGGCCTCGACGCCGACAGCCTGGTCCGGGCGGCGCTGGACCTGGCGGAGTAGGCACCCACCGGCGTCGCGGCGTGCGAGGTGGACCGGACGCGGTCGGCCGGGCAGGGTGGGCCCGTGATGGATCTCGACGCGGAGTTCCGGCGCCTCGTCTCGTTCGGGGCCGGGGTGGTGCACCCGTCCGGCGGTGCGGCCTGGCTGGGCGACGACGGGCGGCCCCTGCCGGACCGGCCGGTGTTCACCTACATGACGGCGCGGATGGCCCACGTGCACGGCCTGGCCGCCATGGCCGGCATCGAGGCCGCCGCACCGATCGCCGACGCGCTGCTCGCCGGGCTGGCCGGGCCGCTGCGCGACGCCGAGCACGGCGGCTGGCCGGTGTCCACGACCGACGACCAGAAGGCCGCGTACACGCACTCCTTCGTGTTGCTGGCCGCCTCGACGGCCACGGTGGCCGGCCGTCCGGGAGGGGCTGCCCTGCTGGGCGACGCGCTGGCGGCGCTCGAGCGGTTCTGGGAGCCCGACGCCGGCATGGTGTGCGACCTGTTCGACCGCGCCTGGGCCCACCGCGACGACTACCGCGGCCTCAACGCCAACATGCACACGGTCGAGGCTTTGCTGGCGGCCACCGACGCCACGGACGACCCGCAGTGGCGGGACCGGGCCCTGCGGATCGCGGCCACGGGCGTCGACCGCTGGGGCCGGGCCTTCGGCTGGCGGCTGCCCGAGCACTTCACGCCGGCCTGGGAGCCGATGCCCGAGCACCACCGCGACCAGCCCGACCACCCGTTCCAGCCCTACGGCGCCACCGTCGGCCACGGGCTGGAGTGGTCGCGGCTGCTGTTGCACCTCGACGCCGCACTGGGAGCCGACGCGCCGCCGTGGCTGCGGCCCGCCGCGGCGGCGCTCTACGACCGCGCCGTCACCGACGGCTGGGCCGTCGACGGCGCCGAGGGCTTCGTCTACACCACCGACTGGTCCGGCCGGCCCGTGGTGCACGACCGGATGTACTGGGTGGTGGCCGAGGGGGCCGCCGCGGCCGCCGCCCTGCACACGGCCACCGGTGAGCCGCGCTACTCCGCCGACGCCGCGCGGTTCTGGCGTTTCGCCGAGCAGTTCCACGTCGACCGCGAACGCGGCTCGTGGATCCACCAGCTCGACCGCCACAACCGGCACGCGACAACGGTGTGGTCGGGTAAGCCGGACCTCTACCACGCGGTGCAGGCCACCCTCCTGCCCCGGTTGCCCCTGGCACCCGGCATCGCCCGGGCCGTGCGGGAGGGGCGGCTGGCCGGGTAGCGATGACCCGGCGGCCACGAACAGGAACCGGCAGCAGTTCTCCCTCAACGTCTACG
>JBBQEF010000354.1:0-5411 GCA_038320445.1 Mycobacteriales bacterium
TTGCTGGTGGCTGCCGATCCGGTGGAGCTCGCCGCCGATCGGTAGCCGGGTCCAGGCCTCCGCCGCTCCGCTGGAGGTGTGGTCAGGTCCGGCCGCCCCGGGCGGCGGGCAGGCCGCGCACGGCGACCTCGAACCGCGATCGCCAGAAGGCACTGACCGCCACGATCGTTCGCCTGATCGCGGCGTATGGCAGCACGGGCGCGCGCATCGAGATCGAGGGCGCGGCGCCGGCGCGCATCTACGCTGCGACCGTCCGACCCGGACGGCCAGCTCGACCTCGTCGCCACCGCGCAACTGCTCGTTGCCGCGGACCCCGACCGGCTCGCCCCCCCGCCCGGGTTGACTCCAACTAGTCACAGCCAGATCGCTGAGTGCCCGGTCCATCCGGGCTCAAACTGCTGCTGATTCACGTGAGTTTATGGTTTGGGCTGGATCTAAACTGACCTGACAGAGAAGATGGGTCGCGTGATGGATCAGCCGCTGGCCCCACCTGGACCTGGTGTGCGTCCTGGTGCGGGATCGCAGCCGCCGCTACAGCGACCGCGTCGAGGTGGCTGGCAGTCCACCGACGGCGCCGACGAACCGCGGGCGCCAGTAGCCGCTGCCCCAGAGATCCTCGGCGACGGTCACGGTCTGGCCGGTCGTGGGGGCGTGCACCATGCGACTTCCGCCCAGGTAGAGCCCGACGTGCTCGATCGTGGCGGGGTCCCCACCGACCGCCCCGAACAGCAGCATGTCCCCGGGCTGGATCGACGCCAGGTCGCGGATGCGGGGCTGGAAATCGGCCCAGATGAGCTGGGTCTGGTGGGGCACGGTGACACCGATCCCGGCGAAGGCGTACACCATCAGGCCCGAACAGTCGAACCCCCCGGCGGTCGGCCCGGCGGGTCCCCCTCCGCCCCAGACGTAGGGCACGCCGCGCTGGGACAGGGCGCGCGCCATCACCGTCGCCGCGCCCGGGTTGGTCGGCAGGTCTGCGTTGTCGGCGCTGTCAGCGCTCGCCGGGCAGGTGACACCGGTGACCGCGCCGACCACCTGGTTGGCCGCGGCCTCCCAGCTGGCGTAGGCGTCGGGGAAGGCGCTGACCTGCACCGTCTGCGCGGCAAGCGTCAGTGGCATCGCCTGCCAGCCGGGCACGGCCAGGAGGCGCTCGAAGAACAGCCGGGCCGACCCGCCCGGGTCCATCCGGACGGCCAGCGGCCCCCAGGGGGCGCGCTGCTGGAACAGTCCCACAGAGTCGTGGTCGGACCCGACCCGCTCGTGGGGCAGCTCCAGCGATGCCGGCACCGTCGCGTTCGCGTAGCGCAGCAGTGTCGACTCCTGCATCGCCGTGGCCACG
Organism: Mycobacteriales bacterium; assembly: GCA_038320445.1. Lineage (GTDB taxonomy): Bacteria > Actinomycetota > Actinomycetes > Mycobacteriales > Pseudonocardiaceae > Pseudonocardia. The sequence continues at coordinate 1,340 of JBBQEF010000354.1, forward strand.
GCGATCACGTTGGCGCGGGCCGGAACCCCGAGCGCGGCGCCGGCGGCGACGATCGCCGCGGCGTTGGCCAGCTGCTGGTCGGTGAACCTGGCCGCCGGGCCGCCCTGCGGGGCGCAAGCCACCCCGGGCAGCGCCGAGGGCTGTCCCACACTGCCGATCATCACCAGCAGCCCGAGGAAGCTCACCGCGACCAGGGCAAGTCCGGTGCCCATCACGAACCAGAGGCGACCCATCATCCGAGTATAGAAGCACGCCGAACAACTCTGTACTGTCGTATCTCCCAGTGGAAGTCAGTGGCTACACCTCGCCAGGCATGGGCCCGGGATAGCTGCGGAGACGGAGGCGACATGCCCGGCGCAGAGCTCGACCATGGCGGGCGCCACGCGGGCCGCGCGAGGCCTGCACGGTCCTCCGGGCTGCTGCCCTGGGCGCTGGCCGCCGCCGACGAGCTCGGGCTGGCCGTGTTCCCGCTGCGCTGCTGCGGGAAGGTGCCGGCCGGCCGAGGATCCTGGCAGGACCGGGCAACCAGAGACCCCGACCAGCTCGAGCGCTGGTTCACCGGCCCACGGGCCTGCAACATCGGCATCGACACCGGCGCCGGCGATCTCCTGGTCATCGACCTCGACGACGGCCACGGCCAGCCGCCTCCCCCGCGGTGGGCCCCTGCTCAGCACGGCCGCGACGTCCTGGCCCGGCTCGCCGAGGAAGCAGGAGAACCTGTCCCGACCGCGACCTGGACGGTGGCGACCCCGTCGGGCGGGCTGCACCTGTACTTCCGGCAGCCCGCCGGCGCGTGCCTCCGCAACTCCCAGGCCCGGCTCGGCTGGCGGATCGACACGCGTGGCCACGGCGGCTACATCGTCGGGGCCGGCTCGCGCCGCGCCGACGGCCGCAGCTACCTGCCCGTCTGCGAAGCGCCGATCGCGCCGCTGCCCGCCTGGCTGTCCGACCTCCTCACGCCACCGCCGCCGTCGCCGCCCGGCCCACCCGTGCAGCTCGATCCGGGACGCGTTGCCGCCTACGTCCGCGCCGCGGTCGCCGCCGAATGCGCCGCGGCCGCGGCCGCGGTCACGGGAAGCCGTCACCAGGCTCTGCTGCGCGCGGCCCGCAAGCTCGGCGAGCTCGTCGGCGCAGAGGTCCTCGACGAGCGCGCGGCGAGCGAGGCGCTGCGGGCGGCGGTCGGACACCACATCGGCGTCGACGGCTGCACACAGCGCGAGGTCGCCACCACGATCCGCGACGGGCTCGCCTACGGTCGCGCCCGCCCGCGGAACCTGACCGGTGCCGGCGGGGCACCGTGATGCCGAACCAGCCAGATCCGTCCGCCCGGTGCCGTGGCTCAGAAATTGTTGGCGTGTCGAGCGGCGCGCCTCTCCCGATGCGTACACACGCAACGGTAGAACTACGCCCCATGGAGCACCGGAGGCCGGGCCGCCCGCCGAAAGGCCCGTTCGAGCGCGCCCAGTACAAGATCCCGGCCGAGCTTGCCGCCGCGATCCGGTACTACGCGGCGGCCCACGGGATGACCATGACCGATCTTGTCTGTGAGGCCGTCGCGGACCGGATCGGTGTGCCCTACCACCCCCAGACCCGCCTGAGCGTGGTCCTGGACGAGGGTGCCGACACCACTGAGCCGGGCGGACTCGCCCCGCAGACGCGGGCCGCGGTCGACGAGGCCTGTGGTCGCCTCGGCCTCTCCCGCCTCGAGTTCGTGGAGGCAGCCCTAAGGATGGCCTTGGCCCGGCCAGAAGAGCTCGTGCAGGCCCTCGAGCCTGCACGCCCCACGACGCCCGCTCCCCAGCCGGAGGTAGCCGTGACCAAGAGCGCCTAGGCGCTCAACCCCACACGGGCTCAAGCATCGCCCGTCTCAGCCAACTGAAGAACCGGGCCGGGTAACCACACCCGGGAATGCGGGAAGCCCGCTCCTCCGCCAGAGGAACGGGCTCCGTATCCCACGGAGTCCTCGGAGTTAGCAGCTCCGGGACCCGGCCCCCTCCCGAAGAAGGAGGCGCTCACGCTTGCCTGCGCGCTCCGATAGTAGCGCGCGCCTCGAAGCTTTCACCACACCCGATTCCGGTGTGTCGGCCTTGGCCGCCCACCCCGCGAATCTCGGCGTACCACCTGCCGCCGTCCGGCCGTTGCCGGACGCAGTCGATGGTGCGTCGGCGCAGCCGTCCCACGGCTGCGGGAGCCTGCTTCCGCGCGCCCACTCCCCCACACCTGCGCTTGGTCCGCGCGCGCGCCGCCGGACCCGCTCTGGCGTAACCCGTATCCCTGCCCATGGGACGCGGGTGCCGGGTTCAGCCCGCATCCCTCGACGGGTTCGGCGTCTCAGTACAGGGGACTCGTCGTGACCGCCGCCGGCGTTGTCTCGGGACCCAGGCGCGTCGCCCCTCCTCGTGGCGAGTGTGTCTCGTGCGGCCGCGCCTACGGCCGGCTGCGGGTTCCGGAACACCATCACGAGGACGACCCCGCAGTCGGGCTGTGGGGTTGTGGCGAGCTGGTGGTGTGCGATCAGTGCTGGCACCTGGCTGGGGGCTCCGCCGGAGTCGCGACCCGACTCGACGCGGCCGGTGAGTCGCTCGAGCCCGTGCTGGTGCTCGATCCCGACGTAGAGGCCCTCCTCGCAGGCGCCGCCGACTACGACCTGCTCCACCCCCTGGACAGGCTGCTGGTGGAGTCGGGGGTGCGGTGGGCGGTGCTGCGGCACATCGCCGTCCCCGCGCGGATGACGCTGGCCGGATGGGTCGTGCGCAGCGGGCCGCCCGACCAGACCCGGGCCGCGGAGTCGGCGCAGCTGTGGCTCGACGAGGTCGAAGCCCGGATCCGCGAGCAGAGCGCTCCGGGAGGGTTCGCCTACACCACCCGCAAGCGCCGCTGGTGGCGGATCGCGCACCAACTGGCGTGCGCCGCGGCGTGGCAGCGACGCCCGTTGACCTGGCTGGCTCAGCAGGACATCGCCGCGGCGGTGGGCTGCAGCACACGCACGGTCCGACGGGTCGTGGCGTGGCTGAAGGCCGAGAGCCTGCTGTGGGAGGTGGTCCCGGGCTGCCAGCTGCCCCAGCAACACGTGCCCGACCACGAGACCCCGGCCGAGGCGGCGGCCCGACACCGCGCGGCCGCGGCCGCGGCCGCGGCCGAGCAGTCGGCCATCGCACGCGCCCACGCCGAGCTCGACGCCGTCCGCGACGGGCATCGCGGCACCGCCGCCGACGTCGTCGTCGTCGTCGACGCCCAGATGGCGGGGCAGATCGCCCTCGACCGGGACGGCACCATCCCTGGCCTCGACGTCGTCGAACAGGCCATCGACACCTTGCTCCCCCGGCCGCTGGTCAACCTGGCCCCCGTCTACGAGCTGCGCCTCCCTGCCGCCCTGCCCGACCAGCCGATCACAACCCTCACCCCGCCACCCGCCCTGACCAGCACAAACGCTGACCCGCCGCATCCCGTTCCGGGTTTTGTCCACCCCCCACAGGTGTCTAATAAAGATCAAGTGATGTCCAATTCCGCACAACCTGTGGATAAAAAGCGACGCGCTCCGCGCGGCCCAGACCAGAAGGAGGGCTGCGGCCAGGGGGACCGAACCGCGAGTGATGAATGCACTCGTAGCGGTGCCGATTCGTCCGCTGTGAGGCCGTCGGGCAGCCCCGAGGGTGAATCGGTGGCCTCACAGCAGTCCGAGGCCCTGCGGGCCGCTCGCTGGCTCCTACAGTCACGGCTGGACCCGAACGTCTGTGACGGAGTGTCGCTCCGTTGGCTCGCCGCCCAGATCCGTGGCGCCCACCTGCTCGACCGCCACGGCTGGACCTGGGAAGACCTCGCGGACCTCATCCACGGCGCCCCAGAACACCGTCACCTGCCCCGCTGGATCCGCAACCCCCGCGGCTGGGTGCGGGCTCGCCTCGCCGCGGCGACGGGGGGCCCCCCCCCCCCCCCCCCCCCCCCCCCCCCCCCCCAACCCCGCGGCGCCCCCCCCCCCCACCCCCCACCACCCCCCCCCATCCCCCCCCCTCACCCCCCCCCACCCCCGCGGCGCCCCCAAATAACTCATCGTCTGAAAAGTCGAAGAAGG
>JBBQEF010000355.1:0-5408 GCA_038320445.1 Mycobacteriales bacterium
GAAGGCCACTCGTGGGTTCTCGCGCACCGCCCCGATCGCCTCCCCGCGGACCTGCTCCGGATGCTCGGCGATCTCGTCCGCTGGGGCTACGCCTTCCGCGCCCGTGGCAACGACGAGCTGTACGGCACCCTTCCGGCCGAGCTCACCGCTGCCCCCTTTCCGGAGCCCTACCGCGCCGCGGCGCACCCGCAGGCCTGAGGGGCCGGTCGCGCTCAGGTCCAGGCGGGGAGCAGCCCTCGCCGCGCCGCCAGTGCGAGGATCCACGCCGATGCCCGCCCGTCGGGAGCGGCGCACTCGCGCTCGATCAGGTCGTCGACGGTGACGGCGAAGGTCGTGGAGCGATGCCGCCCTGCACCCCGGCGATCCGCGGGGCTGGGATCCGGCAGCGGCACGAGATGGAGACCCGTCCTCGGTCCGCAGCCGGACGGCGCGTCCTGCGCCCCGGATCCGCCGTACCCCTGGACCACCCGCAACGACATGGCTCGACCTCTCCGCCGACGGCCACCGCTCTCGAACCGGTGGACCGTGTGCATCGTCACCCGTCGCCGCCGGAAGGGCTACTGCCCCGATGGGCCGCGGTCAGGAGCGAGCGCTGGTCATGTGCACACCCCTCTCACACCTCGCGAGGCAGCCGCGACTTCACGACCTTCCCCATGTCGTTGCGCGGCAACGCGTCGGTGAACCGCACCTCGCGCGGGCGCTTGTGCGGGGCGAGCTGGGCCGCGACGTGGTCGATCAGCTCCTGCTCCCCCGGCGCCTGCGCGGCCGGGACGACGAACGCGACGACACGCTCGCCCAGATCGGGGTCCGCGACGCCGATCACGGCCGCCTCGGCGACCCCCGGGTGCTCCAGCAGCGCGTTCTCGATCTCGCCTGCGCCGATCTTGTAGCCACCCGACTTGATCAGGTCGGTGGCGCTGCGGCCGACGATCGCCAGCGCTCCGGACTCCGTCCAGTGGCCGATGTCGCCGGTGGCGAACCAGCCGTCGGGGGTGCGGGCGGCAGCCGTGGCGTCCGGGCGGTTGAGGTAGCCGTCGAACAGGGCCGGGCCGCGCATCTCGATGGCGCCCATCTCGTCGTCGCCGACGATCCGCACCTCGGTGCCCTCCAGCGGGCGGCCGACGGTGCCGGGCTCGGGCTCGTCGGACGCGCGGGCGGCCGTGATGATCAGCGTCTCGGTCATGCCGTAGCGCTCCCGCACGGCGTGCCCGGTGGCCGCGCGGATGCGGGCCTGGTCGGTCACGGTCAGCGCCGCCGAGCCCGAGACGAGCAGGCGGGCCCGGCCGATCGCGGCGGCCGCGGCCACATCGGACTCGAGCTGGTCGGCGAGGCGGTGGTACTGCGTGGGCACCCCGAACACGAGTGTGGCTCCGGATGCGGCGAGCGTGCCGGCGTCGAGCGCGCCGAGGTGGTGCAGGGTGCCGCCCAGCCGCAACGGGCCCAGCACGCCCAGCACCAGTCCGTGCACGTGGAACAGCGGGAGCGCGTGGGCCAGTACGTCCTCGGGCTTCCATTCCCACGCCCGCGCCAGGGCGTCCAGGTTGGAGGCGACGGCGTCGCGGGAGAGGATGGCGCCCTTCGGCGGGCCCGTGGTTCCCGACGTGTAGACGATCAGTGCCGGGGCCGTCGGATCCGCGTGCGGAACCGGCCCGGCGGCCGCCAGGTCGATGTCGAGCCGGGGCAGGCCGGCGGGGACGTCCGCACCGGGCGCGGCCAGCACCAGCTCCGGCTCCGAGTCGGCCAGCACGTGGGCCCGCTCCCGCTCCCCCAGCTTCGGGTTGAGCGGCACGGCGGTGATGCCCGCGAGCAGGGCCGCCGCGATCCCGACGGCGGTGTGGATCGTCGCGGTGGCGTGCACCGCGACCCGGCTGCGACCTGCGAGCTCCGCGGCGAGCGCACCGGCCGCACCGGCCAGCTCGGTGTAGCTGAGCTCCCGGTCGGGGAAGCGGAGCGCCACGCGGTCGGGCGGATCGAGCAGCGCGGGGAGCAAGGCGGTCACGGACCCATCCTCGCCCCTGCGGGGGTCGTGCGCGGAAACGAGTGCTCCCGCAACCGTTTCCGCGCACGGGTGGCGGAGCCGCTACACCGCCTTGCCCGGGTTCAGGATGTTCGCGGGGTCCAGCGCGGACTTGATCGCCCGCTGCATCGCCACCACGACCGGACCCAGCTCGCGCGCGGCACCGGCGCGCTTCAGCAGCCCCACACCGTGCTCGCCGGTGACCGTGCCGCCGAGGTCGATCGCGGCGTCCACGATGTCGTCGAACGCGGCCTGCGCGCGGACCCGGGCGGCGGCGTCGCCGTGCGGGGTCATCAGCAGGGGGTGCAGGTTGCCGTCGCCCGCGTGGGCGACGGTCGCGATCGGCGTGTCGTGCCGCACCCCGATCTCCTCGATGCGGGTGAGCATCTCGGCGAGCCGGCCCCGTGGCAGGCACACGTCCTCGGTGAGCATCGCCTGCCCGCGCTGCTCCAGCGCCGGGTAGGCGAGCCGCCGGGCGTCGAAGAGGGCGTCGGCCTCGACGGGGTCGGTGGAGAGCGTCGCGTCCGTCGCCCCGGCCGCGACGAACTCGTCGTGGATCGCCTGCGCCACCTGTTCCGCGGCGGGCTCGGGGAGGTCGGTCTGGGCCAGCAGCAGCGCGGCCGCGCTTTCGGGCAGCCCGGTGTGCTTCCAGTCGTTCACCGCGCGAAGGCACACCCGGTCGACCAGCTCGAAGATCGACGGCTCGATCCCGGCCGCCGTCACCCGCGACACGGCGTCACCCGCCTCGGCCAGCGAGTCGAAGAACCCGACCACCGTGCGCGGGGCGGTGGTGCGCTGCGGCCGCAGCTTGACGGTGATCTCGGTGATCACCCCGAGCGTGCCCTCGGAGCCGACCATCAGCCCGGCGAGGTCGTACCCGGCCACGCCCTTCGCGGTGCGGCGCCCGACCCGCACGACCTCGCCGGTGGCCGTGACCAGCTCGAGGGCGAGCACGTAGTCGCGGGTCACCCCGTACTTGACGCAGCACAGCCCGCCCGCGTTGGTGGCGACGGTGCCGCCGATCGTCGACCACGGGGAGCTCGCCGGATCCGGCGGGTACCAGAGCCCGTGCTCGGCGGCCGCGGCACGCAACACGTCGTTGACGACGCCCGGCTGCACCACCGCGAGCCGCTCCGCGGTGTTGATCTCGAGGATGTCCCGCATGCGCTCCAGGGAGAGCACCACGCAGCCCTCGACGGCGTTGGCCCCGCCGGAGAGCCCCGTTCCGGCCCCGCGCGGCACGATCGGGACGCCGTGACGTGCGCAGGTGGCCACCACCGCGGCGACCTCGGCGGTCGTCGTCGGCCGGACGACGGCGACAGCCCGACCGTGCTCCGCCCACTCCGCCTCGTCGTGCAGGTAGGACGCCATCACGTCCGGATCGGTGATCACCCGGTCGGCCGGCAGGTCGGCGAAGAGCTCCACCGGAGGACGGTAACCCAGGACCCGAGCACCCACCCGGCACATCGCGCGGGCTCATTGCGGTGGTGTGGGCCGACCTGCCGCGATCGCACGGCCCAGCAGGGTGCCGGAGCGCCATGCCGTCTCGACGCGCGAGCTGCCCCAGCCGTCGCCGGCCAGGGCGATGCCGTCGTCGCCGAGGTGGAAGTCGCGGTCGCGGCTGCCCGCGGGTGAGGCGAAGCGCCAGCGGTGGGCGTGCGTCCAGATCGGTGTGGCGCCGACGTCGAGCACCTGCTGCAGCATGTCGAGCATCTCGGGGATCGCGCCGTCCGGGGCGGCGTCGTGGGCACGGGCGACGTCCGCGGTGCTGTGCAGCACCAGCACCGGAGCGGCGTCACCGCGCCGGTCGCCGTCGTCGGCGACGAGCGAGAGCACCGGGTTGTCGTTGACGAACGCGGCGGGCATCTCGGGCCACCGGCGCGACTCCCAGCCCGCTGCGACGGCGATCACCGGCCGCCACTCGCGGCCGGCCAGCTCGAACGCGGCGTCCGACGCCGGGGCGACCAGCCGCAGCGCCTGCGGGTCGGGCATGGCCAGGACGACGGTGTCCGCGCGCTCGCCGTCCACGACGGGCCCGGGGCCGACGCGGGACACGGGGTGGTCGAGCTCGACGTCCAGCCCCTGCGCCAGCTCCTCGACGAGCCCTCGCAGCCCACCCGGGGCGGCCCAGCGCACCTGGCCCGCCGCCCGCCCGCGTTCGTCGCGGCCGAGCACGGCCAGCTCGGACGTCCACGGGCGCGCGATCCCGGCCGCCTGCCAACGGTCGACGACCTCGGCGAACTCCGGGTCGCGGACGGTGAAGTAGGCGGCGCCGATGTCCACCGGACGGCCCTCGATGCGGCGGCTGGCCATGCGCCCGCCCACGGCCCGGCCCCGGTCGAGCACGCGCACCGGCACCCCGGCCGCCTCCAGCTCGACCGCACACGCAATCCCGGCGATCCCGGCTCCCACGACGACGACAGGCACAGCGGAACGCTAGAGGGCGCGGCGCGGACCGGCGAGTCGGCCGGCGATGGGGGTCGGGCTCAACCCGACACCCGGGCCAGCCGAGCACGCCACCACGCGGTCCGCTGCGCGCCGGCCGCCACCGCGCCGCGGCGCACCGGGTCCGGCGCCCGCCGGTGCACGGCCAGCCAACCGTCGACGGGCACCAGCGGTTCGGCCACCACGTCGGCGGTGAACAGCGCGCCGGTTCCGAGACCGCACGCGAACTCCAGCTCGGGCAGCGCCGCAGCCAGCGCGATCTCCCCCGCCAGCCCGACGCTCGTCTGCAGCGCCGACGACACGACGCACGGCAACCCGCACGCCTCGGCGACCGCCAGAGCGCGCCGGACCCCACCGAGCGGTGCGCACTTGAGCACGGCCACGTCGGCAGCGCCCGCGAGGGCGACGCGCAGGGGGTCCTCGGCGCGGCGGATCGACTCGTCGGCCGCGATCCGCACGTCCACCTGCCGCCGCACGGCGGCCAGCTCCTCGATCGTCGCGCACGGCTGCTCGACGTACTGCAGACCGCCCGCAGCCCGGTCGAGCGCGCCGATCGCGACGGCCGCCCCGTCCACGTCCCAGCGGCCGTTGGCGTCCACCCGTACCGACCCGGAGCGGCCGAGCGCGTCGCGGACCGCGGCCACCCGCTCCCGGTCGGCGTCCAGCGAGCCGGGTTCGTCGGCGACCTTGACCTTGGCCGTCGAACATCCCGACGCCGCGACGATCGCATGCGCCCGCTCGGGTGACACCGCCGGCACGATGCAGTTCACGGGCACGCGGTCGCGCACCGGGTCCGGCCAGCCCTCCTGCGCCGCCTCCAGCGCGGCGGCGAGCCAGGGCGCCGACTCGCGGTCGTCGTACTCGACGAAGGGGCAGAACTCCCCCCACCCGGCCGCCCCCTCGATCAGCATCCCCTCGCGCACGGTGATGCCCCGGAACCGCGTGG
>JBBQEF010000356.1:0-5389 GCA_038320445.1 Mycobacteriales bacterium
GAGCTGCTCGGTGCGGTCGATCGTGCGCACGGCCAGCAGGCCCGTGCCGACCAGCGCGAGGGAGATCGCGGTGGTGAGCACCATCGCGATCGTCATCGTGACGTTGCGCCGCAGGCCCGTGAGTACCTCGCGGACGACGAAGTCGGAGCGCACCGCTACCGACCCACGCCGTAGACGCCGCGGGACTCGTCGCGCACGACCTGTCCCAGGTCCAGCTCGACCACCCGGCGGCGCATCGAGTCGACGATCGAGTGGTCGTGGGTGGCCATCACGACCGTCGTGCCCGTGCGGTTGATCCGCTCCAGCAGCAGCATGATGTCCTGGCTGGTGTCGGGGTCGAGGTTGCCCGTCGGCTCGTCGGCGAGCAGCACCAGCGGCCGGTTGACGAACGCGCGCGCGATCGCCACGCGCTGCTGCTCCCCGCCGGAGAGCTCGTGCGGCATCCGCTCGGCCTTGCCCTCCAGCCCCACGAGGTCCAGCACCTCGGGCACGACCTGCTTGATCGTGGACGGCGACTTGCCGATCACCTCGAGGGCGAACGCGACGTTGCCGCCGACGGACTTGTTGGGCAGCAGCCGGAAGTCCTGGAACACGCAGCCGATGCGCTGGCGCAGCCGCGGCACGCGGCGGCGCGGCAGCTTCGCCACGTTGAGGTCGGACACGAAGATGTTGCCCCGGGTGGGCACGTCCTCGCGGAGCAACAGGCGAAGGAACGTCGACTTCCCGGAGCCCGAGGGCCCGATGAGGAAGACGAACTCGCCCTTGTCGATCTCCACCGAGACGCGGTCCAGCGCCGGGCGCGTGGACGTCTTGTACATCTTGGTGACGCGTTCGAGGCGGATCACGGGTGCGAACGCTACCGCCGCGGCGCGTCCCGGCCGCGCTCCGACCCGCCCCCTCGGCGCCCGGTTGCTACCGCTCGACGGTTCGCCGACCTGCGACGGCACGGGTGATCATCGGTTCGGTGCGTTCCCGGCCGGATCCGGCCGCCCTCGCACCGAGGCGACTATCACCGCCGGATCAGCCGTCGGTCGCCTGGTTGCGCCGCCAGCGGATGCCGGCCTCGATGAAGCCGTCGATGTCGCCGTCGAGCACCGCGGACGGGTTGCCCACCTCGTGCTCGGTACGCAGGTCCTTCACCATCTGGTACGGGTGCAGCACGTAGGAGCGCATCTGGTTGCCCCACGACGAGCCGGTGTCCTTGAGCGAGTCCATCAGGGCCCGCTCCTCCTGCTGGCGGCGGGCCAGCAGCTTGGCCTGCAGCACCACCATCGCCGAGGCCTTGTTCTGGATCTGTGACCGCTCGTTCTGGCACGACACGACGATGCCGGTGGGGATGTGGGTCAGCCGGACGGCCGAGTCGGTGGTGTTGACGCCCTGCCCGCCCGGGCCCGACGACCGGTAGACGTCGACGCGGAGCTCCTTCTCGTCGATGTCGATGTGGTCGGTGGTCTCGACGACCGGCGCCACCTCGACGCCCGCGAAGGAGGTCTGGCGGCGGGCCTGGTTGTCGAACGGGGAGATCCGCACGAGCCGGTGGGTGCCCTGCTCGACCGAGAGCGTGCCGTAGGCGAACGGGGTGTGCACGGCGAACGTGGCCGACTTGATCCCGGCCTCCTCCGCGTAGGACGTGTCGTAGACGTCGGTGGGGTAGCCGTGGCGCTCGGCCCAGCGCAGGTACATGCGCAGGAGCATCTCGGCGAAATCGGCCGCGTCGACGCCGCCTGCCTCGGACCGGATCGTGACCAGCGCCTCGCGCTGGTCGTACTCGCCCGACAGCAGAGTGCGCACCTCCAGCGCGGAGATGTCCTCGCGGAGCTTGACGCGCTCGGCGTCGGCGTCGGCGATCGCGGCCTCGTCGGCCTCGTCCTCGGCCAGCTCGTAGAGAACCGGGAGGTCCTCGAGGCGGCGGCGCTGCTCCTCCAGCCGGCGCAGGTCCCCCTGCGCGTGGGCAAGGCGGCTGGTGACCTTCTGCGCGGCGTCGGTGTCGTTCCACAGGTCGGGCTGGCCCGCCTGGCCGGAGAGGTCCTCGATCTCGGCACGCAGCCGGGGCAGGTCGGTGACCGCCTCGATGCTCTCCAGCGTGGTGGTGAGCTCTTTCAGGTCGGCCGCGGCATCGGGGTTCACAGCGCTCCAGGCTACGCGCTGTGGCTGTGACCTCGCCGGGCAACACCTCGACCTGATCCCGGCCGGGCACTCAGTCGCAGGGGATCGCGTCCAGCAGCTTCAGGACGGCGCGGGTGTGGGCGACGGTGAAGTCGGCCACGGCCTTGCGGTACGGGTCGGGCTCGCCCCGCGCGGCCGTCCGGGCCGCGGCCAGCCGCTCGGTGTAGGCCTCCCGGCTGGTGCCCACGAGGGTCGCGCGCTGCTTGGACGTCAGCGTCTCCGCGTGCAGCAGGCGCAGCACGAGCGGGCTGCGCACGGCGTCGACCCCGCCGTCGGCGGCGAGCCACGCCTTGAACGACCGGCGCCCGGCCGCCGTGATCGCGTACTGCTGCGACGCCCTGGGCCCGACCTTGCCGAGCTTGAGCAGGCCGGCCTCGGCCAGCACCGGCAGCTCCCGGTAGACCTGGCTCCGGGTGACGGAGAAGAACGCGCCGAACTGCTCCCCCGCCGCGGTGACGAGCTGGCCGCCCGTCATCGGTCCGGTGTGCAGGAGGCCGAGCAGGGCGGCGGCGGTGGCGTTGACGGGCGTGGCGCGACCGGGTGGCATCCCCCCACCGTGCCACCCGGACGCGGGATCCGCAGGATCCTTTGTGGCCCGCTGTCGTCCAGAGTGGCCGCATCACGTCCCGAGATCGGCTTCACACACCCCGAACGACCCCACACCCCCTGTCGACGGGGGGTGTGCGGCCGGAAGGGGGGTGTGGGCTCTGTGGCTGCCGCTCATACGGCGGTCGGGATCGGCGGCGCGGCCCCACGATCGCGGCGGCGTCGACCCGGTCAGCGTCGACCCGGTCAGCGACGACCCGGTCAGCCGATCGTCAGCGCCGCGATCCTGGCGCGCTGGGCGTCGGCGTCGCCGAACTGGCCGGCCAGCCGCTTGGCGCGCTTGTAGTAGAAGTGCGCCTCGTGCTCCCAGGTGTAGCCGATGCCGCCGTGGTACTGGATCATCGCGGCGGTCGCGGCGACGGCGGTGTCGCTCGCCTTGGCCTTGGCCACCGCGACAGCGAGGTCGGCGTCGTCGAGCCCGGCGTCCACGGCGTACGCGGCGTACAGGGCGGCGTGCTCGGCCAGGGTGACGGCCACGTGCAGGTCGGCGAGCGCGTGCTTGATCGCCTGGAACGACCCGACCGGCACGCCGAACTGCTGGCGGTCCTTGTCGTAGGCGACCGTGCGGGAGACGGCCTCGCGGGCGATGCCCACCAGATCGGCCGCGACGAGGACGGTGGCCCTGGCCTCCAGGGCGGCGATCACCTCGGGCGTGGCGCCCGGGAGCGCCTCCCCCGCATCCGCCTCGACCGACGCGAGACGGGTGGTGCCGTCGTAGGTGCCGCGCGGCGTCGCGGTCGCGCCGGTGATCAGCGCCAGACCTCCGCCGGACGGCGCGACGACCACGTCGGCCACTGCTCCGTACTCGACGGCGGGCAGCGTGCCGGGGGCCGTGCCGCGCAGCGTGAACGCGCCGACCGCGTCACCGGACGCGAGCCTCGGCAGCCAGGCCGCCTGCTGTTCCGGAGAGCCCGCGAGCCGGACCGCCTCGGCGGCGAGCACGGTGCCGCGCCACGGGCCGGGGGCGACCCCCGCCCCGAGCGCGCGGGCGATGACCTGTGCCTCGACCAGCCCGAGGCCGAGGCCGTCGTGCTCCTCGGGGACGGTGACGGCGAGCCAGCCCTGCTCGGCGGCGGCCTTCCAGAGCGACGCCGGGTGGCCGTCGCCCGCCGGGTCCTCGAAGACGCCGCGGACGGCGGCCATGTCGAAGCGGTCGGCGAGATAGCCGCGCACGGCGGCGTCGAACTCGCGCTGGTCGTCGGTGAGTGCGAAGAACACGGCTCCCCCTTATCGCGGCAGGCCGAGCACGCGCTCGGCGGTGACGTTGCGCTGGACCTGCGAGGACCCGCCCCAGATCGTGACCGACCGCGACCACATCGCCTGGGCGTGCAGCGGGGTGAGATCGACGCCGTCCAGCTCCGAGAGCGTCGCGTCCTCGCCGAGGATGTCGTCGAAGACCTCCCAGAGGTCCTGCGAGGGCTCCGACCAGATCAGCTTCGTCATCGACGCCTCGAACCCCAGGTCGCGGCCCTGCTCCACCTGGGTCTGGACGTGCATGGCGTGCAGCCGGAGGCACTCCAGGTCGGTCAGGACGCGGGCGAGCTTGCCGCGGACCACCGGGTCCTGGTCGCGGCCGAGCCTGCGCGCGACCTCCACGACCTCGTCGTACTGCCGCCGGAACTCGGTGTACTGCGCGATGCCCGAGGCGCCGCGTTCGAACGAGAGCAACAGCATCGCGGTGCGCCAGCCGTCACCGATCTCGCCGAGGCAGTCCGCAGCCGGAACGCGGGCGTCGGAGAAGAAGACCTCACCGAACTCGCTGGCGCCGCTCATCTGCTTGAGCGGGCGGGCGTCGACGCCGTCCTGGTGCATGTCGATCATCAGCATCGAGATGCCGCGGTGCTTCTGGCTGCCCGCCTCGGTGCGGACCATGGCGAAGATCTTGTCGCCGTGGACGGCGTTGGTGGTCCACACCTTCTGGCCGTTGACGACGAAGTCGTCGCCGTCGCGGACGCCCTTCGTGGCCAGCGCCGCGAGATCGGACCCGGCACCGGGCTCGGAGAAGCCCTGACACCAGATCACCTCGTTGCGGAGCATCGGGCCGATGATCTCCTTGCGCTGCGCGTCGGTGCCGATCGCCATCACGGTGGGCGCGAGGAACGTCAGGCCGAGCGCGTTGACGGTGCGCGGCGCGTCGGCCAGCACCATCTCGACGTCGTAGATCGCCTTCATGCCGGGTGTGCCACCACGGCCGCCGAACTCGGTGGGCCACTGGATGCCGGCGAAGCCCGCGAGGGCCTTGTCGCGCTCCCAGTCGCGGCGCAGGCGGAAGCTCTCGTCGTCGCCCAGCGCCTCCCAGAAGCCGGGGCGCTTCCACTCGTCGGGGATGTGGGCCTGCAGCCAGGACCGCAGCTCGCTGCGGAACTCCTCCTCGGCCGCGGTGTAGGTGAGGTCCATGCTGCCACCTTGGCATACCGACGGGTAACCTGCGCCCCTGGTCACCCGTCTGACGGCGCTCACGCGGTCAGGCGGGACCTCAGGTGGGCCAGTTCGTCGTCCGTCAGGCCGTTGGCCGTCAGCCAGGCCGCGGTGCCGCCGTGCGCCTCGTCCAGGTGGGCGAGGACCGCGGCCATCGCCTCCGCGCGGGGCATGTGCGGGGACAGGTCCGCGGGCATCG
>JBBQEF010000357.1:0-5348 GCA_038320445.1 Mycobacteriales bacterium
GATCGACCTGGCGTTGCGCGGCGGGGGCCCGGACAACATCACGTGCATCGTCGCGGACGTCGTCGACATCGACTTCGGCGACGACGCCCCGATCATGGGCGGTTCGGTCGGCGACGGCAGCGAGGACAGCCCGCCGCCCGATTCGGCCGCCGCCCGCGCCTCGGCCACCACGATGACGCGCACGGCGCCGCAGCGGGTCGTGCCCGCCGCCGCGCCGCCGAAGCGCCGGTCCCCGGTGCGCATCGCCGTCGCCGTGGTCGCCGTGCTCGCCGTGCTGGTCGGCGGCGCGTTCCTGGCCCGCGTGTGGGTGCTGCAGCAGTACTACATCGGCGCCGACGGCGAGCAGGTCGCGATCTTCCAGGGCGTCCGGGGCGCGGTGCTCGGGGTGCCGCTGCAACACGCCTCCGAGCAGACCGACATCACCCTGAGCGACCTGCCCGAGACCGAGCGCAGCGCGGTCCGCGACGGGATCATCTCCACCGACGGGCTGACCGGTGCCCACGGGCTCGTCGACAAGCTGCGCGACCGGATGCTGGAGCCGTGTCCGGCCGCCGCCCCCCGGATCGGCGTTCCCACGACCGCGCCGGGCGCCCCCGTGGCGCCGGTGCCGACCACCGCCCCGGCCGCTCCCGTCCCGCCGCCCGTCGAGACCACGCCGCTGGCCTCGGCCACGCCCACGCCGGGATTGACCTGCCGGCCGGTGGGCTGATGGCGGCGCCCACGGACGCGCAGGCCCGCACGCCGGCCACCCCCGCCCCGCTCCCGACGGGGCGGGGCATCGAGCTGCTGCTGCTGGCGTTCGCGGCCGTGCTCGTGACGGGCGCGCTGGTGCTGGTGGAGGCCAACCAGGATCAGCAGCTGTCCAACTCGCTGCTGTTCGTGGGGCTCGCGTTCCTCGGGCTGTTCACGGTGGGCCACTTCGCGGTGCGCCGCTTCGCGCCGTACGCCGACCCGCTGATCCTGCCGTGCGTCGCCCTGCTCAACGGGCTGGGCCTGGTGATGATCCACCGGCTGGACCTGGCCTACATCGCGAGCGCCAAGGCACTGGGCGACGATCCGCCGACCGAGGCCATCGGCCGCCAGGTGGCCTGGACGGCCGTGGGGATCGTGCTGTTCATCGCCGTGCTGTGGGTGGTCCGCGACCACCGCACGCTGGCTCGCTACGCCTACACCGCAGGGTTCCTCGGGCTGATCCTGCTGGCGCTGCCGGGCCTGCTCCCGGCGTCGATCACCGAGGTGAACGGCGCGAAGATCTGGCTGCGGCTGGGCATCTTCTCCATCCAGCCCGGTGAGTTCGCGAAGATCCTGCTGATCGTGTTCTTCGCGGCCTTCCTGGTGCAGAAGCGCGAGCTTTTCACCTCGGCCGGGCGCCGGTTCCTGGGCATGGAGTTCCCCCGGCCGCGTGACCTGGCCCCGCTGCTCGTGGCGTGGGGGCTCTCGGTCGGCGTGCTGGTGCTGGAGAGCGACCTCGGCACGTCGCTGCTGTTCTTCGGGATCGTGCTGGTGCTGCTCTACGCGGCCACCGAGCGCGTCTCGTGGATGGTCATCGGGCTGACGTTCTTCGTGGCCGGCGCGATGGCCGCCTACCAGCTGTTCGGCCACGTGCGGGTGCGCGTGCAGATCTGGCTGGACCCCTTCGCCGACCCGAACGGCGCCGGGTACCAGATCGTGCAGGCGCTGTTTGGCCTCGGCACCGGCGGCGTCGGTGGCACCGGGCTGGGCGCCGGGCGTCCGGACATCGTGCCGTTCGCCAACAGCGACTTCATGCTGTCCTCACTGGGCGAGGAGCTCGGGCTGATCGGGCTGGCGGCGATCCTCGTCGTCTACCTTGTGCTGATCACCCGCGGGCTCCGCAGCGCGCTGGCCGTGCGCGACAGCTTCGGCAAGCTGCTGGCCACCGGCCTGTCGTTCGCGCTGGCCCTGCAGATCTTCACCGTCGTCGGCGGGGTCTCGAAGCTGATCCCGCTCACCGGCCTCACGCTGCCGTTCCTGTCCTACGGCGGCTCGTCACTGGTCGCCAACTACGCGCTCGTCGCCCTGCTGCTGCGGATCTCCAACGCCGCCCGCGCCCCGCTCCCCCGCCGCCCCGCCGCTCCCGCCGTGCCGCTCGCCGAGGCGGGCACGGAGCTGGTGGAGCGGCCGTCATGATCGGTTCCTGGCTGTGAACACCCCGGTCCGTCGCATCGCCATCGCCGTCATGGTCATGATCGTGCTGCTCATGGCCAACCTGACCTACGTGCAGGTGGTCAAGGCCGACGACTACCGCACCAACGCCGGGAACCAGCGGGTGCTGCTCGCCGAGTACTCCCGCAAGCGCGGCCAGATCAGCGCGGGCCGCCAGGTGCTGGCCAGCAGCACCCCGTCGCCGGACCGGCTGCAGTACCAGCGCCGGTACCCCGACGGGCCGGTGTTCGCGCCGCTCACCGGCTACTACTCGGTGATCTTCAACTCCAGCGGCGTCGAACGCGCCTCCGACGCGGTGCTCAACGGCAGCGACGACCGGCTGTTCGGCCGCAGGCTCTCCGACCTCGTCACCGGCCGCGACCCCAGCGGCGGCAACGTGGTGCTGACCGTCGACCCCGCCGTCCAGCGGGTGGCCTACGACCAGCTGACGCGCAAGGGGTACTCCGGTTCGGTGGTGGCGCTGCGGCCCAGCACCGGCGAGATACTGGCGATGGCGTCCACGCCGTCGTTCGACCCGAACCCGCTGGCCGACCACAGCACCAACAAGCAGAAGGCCGCCTGGGCGGAGTTCACCGGGGCCGACCCGCCGGTCCTGATCAACCGGGCGATCCAGGAGACCTACCCGCCGGGGTCGACGTTCAAGCTGATCGACGTGGCCGCGGCGCTGAGCAGCGGTCGCTACAACCCGGACTCGCCGCTCACCGCCGCGCCGAACATCACCCTGGTCGGCACCCGCACCACCCTGGAGAACTACAACGGCAACGCGTGCGGCACGTCGGCCACGGCGTCGCTGCGCGAGGCACTGCAGCGCTCGTGCAACACCGCGTTCGCGCAGCTGGCCGCCGACCTGGGCGTGAAGGCCATCCGCGACCAGTCCGACGCGTTCAAGATCGGCCAGACCGGCCAGACGATCCCGATGCCCGTGGCCCCGTCCACGATCGGCGCGATCCCCGACGTCGCGGCGCTGCAGCAGTCGTCGATCGGGCAGCGCGACGTGGCGCTCACCCCCCTGCAGAACGCCTCGATCGTCGCCACGATCGCCAACGGCGGGCAGGTGATGGCGCCGTACGTGGTGAAGGAGATCCAGAGCCAGACGCTGGACACCGTCGACACCACCCAGCCCGACCGGCTCGGGCAGGCCATCAGCCCCGGCGTCGCGCAGACCCTGACCGAACTCATGGTCAACAACGAGAACTCCTACGGCGGCGGCGGCAAGATCACCGGCGTGCAGATCGCGGCCAAGACCGGCACCGCGGAGCACGGCAACGACCCCAAGAACACCCCACCGCACGTCTGGTACGTGGCGTTCGCACCCGCCGTGAACCCGCAGGTCGCCGTGGCCGTGCTCGTGGAGTCGGGCGGCGACCGCACCAACCTGGCCGCCACCGGCGGCGTCGTGGCCGCACCCATCGGCCGCGCGGTCATCGCCGCGGCCCTGGGCCAGGGCCCGCGATGACGATCCTCGCCGCCGGTCAGCGCATCGCCGACCGGTACCAGCTCGACCGCCGCATCGCCGTCGGCGGGATGGGCGAGGTGTGGGAGGCCTCCGACACGCGGCTGGGCCGCAGCGTCGCGGTCAAGGTGCTGCGCCCGGAGCTGTCGGACGACGAGGAGTTCCTGCACCGGTTCCGCATCGAGGCGCGCACGGTCGCGTCGCTGGACCACTCCGGCATCGCCCACGTGCACGACTACGGCGAGGACGACGGCACGAACGGCAAGCGCACCGCCTGGCTGGTGATGGAGCTGGTGCGCGGCGAGCCGCTGTCCACGCTGATCTCCCGCGGGCCGATCGACGTCGACGAGACGCTGCGCATCGTCGAGGAGGCCGCCTGGGCGTTGCAGGCCGCCCACGAGCGCGGCTTCGTGCACCGTGACGTCAAGCCCGGCAACATCCTGGTGCGCACCGACGGGCTGGTGAAGCTCACCGACTTCGGCATCGCGAAGGCGGCCGACGCCGTGCCGGTCACGCGGACCGGCATGGTGATGGGCACCGCCCACTACATCGCGCCGGAGCAGGCCAGCGGGGCCGAGGCCGGCCCGTCCGGCGACGTCTACTCGCTGGGCATCGTCGGCTACGAGTGCCTGGCCGGACACCGGCCGTTCCGCGCCGAGAGCGCCGTGGCCGTCGCGATGATGCAGGTGCGCGACGAGCCGCCGCCGCTGCCGGACACCGTGCCGCGGCCCGCCCGCGAGCTGATCGAGGCCGTCCTGGTCAAGGACCCGACGCAGCGCTACGCCACCGGGGGCGAGTTCGCCGCCGCCGTCGCGGCGGTGCGCCGCGGTGAGCCGCTGCCTGCGCCGGGGTCGGCCGTCGGCCCGTTCACGCCGACGCGAGCACGGGTGGCCGCCGGGCTGACCACTCCGCCGCCCGCACCCGCGGTGACGGCCGAGGCCCCCGCGCCACCTGCCGAGTCGCGGCCGACCCGCCGGTCCACCCGCAAGAGCCGGGCGGCCACCGCCACCAGGACACCGACGCCGCCCCGGCCGGCCGCCGCGCCCACCGAGGCGCTCCGGTTGAGCCCCTCCAGGGGCCGCGGCCGCACCGCCCTGCTGGTGTTGTTCGTGCTGCTCACGGTCGCTGCGGTGGCCGTGGGCGTGTACGTGCTCCGCGGCCTGGGAGGGTCCCAGGGTCAGCCGAGCACGCCACCCCAGGGAGCCCCGGCGGGTACCGTGGCGAGCCGAGCGGTGTCCGGCCTGCCGCTCGTCTCGTTGATCGACACCGGCGGCGTCCGGTGAACCCGCGCACCGGGCAGTCCGGCGCTCAGGGGGTCGACGCGACACCCCGACGGGCGACGCTGCCCGGCATGATGACCGAGTCCCCCGACCCCACCAGGAACCGGCAGCGATGACCACCCCCCGACTGTTGTCCGAGCGCTATGAGCTGGGCGAGGTGCTGGGCTACGGCGGCATGTCCGAGGTCCACGGCGGCCTCGACACCCGGCTCGGACGCGACGTGGCCATCAAGGTGCTGCGCGCGGATCTCGCGCGCGACCCCCAGTTCCAGATGCGGTTCCGCCGCGAGGCGCAGAACGCCGCCGCGCTGAACCACCCCGCGATCGGCGCCGTCTACGACACGGGTGAGGTGGAGAGCGACTTCGGGACGCTGCCCTACATCATCATGGAGTACGTCGAGGGCCAGACGCTGCGGGAGATCGTCAAGACCA
>JBBQEF010000358.1:0-5284 GCA_038320445.1 Mycobacteriales bacterium
CGCTCGGAGAGGGTGTCGAACACCTCCGCGAGCCTACTTGTGGCCACGACGTGGAGGGCGAGCCGGACCACAGATGCCGGATTCGTCCGAATCGTCGCCACTCAGATGGGCCAGACGGCTCCACACCGGGCTCGACACCCCGTTCCTGCTGAGCGACGCGACACAAGTGGG
Organism: Mycobacteriales bacterium; assembly: GCA_038320445.1. GTDB lineage: Bacteria > Actinomycetota > Actinomycetes > Mycobacteriales > Pseudonocardiaceae > Pseudonocardia. Next base: position 172 of record JBBQEF010000358.1, read on the forward strand.
GGCCCGCGCTCAACCGTGGTCGGGCCCCGTCGCGCTGCTCACCGCGCCGCGGCGAGCACCGCTGCCTCGATGCGCGTGCGCTGGGCGCCCGAAAGCACGCCGGCGTCCAGGCAGAAGGAGTCGACCACCGACGACCCGAGCGTGGCCACCCGCGCCCACCGCACCTCGGCCGTGCACCCCTCCAGCGCCGCGGCGACCCTGTGCAGCAGCCCGATCCGGTCGGTGCCGCGCAGCTCCAGCACCACCGCACCGGTGGCCTCGTCGTCGAACCACAGCACGCGTGGCGGGGCGGGCGGCTCGCCCGCCGGGGTGGCCGGGGCGTAGTCGCGCTCCTTGCGCGCCAGCGCGTCGGCGAGCACGAGGCTGCCGTCCATCGTCCGGACGAGGTCGGAGCGCAGCAGCGCGGGATCGGGCAACCCGCCGAACCGCGGCGACACCGTGAAGGCGAACACCGCCACGCCGTCCGGGACGGAGCCGTGCGCCGAGGCCGAGTACAGCTCGGCGGCGTGCACCTCCAGCGAGTGCAGGGCGAGCACCCCGGCCGCGGCGGAGAGCGAACCCGCCCGGTCCGGGACGGCGACCAGAACCGTGGCCGGATCGGCCCGGTCGTCCACCTGGAGCTGCGGGCGCCCCTCCTTCAGGACGGCATGGGCCAGGTCCAGCCCGGACGTGCTGGGCACCGCGGGCTCGGGCAGCGGCTCCCCCGCCAGCAGGGCGCGGGAGCGACGGACCAGATCGTTGATCAGCACCCGCTTCCACGGGCTCCAGACACCGGGCCCGGTGCCCAGCGAATCGGCCTCGGCGAGCGATTCCAGGAGGTCGAGCACCAGCCCGGCGTTGCCGGGGACCGCGTCCTCGAGCGTCTCGACCACCCGCGTCACGGTGGCCGGGTCGTCGAGATCGCGGCGGGTGGCGGTGTGCGGCAGCAGCAGGTGGTGGCGCACCATGGCCCCGAGCACCGTGACGTCGGGCTCGCTGAACCCGAGCCTGCGCCCGACCTGCACGGCCAGCGACTCGCCGACGACGGAGTGGTCCCCGCCGCGGCCCTTGCCGATGTCGTGCAGCAGCGAGCCGACGAGCAGCAGGTCCGGACGCGCGACGCGGGTGGTCAGCCGCGCCGACTGCGCGCACACCTCCACGAGGTGCCGGTCCACCGTCCACACGTGCGCGCGGTCACGCGGCGGGAGATCCCGGACCGCGCCCCACTCGGGGAACAGCCGACCCCACAGCCCGGTGCGGTCCAGCGACTCCACGACGTCCACCAGCGGACGACCGGTGCCCAGCAGCGACAACAGCTCGCCGAGCGCCGCCCGCGGCCACGGTTCGCGCAGCTCGGGGGCCGTGTCGGCGAGCCGGTGCAGCGTGCCGGCGGCCACCGGGAGCCCCGTCCGGGCGGCGGTGGCGGCCACCCGCAGCACGAGGGCGGGATCGCGCGTCGCGGCGGCGTCGCGAGCGAGGGTGATCTCCCCAGCGTGCTCCACGACCCCGGTGTCGAGCGGGCGCCGGACGGGGGCCCGCCGGAGCGCCGCGAGCCCGCGCCGGGGCAACGCACCGCGGGCCTGGCGCAGCCCCACCTCGGCGGCGAAGGCCACCGAGCGCGCAGCCCCGGACAAGGCCCTGGCCAGCTCGAACCGGTCGGCGATGTCCAGGGTGGTGGCCACCTCGTCGGCCTCCTGCGCCCGCAGCACGTCACGAGCGCGGCCGGCGAGCCGGTGCAGCTCCGTGCGGACGTCGAGCAGCAGCGCGCGGGCCTCGAGCACGTCACCGGCGGGCCGGTCCACGAGCTGGGCGGCAGCGAGCGCGTCGATCAGCTGGATGTCACGCAGGCCGCCGTGGCCGTTCTTCAGGTCCGGCTCGACGCGGTGCGCGACGTCGCCGACCTTCCGCCAGCGCTCGTGCGCGGCGACGTCCAGCTCGTCGAACCGGTTCCGGATCCCCGCCCGCCACGCCTGCCGGACCGCCGTGCGCACCTTGTCCGACAGGGCGGGGTCGCCGGCGATGTGCCGCACCTCCAGCAGCCCGAACGCCGCGCGCAGGTCGGTGGCCGCCACCTGGACGGCCTGTCCGGGCGTGCGGACGGAGTGGTCCAGGCCGATGCCGGCGTCCCAGAGCGGGTACCAGAGCTGGTCGGCGAGCCGGTCGACGTCCTTGCGCCCGTCGTGCAGCAGCACGAGGTCGAGGTCGGAGTAGGGCGCCAGCTCACGGCGCCCCAGCGCGCCGACGGCGATCAGCGACGCGCGGTCGTTCAGCCCGATCGCGGTGCACCGCGACGAGAGCCAGAAGTCGTGCAGGTCCACCAGCGCGGTACGCAGCGCCTCGGGCCCCAGCCTGCGTTTGCCGGCGCCCGGGTCGAGCAGCACAGCCTTCGCCCGGACGAGATCCTCGGCCGATCCCGAGCTCACCACCGTCATGCGGATGTCCCACCCCCCGATCCCGCCGTCCTCACAGGGCGTCGGCGCCCCGCTCACCGGTTCGCACCCGCACCACCGTGTCGACCGGGACCACCCACACCTTGCCGTCACCGATCTTGCCGGTGCGGGCCGTCTGGGTGACCGTGTCGATCACCTTCTCCACCATGTCGTCGTCGACGACGAGCTCGAGACGCACCTTCGGCACGAAGTCCACCTGGTAGTCCGCCCCCCGGTAGACCTCGGTGTGGCCGCGCTGGCGGCCGTAGCCCGACACCTCGCTGACCGTCATGCCCGCCACGTCCAGCCGGGCCAGGCCGGCCCGGACGCCGTCCAGGGCAAAGGGCTTCACGATCGCGGTCACGAGCATCATCGCCATGGCTCCCATCACGAAAGATCAGAACAGGACCGGGACGTCCCGGGGCCCGCCGCACGATCGAGCTGCGCGACGGGCCCCGGAACGCCGTGGGGAGATCAGATGGCGTCGTGCCCGCGCTCGCCGGTGCGGACCCGGATCACGCTCTCGACCGAGGTGACCCACACCTTTCCGTCACCGATCTTGCCGGTACGGGCGGCTTCCACGACGGCGTCGACCACCTTGTCCGCGAGGGTGTCGTCGGCGACGACCTCCACCCGGACCTTCGGCACGAAGTCCACGGAGTACTCAGCACCCCGGTAGACCTCCGTGTGGCCCTTCTGACGGCCGTAGCCCTGCACTTCGCTGACGGTCATGCCCAGGACGCCGATCTGCTCGAGCGCCCCCTTCACGTCCTCCAGCACGAACGGCTTGACGATCGCCGTGACGAGCTTCATCTCTCAGCTCTCCTTGCCTGCGGATGCGGTGACCTGCTCCGATGCCGGCTCAGGCACGCGCGCCGCGACGCCGTGGGAGAGGCCGCTGCCGGAACCGAGCGTCGAGAAGTCGTACGCCGTCTCGGCGTGCTCCATCTCGTCGATGCCGGTGACCTCGGCCTCCTCGGTGACGCGGAATCCGATCGTGTGCTTGATGATCAGCGCCAGGATAGAGGTGACGATGAACGAGTACGCCAGCACCGTGAACGCGGCGACGGCCTGCTTGCCGAGCTGCGAGGCGTCGCCACCGTAGAACAGCCCGTTGGCGCCCAGCGAGTTGACGCTCGTCGTGCCGAAGAAGCCGATCAGCAGCGTGCCGGCGAGACCACCGACGAGGTGGACACCCACGACGTCGAGCGAGTCGTCGAAGCCGAAGCGGAACTTCAGCGCGACGGCCAGCGCACACACGATGCCGGCGATGAAGCCGATCGCGATGCCGCCGATGGGGCTCACGTAGCCGGCCGCCGGGGTGATGGCGACGAGGCCCGCGACCGCGCCGGACGCGGCACCCAGGGTGGTGGGCTTGCCGTCGCGGACCTGCTCCACGATCAGCCACCCGATCGTGGCCGCCGAGGTGGCCACCATCGTGTTGGTGAAGGCCACCGACGCGAGGTCGCCTGCGGTCAGCGCCGAACCGGCGTTGAAGCCGAACCAGCCGAACCACAGCAGGCTCGCACCCAGGAGCGTGAACGGAAGGTTGTGCGGCCGCATCGGCTCCTTCGGCCAGCCCTTGCGCCGTCCGAGGACGATCGCCAGTGCGAGGCCCGCGGCGCCCGCGTTGATGTGGACCGCGGTACCACCGGCGAAGTCGAGCGCGCCGAGCTTGCTGACGTTGGCGATCCAGCCGCCCACCGCGTCGGCACCCACGAAGCCGTCGAACGAGAACACCCAGTGGGCCACCGGGAAGTACACGATCGTGGCCCAGAGGGCGACGAAGATCGTCCAGCTCCAGAACTTCAGGCGGTCGGCCACGGCACCCGAGATCAGGGCCGGGGTGATGACCGCGAACATCAGCTGGAACATGCAGAACGCCAGCACGGGGAGCGCGTCGGGACCGGGCCACGCGGCCGCGGCCACGCCCGTGTCGGGGTTGGCCGTGACGGCGAACCCGGCCAGCGCACCGACGGTGTTCTGGAGTCCGATGAACTCTCCACCGCCGAGCAGACCGCCCCCGATGTCGTTGCCGAAGGAGAGGCTGAAGCCGTAGAAGACCCACAGCACGCCGACGACAGCGAGTGAGATGAAGTTCATCATGAGCATGTTGAGGACGCTCTTGCTACGGACCATTCCGCCGTAGAAGAACGCCAGACCCGGGGTCATGAGCATCACGAGCGCAGCGCTCGCGAGTACCCATGCGGTGTCTCCGGAATTGAGCACGGTTTCCCTCCTGCTGTAGGCCAGGCTGGGGGGAATACTCAGGGTGACGTGTTTCGATCACTGTCTCGATGTGTTTCACATCTGTGAACGGCTGGTCCGGCCGCGTTACGTCCGGGTTACCCCGGTCGGCGACATCCGTCAGGTGAGGAGCGCGTCCACGAACGCTGCGGGTTCGAACGGGGCAAGGTCGTCGGGGCCCTCACCCAGTCCGACCAGCTTGACCGGCACCCCGAGCTCACGCTGGACGCGGAAGACGATGCCGCCCTTCGCGGTGCCGTCCAGCTTCGTCAGCACGATGCCCGTGACCTTCACGACGTCGCCGAAGACCCGGGCCTGCGTGAGCCCGTTCTGGCCGGTGGTGGCGTCGAGCACCAGCAGGACCTCGTCCACCTCGGCCTGCCGGGAGACGACGCGCTTGACCTTGCCCAGCTCGTCCATGAGGCCGGTCTTGGTGTGCAGCCGGCCCGCGGTGTCGA
>JBBQEF010000359.1:0-5270 GCA_038320445.1 Mycobacteriales bacterium
GCAGCCGCCCGATCAACGTGCTCTTACCGTCGTCGACCGATCCGCAGGTCGCAAAGCGCAGAAGCTCGGCCATCAGAAGTACCCCTCGCGCTTGCGGTCCTCCATGGCGGCCTCGGAGAGCCGGTCGTCGGCGCGCGTGGCCCCGCGCTCGGTCAACCGCGACGCCGAGACCTCGGCGATGATCTCGTCGAGCGTGGTGGCGGTGGACTCGACCGCGCCCGTGCACGAGCCGTCGCCGACCGTCCGGTACCGCACGGTCCTGCGCTCCAGCTGCTCGGTGCCGCGCGGCCCGCCCCACGGACCCTCGGCCAGCCACATCCCGTCGCGGCGGAACACCTCGCGCTCGTGGGAGTAGTAGATCGAGGGCAGGTCGATGTTCTCGCGCTGGATGTAGCGCCAGACGTCGAGCTCGGTCCAGTTGGAGATCGGGAACACGCGCACGTGCTCGCCGGGGGCGTGCCGGCCGTTGTAGAGGTTCCACAGCTCGGGACGCTGGCTGCGGGGGTCCCAGCGGCCGAACGCGTCGCGCAGGGAGATGATCCGCTCCTTGGCCCGCGCGCGCTCCTCGTCGCGGCGCCCGCCGCCGAACACCGCGTCGTACCTGCCGTCGACGATCGAATCGAGCAGGGGCACGGTCTGCAGCGGGTTGCGCGTGCCGTCGGGGCGCTCGGTGAGGCGGCCGTCGTCGATCCACGCCTGGACGTGCGCCACCTCCAGCCGCAGGCCGCGCTCGGCGACGAGCCGGTCGCGGAAGTCGATCACCTCGGGGTAGTTGTGCCCGGTGTCGACGTGCAGCAGCGGGAACGGCACCGCCGCGGGCGCGAACGCCTTGACGGCCAGGTGCACCAGCAGCGTGGAGTCCTTGCCGCCGGAGAACAGGATCACCGGCCGGTCGAACTCGCCCGCGACCTCACGGAAGATGTGGATCGACTCGGACTCCAGCGCGTCCAGGGCGTCGAGTGCCGGCGCGGTCACGACGCGCCTCCGGCGCCCGTGCGCGGAAAACGTCGCGGGAACAGCGTTATCCACGCACGGGGGGATGGGGGGCTCACTGGACGTGCAACCCGCACTCGATCTTGCCGGTGCCGGCCCAGCGGCCGCTCCGCGGATCCGCGCCCGGTGCCGGTCTGGCCGTGCACGGCGCGCACCCGATGCTCGGGTAGCCGGCGTCGACCAGCGGGTTGACCAGGATGTCGTGCTCGCGGATGTAGGCGTCCATGTCCTCGTCGCTCCAGGCCGCGATCGGGTTCACCTTGACCAGCCCGAACTTCTCGTCGTAGCTGACCAAAGGGGTGTTCGCCCTGGTCGGAGCCTCGACGCGGCGGACGCCGGTGACCCAGGCGTCGTAGCCGGCCAGGGTGTCCTGCAGCGGCGCGACCTTGCGCATCGCGCAGCAGGAGTGGGGGTCGCGGGCGAACAGGTCCTTGCCGAACTCGGCGTCCTGCTCGGCCACCGAGCGCTCCGCCGCCGCGTTGACGATCCGGACGTCGTAGGTGTGCTCGACGGCGTCGCGGGTGCCGATGGTCTCGGCGAAGTGGTAGCCGGTCTCCAGGAACAGGATCTCGACACCCGGCCTGGCGCGCGACGCGAGGTCGACCAGCACGGCGTCCTGTATGTTGGAGGCGACGATCAGCCGGTCGCCGAACGTCGCGGCGGCCCAGGTGAGCAGTTCCTCGGCGGTGGCGTCCGGGCCGAGCTCGGCGGCCCCGCGCTCGGCGACCGCCCTCCGGTCTGTGGCCACAGTCATCCCGGAACTCCGATCCCGATCATCCTCAGGCTGAACGTGCGCAGGCACGCGCCGCAGTACCAGGCCCCGTGCGCAGCCTCGGCAGGCCGCAGGTCCTCGTCCCCGCAGTACGGGCAGTAGAAGGGCACGGCGCGCTCGCTCATTCCCGGCTCACTTCAGCGAGTCCTCGTCGGCCCGCAGGACCCACTGGGCGAACCGCTCGCCGTCCTCGCGCTGCTCGGTGAAGCGACGCACCACACGGTCGACGTAGTCGCCCAGCTCGGCGCTGGTGACCTTCAGGCCGCGCAGCTTGCGGCCGAACCCGGCGTCGAGGCCCAGCCCGCCGCCCAGGTGCACCTGGAAGCCCTCGACCTGGTTGCCGTCGGCGTCGGTGACGATCTGGCCCTTGAGCCCGATGTCGGCCACCTGCGTGCGGGCGCAGGCGTTGGGGCAGCCGTTGAGGTGGATGGAGATCGGGACGTCCGGCGCGACGTCGGCCAGGCGCTTCTCCAACTCCTCGACCAGCCGGATCGCCCGCTCCTTGGTCTCGACGATCGCGAGCTTGCAGAACTCGATGCCCGTGCACGCCCTGGTGGAGCGGCGCCACGGCGAGGGGTCGGCCTGCAGGCCGAGGGCGTCGAGGTCGCGGGTCAGCGTCGCCACCGCGGCGTCCGGGACGTCGAGGACGACCACCTTCTGCTGCGGGGTCAGGCGCACGCGCCGCGAGCCGGCGCGCTCCGCGGCGTCGGCGAGCGCGACGAGGATCGTGCCCGAGGCGCGGCCAGAGGAGGGCGCGGCACCGATGTAGTTGAGGCCGTCCTTCTGCTTGTGCACGCCGATGTGGTCGATCGGCCTCGCGGGCGTCGGGGGCGCGGGGCCGTCGACCAGCTTCCGGCCCAGGTACTCGTCCTCCAGGACGCGGCGGAACTCGGCGGCACCCCAGTCCGCGACGAGGAACTTGATCCGCGCGCGGTGGCGCAGCCTGCGGTAGCCGTAGTCGCGGAACACCGAGATGCTCCCGGCCCACACCTCCGGCACCTCGTCGAGCGGCACCCACGCGCCGAGCCGCTGCGCGATCTTCGGGTTGGTGGACAGGCCGCCGCCGACCCAGACGTCGAAGCCGGGCCCGTGCTCGGGGTGCACCGACCCGATGAACGACACGTCGTTGATCTCGTGGACGACGTCCTGCTGCCACGACATCGCGGTCTTGAACTTGCGCGGCAGGTTGGAGAACTCGGGGTCGCCCACGTACCTCGCGATGATCTCGTCCATCGCCGGGCGCGGGTCGAGCTCCTCGTCGGCCGAGATGCCGGCGACGGGGGAGCCGAGGATCACGCGCGGGGTGTCGCCGCAGGCCTCGGTGGTGATCATGCCGAGGCCTTCGAGCTTCGCCCAGATCGCCGGCATGTCGACGATGTCGATCCAGTGGTACTGGATGTTCTGCCGGTCGGTGATGTCGGCGGTGTCGCGGGCGTAGGTCTGGCTGATCTCGCCGAGTGCGCGCAGCTGCTCGGTGGTGAGCGCGCCGCCGTCGAGCCGGACGCGGAGCATGAAGTAGGAGTCGTCGAGCTCCTCGGGCGGAAGCGCCGCGGTGCGCCCGCCGTCGATGCCGGGGCGGCGCTGCGTGTAGAGCCCCCACCAGCGCATCCGGCCGCGGAGGTCGGCCGGGTCGATCGAGTCGAAGCCGCGCTGCGAGTAGACGTTCTCGATCCGCGCGCGGACGTTGAGCCCGTTGTCGTCCTTCTTGGTGCGCTCGTTCGGGTTCAGCGGCTCGCGATGGCCGAGCTTCCACTGGCCTTCGCCGCGCTTGCGCCTGACGGGAGTCGACACGCGTGTGTCCTTCGTGTGGTGGGGGACGTGCGGAGCCGGAGCGCGATCAGCGACAGAGCGCGCTGCTCACCCGCTGCAAATCGACGTGGCGGCGGGCCACGAGGCGCAGGGTCGGCATGGACACGGTCCCAAGGGTGCCACTTGCCCGGTCACCGATCCATCCGCGTCCGCATGCTGGGAGCGGACTCACACGGCCGGCACTCGCGAACCGGGGTCCCGGGGCGCTGCGACGCGCGTGGACGCCCGGCTCGGGTCAGACGACCTCGATCTCCACCCGGGTGTCGGAGAACGTCGGCGCGTTGCCGAGGTCGGCGAACGCGAACGGGTTGACGGCGTTGACCGTCGCCTGGTCCTTGGCGTTCTTGCGCCAGGCGCCCATCGGCGACATCACCACGCCGGGAGCGATCTCGTCGCTCACCTCCGCGAGCGCCACGTACCGGCCGCGGTCGTTGAACACCCGCACGTACTGCCCGGCGGTGACGCCGCGCTCCTCGGCGTCCTGCGGGTGGATGATCACCGTCTGCTCGCCCTGCACCCGCCGCTGCGCCGGCTGGTCGCCCGCGCTGGAGTTGACGTAGGCGTGGGACTTGGGCGAGATGAGGTTGAGCCGGTAGCCGGAGTCGGCCGTCTCCCGCGGCGCGACGTAGTGCGGCACCGGGTCGACGAACTGGCCAGGCTGGTGGTCATTGCTCCCCTGTCGGAACAGCGGAACGACGAAGTTGTTCTCGATCGACGACCGGAACTCGGTCTTGCCCGACGGCGTCGGGAACCCACCTGAAGCGTGCGGCGCGTACTCGTCGGGGCCCGGCAGGTTCAGCCGCGCCCATCCGGTCTCGCGCAGCGACTCCAGCGTGATGCCCTCCATCGCCGGTGCGGTCCAGTCGAACGCCTCGGCCATCATCTCCTCGTCGGTGCGGGTGAAGCACGGATCGGTGAGGCCCATGCGCGCGGCGAGCCTGCGGAACAGCTCGGTGTTGGAGATCGCCTCGCCCACCGGCTCGACCGCCGGGGTGTTGAGCGTGACGTAGAAGTGACCCCAGCTGAACATGATGTCGTGCTGTTCGAGCTGGGTGGTGGCGGGCAGCACGATGTCGGCGTAGCGGGCGGTGTCGGTCAGGACGTGGTCGCTGACCACGGTGAACAGGTCCTCGCGCGCCAGCCCGGCGGCCGTCTTGTCCTGCTCGGGGCACACCACCAGCGGGTTGGAGTTGTAGACCATCAGCGCGTTGATCGGGGGGTCCAGCGCCATCTCGCCGGTGAGCGCGCGTCCGAGCAGGTACTGGTTGACCACCCGCGTGCCGGGCGTCGCCAGCTCGGGATGCATGAGAGCACCCCAGTTCACCGGGAACGCCCACAGCGGCAGCTGGAGCAGGCCGCCGCCGACCTCGCGCCACGCGCCCACGAGCGCGGGCAGGCACGCGATGGAGCGCACGGTCTGGCCACCGCCGGCGTGCCGCTCGATGGCGACGCCGATCCGGATCATCGACGGCGACGACGTCGCGTACTCCCGTGCCAGCGTGCGGATGTCGTCGGCCGGGATGCCGGTCTGCTCCGACGCCCACTCCGGCGTGTGCTCCTGCACCCGCCGCGCGAGCTCCTCGTAGCCGACGGTGTGGTCGCGGATGTACGCCTCGTCCGTCAGGCCCTCGTTGATGATCACGTGCATCATCGCGAGCGCGAGTGCGCCGTCGGTGCCGGGCCGGATCGGGATGTG
>JBBQEF010000360.1:0-5269 GCA_038320445.1 Mycobacteriales bacterium
AGGCCGGCGAGACCTCGGATGCGGCCGCGGGGTCCGGATCCGCGGGTTCCGAGGACACCGACGACGACGAGAGCGACGAGGACGGCGATCAGGCCGACGGCGAGGCCGGCAGCTCCCGTCGTCGCCGCCGGCGTCGCCGTCGCCGCGGATCAGGCGAGGAATCCGACGCCTCCGACGACGACCCGCCCGCCACCGTCACGCGCGTGCGCCAGCCCCGCGGGCGCGACACCACCGATGACGAGGGCGACGGCGTCCAGAGCGTCCGGGGCTCCACGCGCCTCGAGGCCAAGCGCCAGCGCCGCCGCGACGGCCGCGACGCCGGCCGCCGCCGCGTGCCGATCCTGTCGGAGTCGGAGTTCCTGGCCCGCCGTGAGGCGGTCGACCGCACGATGGTCGTCCGTGAGCGCGGCGACCGCATGGAGATCGCGGTGCTGGAGGACACGGTCCTCGTCGAGCACTTCATCGGCGACCGCGCCGGTCGCGACGGCGGCACCGGACCGTCCATGGTCGGCAACATCTACCTCGGTCGGGTGCAGAACGTGCTGCCGTCGATGGAGGCGGCGTTCGTCGACGTCGGGCGCGGCCGCAACGCCGTGCTCTACGCAGGCGAGGTCGACTGGGACGCCGCCGGCCTCGGTGGGAAGGCCCGCCGCATCGAGCAGGCCCTGAGCAGCGGCGACAGCGTCCTCGTGCAGGTCACGAAGGACCCGATCGGCCACAAGGGTGCCCGGCTGACCACCCAGATCAGCCTGGCCGGCCGGTTCCTCGTGTACGTGCCGAGCGGCGGCGCCGCGGGCATCAGCCGCAAGCTGCCCGACGTCGAGCGCAAGCGGCTCAAGGACATGCTGAAGGAGATCGTCCCCAGCGAGGCCGGCGTGATCATCCGCACGGCGTCGGAGGGCGTGAGCCAGGAGGCGCTGGAGCGCGACGTCCGCCGCCTGCAGGTCCAGTGGGACGTCATCAAGGAGAAGTCCGAGAAGACCGGCCCCGGCAAGCCCAAGGCCCCGGTGCTGCTCTACGAGGAGCACGACCTGCTGGTCAAGGTCGTGCGCGACCAGTTCAACGAGGACTTCTCGCGGCTCGTCGTCCAGGGCGACGACGCCTGGGACACGCTGCACAACTACCTCGGCCACGTCGCCCCCGAGCTCGGCGACCGGATCCACCGGCACGTGGGCACCGCCGACGTCTTCACGGAGCACCGTATCGACGAGCAGCTGCTCAAGGCGCTGGACCGCAAGGTGTGGCTGCCCTCGGGCGGCACGCTGGTGATCGACCGCACCGAGGCCATGACGGTCGTCGACGTCAACACCGGCAAGTACACCGGGTCCGGCGGCAACCTCGAGGAGACCGTCACCCGCAACAACCTGGAGGCGGCGGAGGAGATCGTCCGCCAGCTCCGGCTGCGCGACGTCGGCGGCATCATCGTCATCGACTTCATCGACATGGTGCTGGAGGCCAACCGCGACCTCGTGCTGCGTCGGCTCACCGAGTGCCTGTCCCGCGACCGCACCCGTCACCAGGTGGCCGAGGTCACCTCCCTCGGCCTGGTGCAGATGACCCGCAAGCGCGTCGGCGGTGGGCTGCTCGAACACTTCTCCACGCCGTGCGAGCACTGCCGCGGCCGGGGCGTCATCGTGGCTGCCGAGCCGGTGGAGGCGAAGCCGGAGGCCCCGCAGCGTCCCGCGGCGCCGGAGAACGGCAGTGGCCGCCGCTCGCGCGGGGGCCGTGGCCGCCGCGCAGACGGCGACCAGAACGACAGCTCCTCGTCCGCGCCGGTCGAGAACGGCCGCGGCCAGATCCCGCCGGAGCTCATCCCGGACGGTATCGGCGCCTCCATCGCCGTCGGGGCACCCGCTGCTCCGGTGGCGGCCGCGGCCACCGTCGTCGACACGGCGCCCGATGCCGCGACGGAAGCGGTGGAGGAGGTCGTCGTCGAGCAGTCGGTCGCCGCACAGGCGCGCCGCACGCACGAGGAGACGATCGAGGAGCTGGCCGACGCCGCTCCGCCGAACGGGCGCCCGGCCCGCCGTCGCGGCCGCGTCACCCGCACCGCAGGGGCCCCGGCGGCCACCGACGGTGACGCGCCTGCCGTCACGGTCGTGACGGTCCCCGCCGTCAAGCCTGCCGCCGATGCGGAGCCGGCACCCGCGCCCGTCGCCGTCGCGCCGCAGCCCGAACCGGCGCCGGCCACCACCCGGCCGCGCCGGCGGGCGGCATCCCGGCCTGCCGGTCCGCCGGTGGTCGACGCCGCCGGTGAGGCAGGTGGAGACCCGGTTTGACCCTCCCGGAACAGCTTCCGTACCCTGGTAACCCTGCGCCGCGTTCGGTCATACGCCTGAGCTGCGGCCCGCGTGGAACCGTCACGAACGAGTCGGTCCCGCGCTTCGTCCCTCGAGCTTTGGAGCAGTGCGTCGATGTACGCGATCGTCAAGACCGGCGGTAAGCAGTACAAGGTGGCCGTCGACGACGTGCTCACCGTGGAGAAGATCAACGGTGCGCCCGGCGCCAGCATCACGCTGCCCGCGCTGCTGCTGGTCGACGGCGAGGACGTCGTCACGGATGTGGCGGCGCTGGCGTCCGCGTCGATCACCGCCACGGTCGTCGAGCACACCAAGGGCCCGAAGATCCGCATCCACAAGTTCAAGAACAAGACCGGGTACCACAAGCGTCAGGGGCACCGTCAGCCCCTGACGAAGGTCCAGGTCACCGGCATCTCGAAGTAGGAGAGACGCAGCCATGGCACACAAGAAGGGCGCGTCCAGCTCCCGCAACGGTCGCGATTCCAACGCCCAGCGCCTCGGCGTCAAGCGGTTCGGCGGCCAGGTCGTCAACGCGGGTGAGATCCTCATCCGCCAGCGCGGCACCAAGTTCCACCCCGGCGTGAACGTCGGGCGGGGCGGCGACGACACGCTGTTCGCACTGGCCGAGGGGGCCGTCGAGTTCGGCTACACCCGCGGCCGCAAGGTCGTGAACATCGTGCCGGTCGCGGTCTGACCGAATCCTGAACAACGGCGGGCCGCCCCTCGGGTGGCCCGCCGTTGTCATGTCCGGCCCGAGGGCCGGCAGGCGGACGTCCGTTCGTTCGTCGACGATGCCCGGGGTTCGGCCGGGCCGGATACTGAGGAGCAGTTCGATGTCGAAGTTCGTGGACCGCGTGGTGCTGCACGCCACCGCGGGGGCGGGCGGCAACGGCTGCGCCTCGGTGCACCGCGAGAAGTTCAAGCCGCTGGGCGGCCCCGACGGCGGCAACGGCGGCAAGGGCGGCAGCGTCGTGCTCGTCGTCGACCCCGGCGTGCACACGCTGCTGGACTTCCACCATCGCCCGCACGCCATGGGGCGCAACGGCAAGCAGGGGCAGGGCGGGTTCAAGAACGGCGCCGGAGCCGAGGACATCGAGCTGCTCGTCCCCGACGGCACCGTGGTCTTCTCGCCCGAGGGGGAGATCATCGCCGACCTGACGGGCCCCGGCACGCGGTTCGCCGCCGCCGAGGGTGGGCGTGGCGGCCTCGGCAACGCCGCGCTGGCGTCCAACGCGCGCAAGGCCCCCGGCTTCGCGCTGCTCGGCGAGCCGGGTGAGTCCCGTGACCTCGTGCTGGAACTGCGCTCGATGGCCGACGTCGGGCTCGTCGGGTTCCCGTCGGCCGGGAAGTCCTCGCTGGTCGCGGCGCTCTCCGCGGCTCGGCCGAAGATCGCCGACTACCCGTTCACCACGCTCGTGCCGCAGTTGGGCGTCGTCACCGCGGGCTCGGAGATCTACACCGTCGCCGACGTGCCCGGCCTGATCCCCGGCGCGTCCGAGGGCCGCGGGCTCGGGCTGGACTTCCTGCGCCACATCGAGCGCTGCTCGGTGCTCGTCCACGTCGTGGACTGCGCCACGTTCGAGCCGGGCCGTGACCCCGTCGCCGACATCCAGGCGCTGGAGGAGGAGCTCGCCCGCTACACCCCGGCGCTGGGCGGGGAACTGGCCGACCGGCCGCGGCTCGTCGCGCTCAACAAGATCGACGTTCCCGACGCGGCGGACATGGCCGAGCTGGTGGCCGCGGACGTCACGGAACGCTTCGGCTGGCCGGTGTACGCGATCTCCGCCGCCACCCACGTGGGCCTGCGTGAGCTGACGTTCGCCATGGCGGAGCAGGTGCGCGCCTACCGTGACGCGCAACCCGTCGTGGAGGCCACGCGGATCGTGCTGCGGCCCACGGCCGTCGACGACTCCGGGTTCACGATCGACGACGATCCCGAGCTCGACGGCGGGTTCATCGTGCGCGGGCTGCGCCCGGAACGCTGGATCCGGCAGACCGCGTTCGACAACGACGAGGCCGTCGGCTACCTCGCCGACCGGCTGGCCCGGCTCGGCGTCGAGGAGGCGCTGGCGAAGGCCGGTGCCCGTGCGGGCTGCCCGGTGACGATCGGTGACGTCACCTTCGAGTGGGAGCCGAGCACACCCGCCGGGATCGCCGCGATGATGACCGGCCGGGGCACCGACGTCCGCCTGGAGCAGAGCGACCGCGTGCCCGCCCACATCCGCAAGGCCGCGCGCAACGACCGCCGCGTGCCGCGCACCGACGCCGAGCTGGCGATCGCACGCCTGCAGGCGGACGCGGACGAGGACTGAGCATGCCCGCGCCGACCCGCAGCATGGTGACACTGCTCCGGTTCAGTCGCCGCAGGGCCACCGCGGTGCGATGCAGGTGCCGGGCGTGAACGCGCGGTTGCAGCTCGCCGCGGCGCGGCGGCTGGTCGTCAAGGTCGGATCGTCCTCGCTCACCAGCCTCGGTGGGGGGCTCGACCCCGCCCGCCTCGACGCGCTCGTCGACGCGCTGGCGAAGCGGCGCGCGGCCGGCAGCCAGGTGGTGCTCGTGTCGTCCGGGGCGATCGCGGCCGGACTCGCCCCGCTGGGCCTGGCCAAGCGGCCCCGTGACCTCGCCACCCAGCAGGCGGCCGCCGCCGTCGGGCAACTGTTGCTCGCGCAGACCTACGGCGCGTCGTTCGGCCGCCACGGGCAGGCCATCGGGCAGGTGCTGCTCACCGCGGACGACATGATCCGCCGCTCGCACTACCGCAACGCCCAGCGCACGCTGGAGCGCCTGCTCGGCCTCGACGTGCTGCCCGTCGTCAACGAGAACGACACCGTCGCCACCGACGAGATCCGCGTCGGCGACAACGACCGGCTCGCCGCGCTGGTGGCGCACCTGGTCGGGGCCGACGCGCCAGGCCGAGCGGCGACAGGCCGGCCGCGATGGCGCCGGAGGAGACGAGGACGACGTCCGCC
>JBBQEF010000361.1:0-5237 GCA_038320445.1 Mycobacteriales bacterium
GCGCGTCGTCGGTACAACGCGCGCCTGGGCCCGCCGACGCGCGTCGGCTACAGCTCGCGGACGCAGGCGTCGACCTCGGCCCAGGCCGCGAGCCACTCGGCGCGCTTCGCGACGGCCCTCGTGCGCTCGCGCTCCACGAGCCGCCCGGCGACGAACACCACCTGCGCGTCGGGCAGCTCGCCGAGGCCGTCGAGCAGCTCCCGGATGCGCTGCTCGGTGACGCAGGCGTCCTGGTGGTCGCCCAGTACCTCCTGCAGCTCCGCCGTGGCCCCGAGCAGCTGCCTGATCGACCTGCCGGTCGGGGTGCCACGCAGCCCCGGCTCGGCCAGCTCGCCGGTGTAGCGCACGCGCTTGCCGTGGATGCGCAGGGCGTGCAGCGTGTCGTCCGGCGGGTCGTCGCCGGCCTTCCGGACGGCCCTGCCCAGCCGGGCGGCCTCACCCCGGACCAGGTCGGCCAGCTCGGGCTGCGCCTGCGTCGCCGACGGGGTGGGCAGCGGCAGCCGGATCGCGTCGGCCAGCCGCTCCAGCAACACGGTGTAGCGCGGGGCGTCGAGCGCGCGCAGCATGTCCGACCGGGCGGCCGTGTGCTCCTCCTCCAGCTCGGCCACGAGAACCCCGCCCGCCCCCCGCTCGACCTCCGGCAACGTGGCGACCTCCGCGCGCAGGCGCAGCAGCATCACGTCGAGGTCGCGCACCGGGCCCAGCGCGCCGCCGAGCCAGCCCAGCTCGGCGCGCAGCCCGTCGGCCCACGCGGCGTCCAGCAGCGGGCGCGCGGCCTTGAGCGCGGCCCGCATCCGGCGCACCGACACCCGCATCTGGTGCAGGTCCTCGATGTCCACCCCGGACCGGGTGCCCGGGTCGTGCTGCAACAGGGTGCGCAGCCGCAGGTCGAGCGCGGCGCGGACGTGGTGGACGGGCGAGTCCGTGGGGGTCACGGTGAGGGCCGGGGGGAGGTCGATCAGGGCACGCCGGGGCCGGCGCGGCGATGCGGTGGGCACAACGGCCGAGTTTAGTGTGGTGGTCCCCGCCGGCGGCCGGGCGCGTCAGTTGGCGTGCAGCGCCGCGTTGAGGGCGATGCCGTCGCCGGTGCGGGGGAGGACTTCCACCGCGCCGCTCACGGAGTTGCGGCGGAAGAGCAGGCCGTCCTGTCCGGAGAGCGTGCGGGCCGCGGTCGCGCTGCCGTCGGGCAGGGTGACCTTCGTGCCGGCGGTGACGTAGAGCCCGGCCTCCACCACGCAGTCGTCACCGAGCGAGATGCCGATGCCCGCGTTCGCACCGAGCAGGCACCGCCGCCCGATGGAGATGGTCTCCTTTCCGCCGCCCGAGAGCGTCCCCATGATCGACGCACCGCCACCGACGTCCGAGCCGTCGCCCACCACGACGCCCGCCGAGATGCGCCCCTCCACCATCGAGCTGCCCAGCGTGCCCGCGTTGAAGTTGACGAACCCCTCGTGCATCACCGTCGTGCCCTCGGCCAGGTGCGCGCCGAGCCGGACGCGGTCGGCGTCGGCGATCCGGACGCCCGGCGGCAGCACGTAGTCGACCATGCGCGGGAACTTGTCCACGCCGTACACGGTCACGGTCCCCCGGGCCCGCAGCCGGGCACGGGTGCGCTCGAAGCCCGCCACGACGCAGGGCCCGTGATTGGTCCACGCCACGTTGGCGAGCAGGCCGAACTGCCCGTCGAGGTTCACCTCGTGGGGCGCGACGAGGCGGTGCGAGAGCAGGTGCAGCCGCAGGTAGACGTCGTGGGCGTCGGCAGGCGGGTCGGCCAGGGAGGCGATGGCGGTGCGTACCACGGCCGTCGTGACGCCGCGGGCGTCGTCCGGTCCGGCGAGCGGCTCCAACGTCGACGCCAGATCGGGCGCGTCGGACCCGATCGCGGGTTCGGGGAACCAGGTGTCGAGCACCGTCCCGTCGGGCGTGACGGTGGCCAGGCCGGTGCCGGAGGCGCCCTCGTGGCGCTGCGGGGTGCTCACGACGGCCGACGCTAGTGGCAGCGGCCCCCCGCTTCGACACGGGCCTCTGCCGGCCGCGGCGTCCCTGCAGGTCCCGCGGGTGGCGATCACGGGCGGGTCACCGGGCGGTAGCGTCGAGAGGTGACCCTGCTCGACCTCACCGCCGATCCCGCCGACCTCTGCGCCGCGCTCGTCGACGTGCCCAGCGTCTCCGGCGACGAGGCCGGGCTCGCGGACGCGGTCGAGGCCGCGCTGCGGGCCCAGGCCCCCCACCTGGAGGTGCTGCGATCGGGAGACGCCGTGCTGGCGCGCACCCGCCTGGGCCGGGAGCGGCGGGTGCTGCTCGCCGGGCACCTGGACACCGTCCCGATCGCGAACAACCTGCCGAGTCACCGCGACGGCGCCCTGCTCTACGGCTGCGGCACGTCGGACATGAAGGCAGGCGATGCCGTCTTCCTGCACCTCGCGGCGACGATCGCCGATCCCCGGCTCGACCTCTCGCTCGTCCTCTACGACTGCGAGGAGGTCGAGGCCGTCCGCAACGGCCTCGGCCGCATCGAGCGCGACCACCGCGACTGGCTGGACGCCGATCTCGCGATCCTCGGCGAGCCCACGAACGGCGGCGTGGAGGCCGGTTGCCAGGGCACGTTGCGGGCGGAGGTCACCACCCGCGGACGCCGCGCGCACTCCGCGCGCTCCTGGCTGGGGGACAATGCGGTCCACGCGGCGGGCGAGGTGCTGGACCGGCTGCGCGCCTACGTCCCGCGTGACGTGGACATCGACGGCTGCGTCTATCGCGAGGGCCTGCAGGCCGTGCAGATCGCCGGGGGAGTGGCCGGCAACGTCGTGCCGGACGAGTGCGTGGTGACGGTCAACTTCCGCTTCGCCCCCGACCGCGACGCCGCCGCGGCGGAGAAACACCTGCGTGAGGTGTTCGACGGCTCAGAGGTGGTGCTCACGGACCTGTCGCCGGGCGCGCTGCCCGGCCTCGCGACGGCCGCCGCTCAGGAGTTCCTGGCCGCGACCGGTGCCGTTCCCTCGGCCAAGTACGGCTGGACCGACGTCTCCCGCTTCGCCGCGCTGGGCATCCCCGCGCTGAACTACGGCCCCGGCGACCCCAACCTCGCCCACACCCGCGAGGAGCACGTGGACACGCGGCTGATCACCCGAGCAACGGGCGTCCTGGGCCGCTTCCTGAGCTGACGAGCCGAGAAACCACGCCCCCCGAGCCGCAGAGGGGGCGGGCCGCTTGCCGTCCCGGGGCAGGCCGAACCACCTCGCGCGGGCTGCAGGCTGTCGGGGGCGGGCGGGGGCGCAACGCGCGGGCTGCAAGCTGTCGGGGGCGGGCGGGGGCGCATCGCGCGGGCTGGTTGCTGTTTCGGGGGCGTGGGGAGGGGCCGACCATCGGGTCCGCGGCCATGCGGCCGAGGATGTCGCCGATCGCCCGACCGGGTCCCGTTCGAGTCGGCCCGCGTCACCGGGCGCCCACACACGGGCCCTCACTACCCTGATCGTCATGAGCACGAGTGGCGACAGTCGCCCCGAGGAGAGGCAGCGCGGCCCGGTCGTCCTGCGCCGTGAGTTCCGCAACGAGTCCTCGACCACCGACCAGCGGCTGCTGGACTCCCGCGGCCCCAGCGACTGGGTGCACACCGACCCGTGGCGCGTCATGCGCATCCAGGCCGAGTTCGTCGAGGGCTTCGGGATGCTGGCCGAGCTGCCCCGGGCCGTCACGGTGTTCGGGTCCGCGCGAACCGCCCGCGACCACCTCGAGTACGCCCAGGGCCGCGCGCTGGGCACGGCGCTGGCCGAGGAGGGCTTCGCCGTGATCACCGGTGGCGGCCCGGGCGTGATGGAGGCCGCGAACAAGGGCTGCTCGGAGGCCGGCGGGCTGTCGGTGGGGCTGGGCATCGAGCTGCCGTTCGAGCAGGGCCTCAACGACTGGGTCGACCTCGGCATCAACTTCCGCTACTTCTTCGCCCGCAAGACGATGTTCGTCAAGTACTCGCAGGCGTTCGTGTGCCTGCCCGGCGGGTTCGGCACGCTCGACGAGCTGTTCGAGGCGCTGACGCTGGTGCAGACCAAGAAGGTCACCAAGTTCCCGGTGGTGCTGCTCGGCACCGAGTACTGGGGCGGGCTCTACGACTGGATCTCCAAGACCGTGCTGGAGAGCGGCAAGGTCGGGGAGAAGGACGTGGCTCTGCTGCACCTCACCGACGACGTCGACGACGCCGTGCGCGTGGTGCACGAGGCCTACCGGGCGTGGGAGGAGGCCCACTGATGGACCCGACACCGGTCGTGCGCGGAAAAGGCGGCCCAGGCGACGTTTCCCGCGCACAGGGGGTGGCGGTGTGTGTCTACTGCGCCTCGATCCAGACCATCCCCCCGCGGTACCCGGAGCTGGCCGCCACGGTCGGGACGGAGATCGCTGCACGGGGGTGGCAGCTCGTGTCCGGTGGCGGGAGCGCGTCGATGATGGGCGCCGTCGCGCGGGCCGCGCGGGCGGGCGGTGCGCGCACCACCGGGGTGATCCCGCGCTCGATGGTCGAGCGCGAGTGGGCCGACCACGACGCCGACGAGCTGCTCGTGGTGGACTCCATGCGCGAGCGCAAGGCGCAGATGGAGGCCCGCGCCAGCGCCTTCCTGGCGCTGCCGGGCGGGCTGGGCACCTGCGAGGAGCTGTTCGAGATCTGGACGTCGGGCTACCTCGGCATGCACGCGAAGCCCGTTGTCCTGCTCGACCCGGACGGGCACTACACGGGCCTGCTCGACTGGGTCCGCGGCCTCCACGACCGCGGTTTCGTGCAGCGCGCGGCCGTGGACCGCCTGGTGGTCACCACCGATGTCGCCGCGGCACTCGACGCCTGCACCCGGCCGGTGCCCGTCCTCGCAGCCCCACCTGTGACGTCGCAGGGGTCGTAGACCCTGCGACGTGCACACAGGCCCTGCGAGGTGCGGCCGTGGCACGATCGACAGCGTGACCGACCCGGCCCGCCCGCTCCGCTTCGGCACCCGTGAGCCCGCCCAGGACCGCGCGCTGGTGATGGCGATCGTCAACCGGACCCCGGACTCGTTCTACGACCGGGGCGCCACCTTCTCCGACGAGGCGGCGATGGCCGCCGTCGAGCGGTTCGTGGCCGAGGGCGCCGACATCATCGACATCGGCGGGGTGAAGGCCGGGCCGGGCTCCGACGTCGACGCCGCCGAGGAGATCCGCCGGGTCGTGCCGTTCGTGGCCGCCGTCCGCGACCGCCATCCGGACGTCGTGATCAGCGTGGA
>JBBQEF010000362.1:0-5229 GCA_038320445.1 Mycobacteriales bacterium
GAGCGTGGCCTCCAGTACCGCGGCCTTGCTGCCGAAGGAGAGGTAGAGCGTCTGCACGGCCACGCCGGCGGCGCGGGCGAGATCGGCCATCGTGGTCTCCAGGTAGCCCCGCCCGACGAACAGCGGCGCGGCCGCGTCGACGACGCGGGCCCGGGTGGCGCGGGCCCGCTCGGACCGGTTGCGCGTCACCACGGAACCTCCTTGTGGAACAGCGTTGTGGAGTAGCGGTGTGGAACGTGATTCCACAACGCTACTCCACAACGATGTTCAGGCAAAGGTGATGTTCTGCGCCCCGCCCGCGACCTCCTCGACCACCTTCGCCGCCCCGACGATGAACGCACCCGTGATCAGGTGCTCCTCGGTGATGTCCCGGGGCTTCGTGCAGGCGCCGCAGGCCCAGATGACGCCGCCGTTGTCGACGAACTCGTCCATCAGCGGGCGCAGCGCCGGCATCCCCGCGAAGTGGATGTCGTCGGCATAGCCCTTGGTGGCCAGCCACGCGCCTTCCACGGTGAGCAGCACGTACGCCTCCTGCCCCGCCGTCGCCGCCACGTTGGCGGCGATGAACGGCAGTGTCGCGCGCTCGACGTCGTCCTTGCCGTGCGAGCATCCGAAGATCATCTTGGTCATTCCGGGTCTCCCTTCGTGCGGACCGTGACGCGCAGCGTGCCGCCGGTCTCGATGGATCCCTCGACGGTGTGGCCGAGCATCCGCGCCAGCGGCGGGACGTCGGCCTTCGTCGACGGGTCGGTCATGGAGACGAGCGTGCGGGTGCCGGGCGGGCACGCCGCCCACCAGGCCCGCAGGTCGCGGCTCACGCCGTCGCCGCATGCGCGGCCGCCGATGCTGAACTCGAGGATCGCGTCGTTCTCCATGCCGGTCAGGACGGCGGCAGGAACAGGCTCATTGCGGATCGGCGGCGATGCAACAACAACGGGCCCGGCGGCGTCCTGGAGGGGTCGGCGAGCCGTCACGGTGATCGCTGTGGCGATCATCGGCTGCCGCTCCGGCGCGATCACCGTGCGCATGACGGCCAGCAGGTCGGGCGTGAACAGCGGGAACCGCGCGCAGTCCTCGACGCCGAACGGGTGACGCTCGTGCACCACCACGTCCACCAGCCCGACGCGGCCGAGCGCGCGGATCAGCGCCCGCTCCGACATCGCCCCGGCCGCGCAGCCCGACCACGCGGCGGGGTGGGTGAGCACCTCGGGCGGCAGGTCGGACTCGTCGAGCGTGACGTCGGTGAGGCACAGGTGCCCACCGGGGCGCAGCACCCGCGCGCACTCGAACAGCGTGCGCATCTTGCGCGCCGAGAGGTTGACCACGCCGTTGGAGACGATCGCGTCGACGGAGTCGTCGGGCAGCGGGATCGCCTCCATCTCCCCCTCGACGACGTCGAGGTTGGTCAGCCCGGCCTCGCGGGCATGGGTGCGCGCCCGCTCGCACATCTCCGGCAGCAGGTCGAGCCCGGTGACCCGGCCGGCCCGCCGCGCAGCGAGCAGCGCGTCGATCCCCGCCCCGCACCCGATGTCGAGCACGTGCGAGCCGGGCGGCAGCACGGCGTGGGCCAGCGGGTTGCCGACGCCGAGCGACCACGCGACGGCTCCCGCGGGCAGTACGGCGAGCTGCTCGGGCTCGTAGTAGACCGCGCCGGGGCCGCCAGGCGGCGTGAGCGCCCGGTAGGCCGAGCGCACCATCTCCTGGATCTCGGCCCGGAACATCAGGTCAGAGCGCATCGGGTCGGTCATCGGACCCCTCCAGCGTGGCGATGAACGTCTCCATGCGGACGCGGGCATCGGACGGCAGCTGCTCGCCCGCCGCCGCGACGAAGCTGCGCAGCTCACCGAGGAACTCCAGCTCACCGCAACACCTGCGACACGCTTCGAGGTGCTCCGCGACCCGGCGTCGCTCGCCCGGCCCGATCTCGTCCGCGAGATAGCCCCACAGCTCCCGGATCGCGTCCTCGCAACGGATCATCGCGGCATCCCTTTCACCTCAGGGGTCCTCTCGCGCAGCAGGTCGTGCGTGACGGCGTAGTCCCACAGGTCCCGTTCGAACAGCTTCCGCCCGCGGTGCAGCCGCGCCAGCAACGTGCCCAGCGGGACCCCGAGCGTCCGCGCCGCCTGCTTGGTGGCGGTGTCGTGCATGTGCACCAGCACCAGCGGGACGCGGTAGAGCTCGGGCAGGCCGCGGAGCACGGCCCACACGTCCTCGGGCCCGAAACGGCACAGGAAGTCCAGGTGCAGCGAGTCGGAGTACGGGAACGGGTCCTCGGCGGCGATCGTGCGGTAGAGCGAGAAGTCCTCGACGTCGGGCAGCGGGCTCTCCCGCGGCCTGCGGTCCCGCATCCGGTACCGGTCACGTGCACAGTTGACGAGGATGCGCGTCAGCCAGGCCGGAGCTGCCTGCTCGTCACGCAGGTCGTCGACGCTGCGGTGGGCCTTGAGCAGGCACTCCTGCACCAGGTCCTCGGCGTCCTCGTGGACGAGCTGGCGCGCCAGCGAGTACAGCCGCGGCAGCTGCTGCCGCGCGAGCTCACCGAACTCCATCGCGCCTCCCGGATCCCAGGACGCCGCCGGTGCGCCCGCGATTGCGTCCCTCCACGACAATGCCCGGTCCCCGTCCGCTTTGCGCCCCTCCGGCGCAGCGGCGAGAGTGGTCCCCATGTCCGGGTACAGCGCGCACGGGGACGCCGAGGCGGCCACCGGCCTGCGTGCGGGCGGCGGGCGTCCCGGTGCGGCGCGCGTCGGCTGGGCGGAGGCCCGCGTCCGTGCCCACGCCGCCGCGCCGCCGCTGGCGTCCGAACCCGTCGCGCTGGCCGACGCGCTCGGCGCGGTGCTCGCCGCCCCGCTGCCGGCACTGGTCGCCGTCCCGCCCGCCGACTGCTCGGCCATGGACGGCTACGCGGTGCGCGGGTCCGGACCGTGGACCGTGGTCGCGTCCGCCCGCGCCGGCGGGGCGACACCCGCTGCGCTGGAGCCCGCAACGGCCTGCGAGATCGCCACCGGCGCGGCCGTGCCGGAGGGCACCACCGGCGTCGTCCCGTACGAGCGTGCCGACCGGGCCGGCGACATCGTGGACGGCCGCGCCGGCCCGCACGTCCGCCGGGCCGGCGAGGAGTCGGCCGCGGGTGAGCACGTCCTCCCGGCCGGGCTCGTGCTCGGTCCCGCCGCGCTCGGCCTGGCCGCCGGGGTGGGCTACGAGAAGCTGCCGGTGCGGCGGGTGCCACGGGTGGCCGCGCTGGTCACCGGCGACGAGGTGCTCGACGCCGGCATCCCGGGCGCGGGCCGCGTCCGGGACGCGATCGGGCCGATGCTGCCGGGCCTCGTGAGCTGGGCGGGCGGCGGTTTCACGGAGCTGATCCGCCTGGCCGACTCCCGTCAGCTCCTGGCGTCCGCGCTGCTCACGAGCCCGGCCGACGTCGTCGTGGTGTCCGGGTCGTCGTCGCGGGGCCCGGCCGACCACCTGCGGCCCGCGCTCGCCGGGATCGGCGCCGAGCTGGTCGTCGACGGGGTCGCGTGCCGGCCGGGCCACCCGATGACCCTGGCGCGCCTGCCCGGCGGCACGCTCGTCGTCGGGTTGCCGGGCAACCCGCTCGCGGCGTTCGTCGCGTTCCTGACCCTCGCGCTGCCGGTGCTGACCGGCCTGCGGGGCCGGGAGCTGCCGGCGCTCCCGCCCGGCCCGCCGCTGCCCGCGCACCCCCACGACACCCGGCTCGTGCCGGTGCGCGTGCGCGACGGCGTGGTCACCGAGGTGGCCCACGCCGGCAGCGCGATGCTGCGCGGGCTGGCGGTGGCCGACGCGCTGGCGGTGGTCGACCCGTCCGGAACGACGACACTGCACCCGATCCCGGGCCCCGCCTGACCACCCGCGAGTCGGCACGCACCCGTGCGCGAGTCGGCACGTTCCCGCGCGCGAGCCGGCACGTTCCCGTGCGCGAGTCGGCACGGTCCCGTGCGCCGGTTCGCAAGTTCTGGTGCGCGGCCACATGGATCGACGCTCCCCGTACGGCGTCCGAGGGCCCGGGGCTACAGGGCCGCGGCCGCGCCCACCCCGCTGCGGGTGTCGGCGGCCGCGCGCAGCATCGGGCCGCCGCGCCCGACCGCGCAGAGCCGGCCCAGGCTCCACTCCCCCGCGTCGACGATCAGGTGCCCGCGGCGGCGCAGGTCGGCGAGGGTGGCGGCGCCCAGCCGCGACTCCACCACCAGCCCGCCCGGCTCCCAGCCCCGCGGTGCGAACGACGACGGGAACGCCGTGGAATGCCAGGTGGGGGCGTCGATCGCGGCCTGCAGGTCCAGCCCGCCCACGGTGTGGGCGAGCCAGAAACACAGCTGCCACTGGTCCTGCTGGTCGCCACCCGGCGTGCCGAACGCGATCACGGGCTCGCCGTCGCGCAGCCCCATCGACGGGCTCAGCGTGGTGCGCGGGCGGCGACCCGGCAGCAGCGAGGACGGGAGACCGTCGTCGAGCCAGAACATCTGCGCCCGGGTGCCCAGGCAGAAGCCGAGGGCGGGGATCGTCGGGGAGCTCTGCAGCCAGCCACCGGACGGCGTCGCCGACACCATGTTGCCGTCGGCGTCCACGACGTCGACGTGCACGGTGTCGCCGCGGACCGCGCCCGTGGGGGAGACCGTCGGCTCGCCGAGGCCACTCACGCCGTCCCCGCGAACCCTCCCCGGCGTCGCCGCGTACGCGGCCAGTCGGGGTGCTCGGCCGCCCGGGCGCAACTCCATCGACGCGGTGCCGGTGATCAGGGCCCGGCGGGCCTCGGCGTAGGACGGGTCGAGCAGTTCGGTGAGCGGGACGGGTGCGCTGTCGCCGTACCAGGCCTCGCGGTCGGCGAACGCGAGCTTCGCGGCCTCCGCGGCCCGGTGGACGGTGTCGGCGGTGGCGACCCCGTCGACGTACTGCACACCCGGCAGCAACTGCAGCATCTGCGGGAGCACCGGGCCCTGCGACCACGCGCCCGGCTTCGCGACGCTCCACCCGTCCCCGACGTCGACGACCAGCGCGTCCTCGTAGGTCGCCGACCATCCCGCCAGGTCCTGCGCCGTGAGCAGGCCGGCGTGATCGCGGCCCGAGTCGTCGCGCACCGGGGTGCGGCAGAACGCCTCGATCTCCTCGGCGACGAAGCCGCGGTACCAGGCGTCGCGGGAGGCGTCGATCTGCGCGACCCGGTCGCCGCCCACCGCGGACGCTTCGGCCAGCAGCCGCTGCCAGGTGGCGGCG